>JAUYBT010000140.1 GCA_030692905.1 Bacteroidales bacterium
AAAATGGAAGAGAGAGCATCGCATCAGGACCATTTCCTCAGTTTTTCAATCTTACCGGATTTCAGAGGGCTATCTTCGGAAATCTGAAGTCGGAAGTCGGAAGTCAGAAGTCGGAAGTCAGTTTTCCAGATTGGATATCAGGATCTGTAGTTCTTATCCGAAAAGAATTATTTCAAAAAATCAGAGGGTTTGATGAAGATTTCTGGATGTACTTTGAAGATGTTGATTTATGCAGGCGGGTCCGGAATATTCCAGGCGAAATTGCATTCTGCAGGAACATAACCATTGAACATAATCATGGTGGCAGTTCAAGAATAAATTTAAAAACAGCATCATTAACAAAAACTGAAGTTCATATTTCAAGGCATATTTATATCAGCAAACACAAGACCGGACTGGATAAAGTTCTGATACAAACCTTTCTTATTATCAATAACCTTATATCGGGAGGTTTAATGGCCCTTTTAGGGCTCCTGTTTTTTTTCGTTCCAAAGGTATTTGCCCGAACATTGATTTATTTCCGATTAATCAACTACTATACAGGATCACTTTTCAGGCGATCGTGGATTAGTCCACGGTCGGTAAACTTCCATAAAACGCTGTTGTAGGGACATGCCATGGCGTGTCCCTATTGAAAGATGTTAAAAAACATTAATTTTTAAGATGTAGGTGACTCAGGATAAAATATATACAGATTTTTATTAGCATATTTGCATTCGGTTAAAAAACTCAGGAAATTTACCCTGATAATGGTGACTATTAATATATTGAAAATATACTAAGCATGGGGAAAAGAATAGTTTTCATCAAGATGTTTTTACTTTTTTTGATTATTTTACCTGAAACGGGCTTTGGACAGACAACTCCGGGTGCGGCCGATACTACCCGGCGAGGTGCCGTAAAGATCTTTTTAGATTGTCGCGGCTGCGATATGAACTATATCAGGCAGGAGATAACATATATAAATTATGTGCGGGATGTACGTGAAGCACAGGTTTATATACTTGAAACAAACCAGGATGCAGGAAGCGGAGGGAATCAATATACTTTTACTTTTCAGGGACAGGGAGCATTTAATGGGATGAATGATACTCTTGTATTCACAAGCAGTCCCGACCAGACAAGTACCATCATAAGAGAAAAAAGAACCAATATGCTTAAGATGGGCTTGATGAGATATGTTGCAAGAACCCCTTTGTTTAATGAGATTGAGATTAATCACAATGCCGGACTTGAACAGGAAGAAGTGATCGACAGATGGAATAACTGGGTGTTTGAATTGCAGACAAGTCCTCGTTTTACAGCTGAGGAATCATATAGCAGGTTATCTTTCTTTAATTCAATTAATATTACGAAAATAACGCCGGATATTAAATTAGAGATTCAGGTGGACCAAAGTACCAACAGGCAACGGTTTTTTGAAGATGGTGAGAAAACCGAATACATCAGGAGTGAAAAAGCAATAGAAAATCTCTTTGTTAAAAGCCTTGGTAACCACTGGTCCGCAGGACTGAAATGGGACTTAGGAGCATCTACAAGCGAGAATTATTATTTTAGCACCGAATTCATGCCGGCAATTGAATATAATATATATCCATATTCAGAGGCCACTCACCAGCAATTCAGGCTTCTCTACAGTGCCGGATACCAGTTCAGTAATTATATAGACACATCCATCTTAAATAAAACCAAAGAAGGTCTGTTCAAACATGAAATCAGGGTTGCATACCAGGTTCAGGAAAAATGGGGCTCAATAAATGTTTCACTCTCCGGGTCAAATTATTTTCATGATTTTTCTAAGAACAAACTGGAACTTAATGGGTTCATGCGACTGAGGATAATAAAAGGTCTATCCCTTTCGATAAACGGAGGTGTTGCATATATCAACGATCAACTGAACCTGAGAAAAGGCGATCTTACAGAAGCAGAAAGACTACTCAGATTGAAAGAACAAGCTACGAGTTTTAGTATCCAGGGAGGAGTTAGTATTACTTATACTTTCGGATCAATCTATAACAATGTTGTCAATCCCCGGTTTGGTAATGGTGGCGGCGGCGGAGGGTTTGATCGTTAATCGCATATCTATGCACGAACGGTTCAGGTTTAAAAGCAAAGATGAGATAATACAGAAGGCACTTGCCCTTGGGTTTGAATTGGCTTTCAGTGATGATATATCCCCTTTGCTGGCCCCGGCATCAGTAGAAGGATTTTCTATCGCAAACCGACTGGCCGTTCAGCCTATGGAGGGATATGATTCTGAAACAGACGGTTCTCCATCGGCCCTTACAAAAAGACGTTACCTTCGTTATGCCGGTGGTGGCAGTGGTATAATATGGTATGAAGCTGTTGCGGTTTCTTCCGATGGCAGGTCTAATCCGAACCAGCTATGGATAAACAAAAACAACTCTGCTGTTTTTACTTCACTTAACGATGAGGTGCGAAAAACTGCTGATCAGGAGGGACTCACCCCGCTGTTAGTTATTCAACTCACCCATTCCGGCCGATACAGCAAACCCTATGGTAAACCAAAACCTCAGATAGCAGCACTGAACCAAACACTCGATAAGGGAGTCCCATATCTTCTCACTGATGATGATCTTAAAAGAATTCAGGACCAATATGTTGCTACTGCAAAACTGGCGGCCGATTCCGGCTTTGATGCTATTGATATAAAAGCATGTCACGGATATCTTATGATTGAGTTACTGGCTGCCAGATCGCGACATAAGAGCATCTATGGTGGGGAGGGGATTGTAGACAGGTTCAGGTTCATGCTTGAAACAATTGAGAGGATAAAAACTGAAGTTCCGGGGATAATCATTACAACACGGTTAAACATTTCTGACATGTATCAGGACGGCTTTGGAGTAGATAAGGACAACCGGCCTGATTTCACAGAACCTTTATTATTAGTTGAAGAACTTAAAGCCAGGGGTATCACATTAATAAATATAAGTATGGGCAGCCCGTACTTAAATCCGCATGTAACACGTCCATATGATAACCCATTACCCGGTCAGCAGGTTCCTGAGGAACACCCTCTTCAGGGAGTAATTAAAATGATAAACGGGACCGCTCTGTTTCAGAAAAGATTTCCTGAATTATTTTTCATAGGTTCAGCTTATTCATATCTGAGGCAGTATGCTCCGAATGTAGGAGCTGCTGTACTTAAAAACGGAGATGTCTCATTTATAGGTTTTGGTAGAAGTTCATTTGCTTACCCTTCTCTTCCACTTGATCTTATCAGAGATGGGAAAGCCGATCCTTCAAAAATCTGTATAACATGTTCAGGATGCACAAGGCTGATAAGAAACATGCGACCTGGAGGATGTGTAATTCGCGATCGTGAAATTTACGGTAATGAACTGAAAAAACTTATTGCCAATGGAAAGTGAAAAAGTCGTTATAAACAATTATACAATCGATTGTTATCGTATTAACACACTGATAATCGGAAGTGGTGCGGCATCTCTTAATGCTGCTGTGAGCCTTCATTCAATGGGACAAAAGGATATTCTGATTGCCACATCCCAGTGGGGCGGCGGCACCTCTAACAATGCAGGATCGGATAAGCAGACTTATTATAAACTTTCTCTCAGCGGCGATGAACCGGATTCAGTTTCAGAAATGGCACAGGATCTGTTCAACGGGAAATGCATGCATGGGGATATTGCACTTTGCGAAGCCCAGGGATCGGTTCAGGCTTTCATGAACCTTGTTAGTCTTGGAGTCAGATTTCCGCATGATAAATACGGTGCATGGGCAGGTTACAAAACTGATCACGACCGTCGCTCCAGGGCCACCTCGGTGGGGCCATACACCTCCAAAAGAATGTTTGAGGCACTTGCTGCGGAAGTAAAAAGACGTGATATTGCAGTGCTTGACAATCATCATTGTGTTGCTCTCCTGACAGATATTTCAGGATCAAAAGTCATAGGGGCTCTTGCACTAAATACCAATGAGAAGGATCATACCAGAGCATTTGTTTTGTTTAACTCGACGAATGTGATCCTTGGAACCGGAGGCCCCGCAGGGATATATGAAACAACTGTTTATCCATTGTCCCAGAGCGGATCGGTTGGGATGGCTTTTAAAGCAGGAGCAACCGGACAAAATCTTACTGAATCTCAATTTGGAATAGCATCACTTAAATTCAAATGGAACCTTTCGGGAAGCTATCAGCAGGCTATACCCCGATATATATCAAAAGATAAACAAGGGAAAGATGAGAAGGAATTTCTGAATGATTTCTTCCCTGACATCAGGGCTCTTTCAAAAGCTGTCTTTCTGAAAGGATATCAATGGCCTTTTGATCCCGGGAAGGTCGGTAGTCATGGGTCTTCACTGATTGATCTTCTTGTTTACAGGGAAATCAACGAAAAGGGACGAAACGTTTTTATTGACTACACCAGAAATCCATCATGGGAAACAGGTGAATCTTTTTCACTTGAGAACCTCGATCCTGAAGTTGAAAGTTATCTCAGGAATTCAGGTGCTCTGAAAGGCACTCCTATCGAAAGATTGAGTGCTATAAATACTCCTGCCATAGCTCTTTTTAAAGAACATGGGATTGATCTGGCAACGGAACCTCTTCAGATTGCAGTTTGTGCACAGCATAATAACGGAGGGCTGAAAGCCAATATATGGTGGGAATCTGATCTCAGGCACCTTTTCCCGGTCGGGGAGGTGAATGGCTCCCACGGTGTATACCGCCCTGGAGGATCAGCATTAAATTCCGGTCAGGTGGGTAGCTACAGGGCAGCACAATACATCAGCAAAAAGTATAAAGTGCCGTCATTGGATTCCGGTGCTTTTCTTTCTGAAGCTAAGGATATAATAAATAGTACGTTGATACTTGCTACCGGATGGATGTCTTCAGGCAATGCTGCCGGCAATAAAAAGTATCTTTCAGAAATACGAAAGAGAATGTCAGAGGCGGGAGGAATTATTCGTGACAGAGGAAACGCGACAAACGCATCTTCAGAAGCTGCTGTTATGCTGAATCAGCTTCAGGGGAAGATCGGCGCCGGTTCTGTCAGCGAACTTGCTGATTCATTTTTGTTGCTGGATCATTGTATTACTCACTTTGTTTATCTCGAGGCAATCAGGTCTTATCTCGAAAATGGAGGACGAAGCAGAGGGTCATATATTGTTACAGAAAAGGGAAAGCCGAAGAGTGGCGATAAGGCTGAATCAGACCGGAACCCGGAGCTTTGCCTGTACGATAGAGATATAGAAAATAAAATCCTGGAGGTTGGTTTAAAGAAGGGGATTGTCAGAATTAATCTTGAAGAGGTAAGAGAAATACCAAAGCAGAATCTCTGGTTTGAAAAAGTCTGGAAAGATTATCTTGAAGATAATTATCTTGATTGTTGACAAAGTCGGGCAAATTACTACCTTTAAAGCGAAATTTACTGTAAAACCTGATTATACTCTTTACGTATGAATTACAAACCTGTAGCTGTAATTACAGGTGCCAGCAGAGGGATAGGCAGATCGGTTGCAATTGCTTTAGCAGCCGAAGGGTATGATATTGCAGCAATTGCCCGTTCCGTAGACAGTGAAGGAATGGAAATTCTTGGTCCGGAGATTGAAAAAAGAGGAGCTCAGTTCTTTCCTGTCGGTCTGGATATCTCATGCACAGGTTGTCATAAAGAAGTCGTTTCAAATATTCTTGAAAGATATGGAAGAATCGATTTTCTGGTTAATAATGCCGGAGTAGCGCCGCTTCAGAGAAATGATGTTCTTGAAATGACTGAAGAGAGCTACGAGAGAGTAATGAATATTAATCTGAAAGGTCCGGTTTTCTTTGCCCAGAAGGTTGCCAGGGAAATGATTTGGCTGAAACAACAAATCTCTGATTATAGGCCTGTTATAATATTTATTACATCTGTATCATCAGTACTTTCATCTACAAACAGGGGAGAATACTGTGTTTCAAAAGCCGGGTTGAGTATGGCCTCAACAGTTTTTGCTGACAGGCTTTCGCGCGAGGGGATTCTTGTTTACGAAGTACGTCCCGGTATTATCGATACCGATATGACGGTAAAAATCAGGGATAAATATGACAAACTGATCAGCGAAGGGCTTGTTCCTCAAAAAAGATGGGGATTCCCTTTGGATATCGGTAAGGCAGTTGCATCAATAGCCAGGGGCGACTGGAGTTTCTCCACAGGAATGATATTCGAAATCAGTGGTGGCCTTAATATCCACAAAATCTGAAATCCTGATTATTGGTTGTCCCAACCCCCAAAAAGTAAAAATTTTAATGATGGTTGAACAAAAGGGCAGAACCTGATGTTTAATAGAGAATCTTCTGGTTAAATAATAAGAACACAATTATCTCTTTATATTCAGTAAAGTAGGGAATAGTTCTAAACAGACGCCAACTGGTTTCTCATAGCATTAAGCGCATTTGCAGCCTGTTCTTCCAGGTTTTTCCACGAACATTCAATTGCCATTCGACCTTCGTATTTTACATCTTTTAATGCTTTGAAATATGGTGTAAAATCATCATTATTGACACCTGGTGCAGTACGGCCGGTCTTTTCAGCAATATGAGTGTGGAATAACAAATGTCCGTATTTTGTAATATTTGAAGGGCTCTCATTCTCTTTCAGCATGTGATAAATATCAGCCAGTAATCTGAAATTTTCATGATTTACAGCCTGAACAATCTCACCTCCTTCGGCAACTGAATTAATGAAGTTGCACTCCTGGGTATTCAAAGGTTCAAGTGAGATAACAACATTATATTTTTGTGCAAAAGGTGCAAGCTGTTTGCAGATGGAAATGAATTGCTTTTTAGCTTCTTCTCTTGAAAAGCCTTCCGGTATTGCCCTCGCTCCACCGCTGCCAAAAACGATTGTTTTAACTCCGGCCATCTGAGCCCTCCGGAATGCAGACTCACCAAATCTTAGTATCTCTTCATGAAGAGGAGTTGTTCCGACACACTTCAGATTGCCGGGAAGAAAAGAGTTGCAGGCTTCTACAGGGAGTTTAGATTCTTTCAGCAGTGTAAGTTTTTGTTCGAAGACGGGTTCAGGTTCTGACGGGACAAGGAAACCTCTGACATTTTCTTCTACAAAAGAATAACCTGCTGAGGCAAGGATCGCGCTGTTTGCAATACCTGTTGATATCCCGATCTTTTCAAGAAATTTTCCGGCTTCGGAAGCTAATCCAAAAGCATTAAAGGGTCTCAAAAATATACCGGTTCCAGCTATAGCTGAAAACCTTAAAAAATCGCGCCTTGTTGTTTTCATGATGAATTTTCGTAAAGTTGGTTCCAAAACTTAAAAAAAGTAAATTATGAGATGATTGCCGGTTCGTAATCTCAAAAGTAGAATATTAAGAATGATTTGACAAAGATAAACTCTAATATGAATGAAAAGAAGGAAGCTAATTGGACTTAAATGCAAAAACCGGACGCCTTGACTACATTTGGCTGATTATATTACAATTAACTTACAGAGCTTAGTAACAGACACTTAACTCCCACCAAGGGTGGTCAGGGCAACTAGGTTATTCCAGAGTAACGTAATGTACCGACACTATTTGATTCCTTAGGTTTTATCAACACTGAAGATCTCACTTATAACATCACTATACTTTTCGTACAGTACATTTCTTTTCAATTTAAGTGTAGGAGATAATTCTCCTGTCTGTGAAGTCCATTCCTCAGAAACAAGCCGGAATCGCTTAATTTTTTCATGATCCCCAAGGTTTTGGTTCATTTCGGTTACTTCCTTTTGATAACGGGCAAATACCACTTGATTACTAATCAGTTCTTCATTATTGCGGAATGATACATGGTGAATGGAAGCCCAGTTATGGAGAAATTGAAAATCGGGAGCGATAAGGGCGGAAGCAAATTTCTGATTTTCACCAATCACCATAACTTGTTCAATAAACATCGACTCTTTTAGTTTGTTCTCTATTACCTGAGGGGCAATGTACTTTCCACTCGATATTTTAAATATTTCTTTCTTACGATCAGTAATTTTCAAGTATTTACCATCAATAATTGTCCCAATATCCCCTGTGTGAAACCATCCGTCCGCATCGATTGCTTCTTCAGTAAGTTTGGGTTCCTTATAATAACCAAGCATCAGATTAGGTCCCTTTGATAGAATTTCCCCGTCTTCTGCGATCCTTATTTGTATATCCTTCAATACAGGACCAACTGTTCCAAACATAACCTCCATCGAACATAGATTATTTATAGAGATTACAGGAGAAGTTTCGGTTAGTCCATATCCTTCCAGAACAGGAATCCGGGCAGCCCAGAAAATGCGTGCAAGTCTGGGTTGTAAAGCTGCACCGCCAGATGCAATAATCTTAATATTCCCTCCCAGCGCTTCTCTCCATTTCGAAAAGATGAGTTTGTTCGCAAGGGATAACTGCATCTCATAGAACCTCCCGTTTTTTCCATTTAATTCATATCGGAGTCCCAGGTTTACAGCCCAAAAGAATATTATTTTCTTAAGTCCCTTTAGTTCTTTTCCCTTGCTGATGATTTTGTCGAATATTCTTTCCAGTAAACGGGGTACCACGGCGATTACTTCAGGTTTAATTTCTTTCAGATTATCTATGATCGTACCCATATTTTCAGCATAATAGATGCTAATTCCTTTATATTGAAAATGGTAAGTTAACATGCGTTCATAAATATGGCTGAGTGGGAGCAAGGATAATCCTTTCGCTTCAGGCCCCAGCGGATGAATAAAACTTGTTTCAATAAAATTGGAAACCAGATTTGAATGTTTAAGCATTACAGCTTTAGGAAAACCTGTTGTTCCGGAAGTATAGATAAGAGTGACCAAATCTGAAGGTTTCACTGCGGCTTTAGCTTTCACCAATTCTTCATCCAGCCTGGAAGCCATTTCTTTCCCAATGTTTATAAGCTCGCTAAATTGCTTTGCTCCTGCAATTTTGTCAAAGGTATAAATATCCGATATTGCCGGGGTTTTATCAGCAATCGGTTTAATTTTTTCATAAAGGGTTTTGTCTGAAATAAATACAAGTTTTGGTTCAGCATGGCCAAGGATATATTCATACTCCTCGCTGCTGATAGTTGGATAAATAGGTACACTTACTGCGCCAATCTGACTTATTCCAAAATCGGTAAAATTCCATTCAGGCCGGTTATTTGAAATGATGGCGACCTTATCGCCTTTTTTTATTCCCATTGAAAGTAGAGCATAGCTAACCGAGTTACAATTATCAATGTACTCTTGTACTGAATACCGTTTCCAGTTACCATCTTCCTTACCTGCTATTACATCTGTTTTATCAGCATACAGATTTTGTATTCTGGTCAGAAGGTCAAAAGTTCTTGTTGGCTCCATGTGTCTTTATATTAGTAAGAAAAAGAACGAATATACTATAATTACAGTTTTAAAATGGCAGAGATGCTTTATATTACAGCAAAAATCAACTTATTATCAAATTATTATTACCGTGATAACTCCTGCTACCGAGATAATACCAATAAATTAAAAATTCAAACAATGAAAATAAAGACTGTTATTTTGATTCTGACATTACATACCCCAAAATCCCACATTTCCCATTCTCCGGGAACTTGGGACATATCACATTAATAGCTTTAAACCCGGGAAATGTTTCAGTAGTAACAAACAAAAAAGTCTCGATATTGTTGTGTATCAAGGCTTTAATTGTATGTATTTGCTCCCCAGGTAGGGCTCGAACCTACGACCTACGGATTAACAGTCCGTCGCTCTAACCAACTGAGCTACTAAGGAATAATTTCAAATGAACGTGCTGTATTTAGCAGGCCAAAAGTAAGGGCTTTTAGTGAATTAAGCAATATCTTTGAGAAAAAATTTTAAAATGAAACAAATCCTTGGTATTGGCAATGCATTGGTCGATGTAATGACAATGATAAATGACGATAGTATTCTGGGAAAATTCACTTTACCAAAAGGTAGTATGCAACTGGTTGATAAAGCAAAATCCGAAATGGTAAAATCTGAAACTGTGAAATTTAACAGAAGCCTTGCTTCAGGAGGATCAGCAGCAAACACAATACATGGACTTGCAATGCTTGGTGTAAAAACAGGATTTATTGGATCAATTGGAAAAGATGAGTTGGGTGATTTCTTTGAAAATGATATGAAGAATGCGGGTATAAAAACCATGTTGTCCAGACGAAATTCAGTCACAGGTACTGCTGTAGCTCTCATTTCTCCCGATTCTGAAAGAACTTTTGCAACTCACCTTGGAGCTGCGGTTGAACTGGAGGCAGCCGACCTTGATCCGGAATATTTTACCGGTTACGATATACTTTATCTTGAGGGTTACTTAATCTTCAACAAATCTTTGGTTGAAACGGCCTGTCAGATAGCGAAAGAGAAAAAAATGAAAATTGCTCTTGATTTTGCAAGTTACAATGTGGTTGAATCCAAACTAGCTGACTTTAAAGAAATAGTTGAAAAATATGTCGATATTGTTTTTGCAAATGAAGAGGAGGCCAGATCTTTCACCGGTATGGGAACAAAAGACGCTCTAAATTCTATTTCACAGTTTTGTGAAGTAGCTGTTATTAAAGTGGGTAGTGAAGGCTCATGGATTAAGAGGGGAGATAAAATAATTAAGATTGGGCCACATCCTGTAAATTGTAAAGATACGACAGGAGCCGGAGATTTGTACGCTTCAGGATTTCTATACGGTTATTCCAAAAATTTTGATCTTGAGAAATGCGGGCTATTAGGATCCCTGACAGCTGGAAAAGTTATCGAGATAGTTGGAGCCAGGATGGATGAAGACAGATGGGATGATATCAAAAGGAGTATTGATAAATTTATTTAGGAAAGCGAATCGAAAATAAACTCATTGTAAAATTCCCCCAAATGAATTTAAATTCAAGAGACTACATTTCAAAAACATTCTTATTTTTTTTAATCGCATGGGGAATCCTGAATTTTTTACAGGCCTTTCTGACCCCGTTAAACAACGATGAAGCATATTACTGGATGTATTCAAAATACCTTGACTGGGGATATTTTGATCATCCTCCCATGATCGCATTAATGATCAGGACCGGGTATTTGTTTTTCCATAATGAGCTTGGAGTACGGCTTCTGGTTGTTTTAAGCCAGCTTGCTGCTTTGCTGATTATCTGGTTACTGACTGATAACGAACAAAGAAAGAAAAAAGGGAACATTCTGCTTTTCGTCATGTTAGTTGCTATTCTTCCTGTTTTCAATATTTATGGGTTCATTGCTACCCCCGATGCACCACTGTTATTATTTTCTGCTGTTTTTCTTCTGGCCTATAAGCGAATTTTAAAAGATGAGAATTGGCAAAACACATTATTCCTTGGGTTTTCAATGGCTGCTTTGATGTACAGTAAATATCATGGTGGGCTTTTAATTATCCTGGTTATTCTTTCAAATCTGAGGTTATTAAAGAGTCCCAAATTCTATATGGCTTCAATTGTGGCTGTAATTTTGTTTTTACCACACGTTTTCTGGCAGTATTCAAATGATTTTCCTTCGTTGAAATACCATTTTGTTGAAAGGGTCTCAGGTTTTGATCCTGGTAATGTTCCGGAATACTTGCTAAATCAAATGTTTATTCATAATCCGTTAATTTTACCAATTTGTATCTGGTTGATTATTAAGACCAGGTCAAAGAATAAATTTGAAAAGGCATTAAATTATATTGTCGTAGGGTTTCTAACATTCTTTTTTATTGCAAGCTTTAGTTATCATATTGAACCACAATGGACTGCTCTGATCAGCGTTTCTATGATCATTATTTTATTCAAAAATTTGGACTATAAGTCGAGGATTGGAGGTTTTATAAAATGGATCACAATATTTCTTTTTCCCATTTTATTGTTTGCGCGAATAGCTTTCATGGTTGATTTCTTACCTGTCTCATATCTTAAAAATGAATATCATAAAACGAAAAAGTGGGCAAATGAAATAAGTAATTTGGCGGGCAACCGCCCCGTTATTTTTACCAACTCTTATCAAAATCCCTCGGAATACACATTTTATACAGGGAAGTTTGCACATTCACTGAATAATTTATCATATCGTAAAACGCAATATGACTTATGGTATTTTGAAGAAAAAGTTCACGGTAAAGAAGTTTTATATGTTCCACATTATCTCACAGATTATTACAAAGAAAATCTCACAAAACATATATTACCCGATGGAGACTCTGTTTTTGTAAGAGTATTTAAGGATTTTCAATCGCTTCAGCGGGAGTGTGTGATTTTAAGTGATGATCAATATACATTCAAAAAAAGCGAAATAAATACTATCCATCTTCTGCTCTTCAATCCTTATCCATTTCAGATTAACTTAATACATAAAGAATTACCCGTTATATTTCAGATTGCTTTCGTAAAGAATGGTTATATGGAGGTTAAAAAGAACCTGAAACTTCCTGATAATATTTTAACATTAAATGTGGGTGATACGATTTCGGTAGATTGTCAGTTTACCCTGGAAGATTTACCACCCGGCGTATATAAGCTTGCTATTTGTTCTGAGACCGGAATTTTATATGATACATATAATAGCAAATTCAAAGATGTAAAAATCAATGAGTAAAAGTAAGGTAATAGTTTGCAAAGAAATTCCATATTGTCGTTACCCCGATCGCAAATAATTTTGCCATGTAGAATTTAAGTTTCTTTTCAAACAGATAAAGAAATAAATTATTAATAGCCAGTCCAATAAGTGAAATAATAATAAATGTGCTGTATTCAACAAGAACCCTTGGATTACTGCTTTCAAAAGTCCATAACCTGTTAAAAAGATAATTTGAGCTTGCAGCTATCGTAAAACCTGCGGAGCTCGAAATGTACCGGTGGATTTTAAGTTTTTCTTTAAGCAGAAAGGTTATTGAAAAATCAATAACCATTCCCGAAAAGCCTACAATTCCAAATTTCAGAAACTTGAATATCATTTCATATCCTTAGTACTTTGGTAACGTCCACCCGTTGTGGTATTCAGGAACAATCAGCTTATTAGGAGCAGCGGTTTTAAAAGACTGTTTTGCATCATTCCAATAAACTTTCTCACCGGTACGGAATGCAATGTTCCCCATCTGGGCTACAAGAGCCACGTCCCGGCCGGCATTTATACTTGCATTAAGTTTCTGGGGTGTATTGTTTTTGAGGCAATCGAGGAAATTCTTAACATGGATATCGAGGCCCACGCCAACATTTTTCTGAACAGGGAGGGCTTCAATTCTCGTTTTTTCAGGGATTACCTCCCAACCGTTACGGTCGAGAACCAAAGTCCCGTTTTCACCGATATATGACATTCCGTGAGGTCTTTTCCAGTTTCCGAGACCAATACCTATTGTGTGTTCCCAGATCATTGTAAAATCCTTGAAGTCATAAACAGCGGTCATAGTATCGGGTGTTTCCATAGCATCGTCGGGGAAGGCATATTTACCGCCGATAGCCATTACAGATTCAGGAACAGATTTTCCCATACCATATAATATATAGTCAATCAGATGTACTCCCCAGTCGGTCATTAGTCCACCGGCATAATCCCAGTACCAACGGAAAGTGAAGTGGAAGCGGTTTTTATTAAACGGGCGCTTTGGAGCCGGTCCAAGCCACATATCATAATCAACTCCATCGGGAACAGGTGAATCGGCGACTTTAGGAACAGCACCTTTCCAATCGACATACGACCACGCCTTACAAGTGCGGATACGTCCGAGTTTTCCTGATTTCAGATAATTGACCGCATCAACAAAATGGAGCTGGCTTCTTTGCCACTGACCAACCTGTACGATCTTACCATGTTTTTGAACTGCTTTCTGCATAATATTGATTTCTGCAATGGAATTTCCGATTGGTTTTTCAACATAAGCATGCTTGCCTGCTTCGAGGGCATCAACCAGGATTAGACAATGCCAGTGGTCGGGGGTTCCGATGATCGCTACATCAATATCCTTGTTTTCGAGCATTTTGCGGTAATCAACATATAGCTTTGGCTTTGGGAATCCAAGCTTTACAAGTGCGTCGATACGGTTGTTGAGCACATTGCGATCAATATCGCATAATGCCACACACTCTATTTCGGGATTTTTCAGGAATGAAGTCAGATCGTTGAAGCCCATTCCATTTGCGCCAATGAGGCCGACCTGTATCTTATCGTTAGGAGAAATGCCCAACCTGGATTTTGACAGTGCATCCAAAGGTAAAACACTTCCTGCTGCTAAGACAGATGCTGTCTTTATAAAATCTCTTCGTGTGGAACTCATGATGATTAGATTTAATAAGACCGGCAAGGTAATATTTTAATTCAAAATGATCAATCTGCGAATTATTAAAAAACATTAAAAAATGGTTTATAAAATGAATAGGTATATAAAAATGTAGGGGCGTATCACGACCCGCCCCTGCAGAAATTATTTTGCCGGTTTGAAAATCAGATCGACGACATCTGCCTTCTTGAACATTTTACCGGCAATCTTCCTGATATCCTTAACTGTGTATGATTTAAGAATGTTTTCATAGTTTGCCGGATCGTTAGAGTTGATACCGTAACTATAGTATCTGCTTAAAATACCCAGCCAGTATGCGTTATGCATTTTGTTTTCTTCTCTGGTTTTCAATATATTACTGACCGTTTTATCGAGATTTTCCTTACTCGGCCCATTTTTCTGCATGTTATCCAATTCGCGGTAAATGATCGCTTTCAGATCATTGGCACGAGCTGGATCGCAATCGAAAGAAATGACTCCTTCTCCGATCTGAACAGGCCTTTTCTGAGATGACAGGGATACATCGACACCATATGTTCCACCTTTATCTTCCCTTACCTTTTCAGTATAGACAATATCAAGAACTCCCTTAATAACTTCAAGTCCGAGGTAGTTATTCGGATTATATTTCATGTCCTCTGCGAAAGAGATGAAGACAGTTGATTTGGGTATTGTAAGAGGTAAGCTTATTTCTTTGGTGATCTTTCCTTTTGGTTGTTCAACTTTCCTGTCAATCCATGTCTCAATACGTCCTCTGGATGGAAGTGAACCAATATATTTTTCAACCATTGGAATTACCGTTTCCTGCTCAATATTACCCACTAAAAAGAATGTAAACTCATCTGCGTTATTAAACCGGTCGGTATAAATTTTCTGGATATCATCAAGAGTAATTTTGCCTATTGTTTCCTTCGTAAAAATGGGTGTTCTGGGGTTATAACCGGTTGTTATTAATGATATACTATCACTTTTTATTTTGTCAGGATCTTTTTCCATATTACCAAAAAATGCGGTATTTCTTCCGATTATGGCATCGTGTGCCACTTTATCGAACCTTGGGTGGGCCAGGCACAGATAGAGGAGCTGCATCATCGTTTCAAAATCCTTTAGTGTGGAGGATCCACTGATCGATTCAGCAGTTTCACTCAAAGCAACTTCTACACTTGCATTTTTACCGGCAAGCATCTTTTGTAATGCAATATTATCATAATCACCCGCTCCGTACATCGAAACTATTGGCAAAAAATTTGCCGGCAGTACAAGATTATTATCGAGTTTGGATATACCTCCGAAGCTGAATGCAGAGAGTATAATATTATCCCTTTCGTAATCGGCTTTCCTGTAAACCACTTTTACATTATTGGCAAGAGTCCATTCCACAGCGTCAAACTGTGTGAGAGAAACAGTTTTCACAATTTTAGAACCTTTCAGCTCTTCATTAATTAAAGATGCTCCAAGGGCTTTGTCCTCATAAGGTGTCATCTGGGAATTTTTAACTTTAGTAATAATATCCAGAGCTTCTTGTTCCGACAGATGCTTAATATTACTACCTTCAAGTCCCTGTACGACAATGGTCCTGTTCTCATCAATCATCAGTTCTTTAAATCTCGCACTGATCTCATCAGCGGTAATCCCATCCATGACCTGTTTATAAAATGCAAGATCAAAATCTGCCGATGTTGCAGGTTCCCCGGTAAGAAAATAATTCTGAATCCATTCGACATAGGTATCATTTGAAATCTTGTCTTTTTGTTTGAAGGTATTTTCAAGGTTCGAAAGATTTCTTGCTTTTGCACGGTCAAGCTCTCCCTTACCAAAACCAAATCTTTTAGCTCTTTCGGCTTCTGTATAAATTGCCTCAAGAGCCACAGCTTCTTCATTCTGTCGTGCTGCGGCTGATATTGAAAATGCATCATACTCTCTGGCGTAGTACCCACCGAATGATACAGAACCAGTGACGAAAGGAGGATTTTCTTTCTGTAAAAGTTCGCCAACCCTTGTGTTTATCATTGAATTCATAAGGGAAACAAGAATGCCGTCGCGTACATATTTAAGATTTTTTCCGGAGGCGGGCACTGCTTTATGAAGTGCGACTACAGAAACTGATGTTTGCGGAGCTTCTTTATCCTGGGCAAGAACGAAGTTTGTTTCCTTATGGTAAGGCACTTCAACCGGATTTCTGGGGGAAGGATTTTCGACTGCGGGAATAGTCGAAAAAAGTTCCTTTATTTTTGCTTCCACTTCGTCAACATTTATATCGCCTACAATAGCAATCGCCTGCAGGTCGGTACGATACCACTGGTGATAATAATTACGCAAAGTGTTATAAGAGAAATTTTTAATTACATCAAGATTCCCAATAATATCCCGTTCAGCATATTTTGAACCTTTTAATATAACAGGAATAACCTCGAATATCATTCGCCGGCTTGCATTTTTGCTTGTCCTCCATTCCTCTCCAATTACTCCGCGTTCAAGATCAATCTCCTTATCAGAAAGGGTAATATAATCAGACCAATCGTTAAGAATAAGCAGACATGAATCAACAAGGCCGGGTACATCGACCGGAACATTACTCAGGTTATATACTGTTTCATCAAAACCTGTGTATGCATTAATATTTCTGCCGAATGCAACACCGTGTTTTTCGAGGCCACTTATAATCCCTTTTCCGGGGAAATGGGTTGTCCCGTTGAAAGCCATATGCTCAAGAAAATGTGCCAGGCCGTTCTGGTCATCGTTTTCCAGAATTGCACCGACATTCTGGATAATATAAAAGCTGGCCCTCTTTTCGGGTTCTTTGTTTTTGCGGATGAAGTAGGTCAATCCGTTATTCAGTTTCCCGATTCTGATATCAGGGTCTATGGGAGCTGATTTAGTCAGATCAGCTTGTGCCACAATGTTGACAGGTATTAAAAATAAAGCAACAAGGATTAAGAATGACTTGATTGTTTTCATTGCAGCAAATTTAGAGTTGTTAAATAAATATAATCGTAAGCACTTTACATCTTTAAAAAAGTCCGTGAAGCTCTGCGTTTATTTTATCAATTACCTCGCTGAGATGGGCACTGTTATTAGGAAAGTTATAATGATCGGCCTCAATTATCAGAACCTTGCCAAGGGCGTAAGATTCCATCCACGCTTCGTACCGTTCATTAAGTCTCTTTAGGTAATCGATACGGATAGAACTTTCATATTCCCGCCCACGTTTCTGGATCTGGTTCACAAGAGTCGGAACAGAAGCTCTTAGGTAAAGGAGAAGGTCAGGAGGTTGTACCAGCGAACTCATCATCTTAAAAAGCTTTGAATAGTTATCAAAGTCGCGGGTCGACATCAGTCCCATTGAATGAAGGTTCGGAGCGAAAATGTAAGCATCCTCATAAATGGTTCTGTCCTGAATAATGGTTTTGTCGGATTTTCTGATTTCAAGGATCTGACTGAAGCGGGAATTCAGAAAATAGATCTGCAGGTTAAACGACCAGCGCTGCATATCTTCATAAAAATCATTAAGATATGGATTGTCGTCAACATCTTCATAATGAGCCACCCACCCGTACTGTTTTGCAAGCAGTCCTGCCAGTGTTGTTTTGCCCGATCCGATATTTCCCGCAATAGCTATATGCATATTTAAAATTGTTACTTTAAACAGGTTATAAAAATACTAAAAATTGATATAAATTTTGAAGTTTTAGAAAGATATAAAAAGTGCCTGAAGTCAGGAGTGCAATAACAATTTGAAAATGATTTAATTTGAAAATTTGAAAATGAAAAGCCTAAGGCTATTTGAATTCATGCAATACGTCATTTTTTAGTTGATTAGACTCTTCTTATTCCTGCAATAACATATAGATCTTCAATATATTCGCGAGAATTTGAAAGCCGTGGTACTTTATTTTGTCCTCCAAATTTGTTATTCGCCTTTAACCATTTATTAAACGTTCCTGCCGGGACTGACCTGACAACAGGTATAACAAGATTAAGATCTTTATACCTTTTAGCTTCGTAATCGGAGTTAACTGATTTAAGCGAATTATCAAGGGACTCAATAAACTTTCCAAAATCTGCAGGCTCTTTTTCGAATTCAATTATCCATTCATGAGATCCTTTTGAAGATATGTTCATGAAAACAGGGCCGGCAGTATATTCCGTAATTACTGCACCTGTTGATTTACAGGCTGATTCAAGAGCCTTATCAGCATTGTCAATTATCACCTCTTCACCAAAGACATTAATAAAATGCTTTGTGCGTCCCGAAATTTTTAACCTGTGAGGATTCAGGCAGGTAAAAACGATTGTATCACCCATCATATATCTCCAGAGGCCGCCGTTGGTTGAAATGATTATTGCATAGTTTACCTCTTTTTCAACTTCACCGATAGTATAAACAGGAGGAGAGTCTGAGTCTATTTTGTCAGCCGGGACAAATTCATAAAAAATTCCATAATCGAGCATAAGGAGCATATCACTTCTCCCGGGGTCGTCCTGAATTCCAAAGAAACCTTCGGAGGCGTTATATGTCTCCATATAATTCATCTGGTCGCCGTTGATAAGTTTTTTATACTGCTCGCGATAAGGAGCAAAGCTTATCCCTCCATGGAAAAAGACCTCTAGATTAGGCCAGACATCGAGCAGATTTGATTTTCCGGTATAAGCAAGTATTTGTTTTATTAAAACGAGGTACCAGGAAGGGACACCTGATATATTCGTTACATTTTCATTAATGGTTGATTTTGTAATAAGTTCAAGCTTCTCTTCGAAATCTTCCAGAAGGGCAATCTTCTGTTTTGGTGTTCTGATTATTTCTACCCAGAAAGGAGCATTTTTTATAAGTATAGCTGACAGATCGCCGTATAAAGAATCATTACTGAACGGATTCATTTTATGACTTCCTCCCAGGGTAAGACTCTTGCCGGAGAATATGCGGGTGCCGGGTCTCTGCATTGTGTAGATAGCAAGGATATCTTTTGCTGCTCTGTAATGACAATCTTCAAGTGCTTCACAACTCATCGGGATGAACTTGCTTTTTGTGGTTGTAGTTCCGGACGATTTTGCAAACCACCTGATTTCGCCCGGCCATAAAAGATTGGTCTCTCCCTTACGAAGTCTTTCAACATAAGGTATAATATCCTCATAAGTCTGAACCGGAAACCGCGATTGATACTCCCTGATCGATGTGATAGAAGAGTAACTGAATTTTCTCCCCCATTCTGTTAATGCAGCTTTTGCAAGAAGCTGGTATAAAGTCTCCTGCTGTGTTTCGAAAGGATATTTTTTAAACAGTTCTATCTGATTTATTCGCTTGACATTAAGCCAGTTAATTATAAATGGAATAATCGCCATTATATGATCTGTTTGATGTCTAAAGATATATAAAAAACTTCAGGGTGATGACTTTAAATTCAGCTGAAAACCTCTTTCAGCACTTCAAGCGAATTTATTTTTTTCAGTCCCGGAAGGTGAAGCGAATAGTATCTTACGAGGGTTTCCAGGACTTCATTTCGCAGAGTCCCGGTAAGGATTATGTTGCTCACGGTGTCATATGATGCCACAAAAAAGTCTGCAAGTATATTTGAAACTTCCCCGGTTGCATAATTGCCATGAACGGGAGGAATTGGAACAAAAATGCCATTTGTCATATCAAAAAATGAATCGTTTTTATTTGTTCTTGGACCAGGTTCAAACCCAAGAAAACTGCTTAGTCCGGCAAGGAAAGCTATATGGAAATTTGCAAAGCCTTCTTTGCACCTGTCGAAGTAGATTATTGATTCTTCAATATAGTCGAACATCTCTTCATGTGGGCTTTCTTCCCTGAGAACGGAGGTTAAAACCTCACAAAGGAAAATTGCAACACAACTCTTTTTTATATTTGAATGAATATCATAAGGTGTGAAAAAAACAGAAAATTCTTTCAGGATCTGCATTTCGCGTGATGCCTTATAGTACATCTCCAGATCAAGTATGAACATGGGTTGAAAAAGGATGTTATGTTTTCCAGCTTTCCTGTTTCTCATCCCTTTGATAAGAAAGGATTGCCTTCCGAATTTCCTCGTATACAACCGTGCAATAATACCGGAGTCGGTGTATTTTATCTGATGAAGTAATATTCCCCTGGTTTTCTCAAGCATAATGTCCAATGATTTATTCAAATTACCAGCATTTTCGTTACAAACGACTGAGTGCCATCATTGCTGGCACAGAAAACCAGGTAGACTCCGGTAGCGACACGGCTGCCATTGTATGTTTTCAGATCCCATGTAGCCAGACCTCCGTCAGATACCGTTTCATACACAAGGTTTCCACTGATATCGGTTATCCTGATCTGCGAATCACTCATAAGTCCGGTTATTGTTACGTTCCCTGTGAAATCTTCCCTTACCGGATTCGGGAAGGTATAAACATTTGTAAATTTTTCTTCTCCCTGGATAGCGTCACCTCTCACTGACTGGACTCCTTTTAATGTACCGAACCAAACGTCTCCCGATTTATTATCAATAGCAAGGCTGACAATGGAATTTGAAAGTATCGGGCTGTTTTGTTCATTATAGTTTTTAATTTGAGTCGTTCCATCAGGGGAGAGAAGATAAGCTCCGGAGCTGGAAGTTCCAAGCCATTTTCTGTTGGCCCCGTCAACAGCGATTGATGATATTGTTTCAGTGACCAGCACATTATCAGCAAGACCTGTTCCGTCATTTCGTGGGATTTTTATCCGGAAAGCATTCAAGTCAGCATTGAATACTTTTTCCGGATTGTAATAAACTAACGGACCCTGGTCTGTTCCAATCCAGATATTGCCATCGAGATCTTCTGCAATTGAATAGACAAATGAAATTGGCTTATTTTCAGTATCTTTCACAAGCATCTTCTTATACCTGTCATCGCTGAAAACATCCGGAGTATTATTGTCATCCAGAATAAATAGTCCATAACCTCTGGGCAGAACAATCCATTTATGCCCGTTTCTTGTAATAATAATATCTCCAACTGTCGGGGCATCAACTGTTACAGGATTCACAATCCAGCTGCCATCGGGTTTAAGGACTTTAATACTACCAGTTACTTCACTTTGAGTAATCCAGAGGTTTTTATTTTTATCCACTACCATACCGCAGATTCTTACATACGGTTGTCCGGGGATTATTGTCTGTAATGGTGAATTTGATTCCGTATATTGTTTTACAAGATTGTTATTTTCGTATTCAAGCAATCCTCCTCCCCAGGTTGATACAAAAAGATGATTGCTGTTATCCGGATCTACAATGGCTCTCATGGCATCCTTGATTGTAGTGGATGAAAGGGAGGTCCAGCTATTATTTTCGTGGATGGATACCTGCAACGGTTTTGAAAGGTTATTCCATGTAACATCGACAGCCCCTCCGCAAATTAGAGTTTTACCATTATATGAAGTGATACTATATGCATTATTGGAAGCTGGTCCGGGGAGAGTCAGTGCTGAAAAAACTGACATGTTTTCACCCCTGACAAGGCCGGAATTAATATCTGCAATCCATATATCAGTGCCATCAGCGACTGCTTGCGAAATATTTGGTGTTCCCCATCCATAAGAAGAGATAGTTTTATTAAATGAACCATCATTGTTATAATATTTTATTGAAGCAGAGGAAGAAATTGTAAATCCGCTTTTTGCCAGGTCGAAAGATGTGTTATAAACACCGGGAAGGTATGAAAACAGATTACTAACTCCGGCTCCATCGATAGCATAGACTGAGTCGCCTCCCGAAAATGGATCTGACCGGTTAACATATAGCTTATTACCTGAAAAGATCTGTGATGTGTATTTCCCTTTTGGATTTGGCAGGATGTTTATAAGGCTCCAGTTTCCGAAGTAAGATAAACCCGGATTAGAAAGGTCAGCAAAAAATACCCCGTTTCCTGTGGCAGCATAAATTTTACTGTTTCCAAATGCTATGTCCCACACCTCTGCATTTGCGGAACCGCTTCCCGGTTTCCAGGTATCATAAATCTCCTTTTTAATAATATCCACAACAATAATTCCGAAGCTGCATGCCAGGTATGCATATTTCCCGTTTGTCCTGATCCTGTTGATCTCTTTCTTCCCCGGGATATATTTTCTGCTGATGTCGGAGATATTATAAATTATATAGTTTTTTACGAGGTCTACATTTGTACTGGTGTAGGCAATAATGAGTGTTTTGTTCTCTTCCGACCAGGCTATTGTGCTTATTCCGGTTTCAGTGAGTCCGTTAATGCGCGACATTTTTTTAAGCTCCGCAAACTCTTTGTTATAAACAATTATTGACGAACCGGTTGAAGCATACACTTCCTTTGTCCCGACAGCAACACTTTTAGTGGTATTATATATAAGATGGTCCGACCATGTTCCAACAGGTGTTTGTCCCTGCAAATGCAAAATCGAAAGTAATAATACTGGTATAGACAAAAATCTTCCCATTAGAAAAACAAACAATTAAATCGTCTCTTTATTGTTTGAAAGTGTGTACTGATTTAAAAACTCTCTTAGTTTTTCAAAAGCTCTTGCCCTGTGTGAAATTGTATTTTTTTCGTCAAGTTCCATTTCAGCGAATGTTTGTTTTTTCCCGTCAGGAATAAAAACCGGGTCATAACCAAAGCCTTCTTTTCCTCTTTTTTCACTGATAATGGTACCTGTAACAATACCCTCAAAAAGGTACTCTTTTTTTTCAAAGATCAGTGCAATGACCGTTCTGAACCTTGCCTTCCGGTTTTCTGTACTACCAAGCAGGGACAGTACTTTTTCGATATTTGCCGATGGATCTTTACTTTCTCCGGCAAACCTGGCAGAGTGGACTCCGGGTAATCCGTTCAAAGCATCTGTTTCAAGGCCGGTATCGTCGGCAAAGACATTCATTCCTGTTGCATTATGAATATACCTGGCTTTGGAAAGAGCATTTCCTTCAAGAAGAGATTCGTCTTCAGGAATACCTTCCTTAATATTTATATCACTCAGGCTCAGAAGAGTAAAGCTGTTGCCGAGGATATTTTTTATTTCCCTTATCTTATGTTCGTTATTGGATGCGAAGACTATTGTCATAAACTATTATCATTAACGTGCAAAAGTACTCAAAATTGAGCTTTCCTTTTGGCCTGACTATTTTAAGTGCTACATTTGGATTAGTAAAAGGCAAGATAATTATTTATGTCTTATCTAAAAGGTTGAATTTTATTTGTATGTTTTAAAAATGTACTTTTACAGCATATTTTAACAGGTTACATGATGGAAAAGTTCGATTGGAAAAATCTGCCATTCGGTTATATAAAAACAGATTATAATATTCGTTGTATTTATAAAAACGGGAAATGGGGAAAACTGGAGGTTTCATCTTCTGAATATATTGATATTCATATAGCTGCAACAGGGTTGCATTATGGGCAGGAGGCTTTTGAAGGACTGAAAGCATATATGGGAAAAGATGGAAAGATCAGGTTATTCCGCTGGGAGGATAATGCAAAAAGAATGGTTTTTTCTGCCGGGGGTATCAAGATGGCTGCATTTCCGGTAGAGATGTTCGGGGAGGCTTTGTTTAAGGTGATCCAAATGAATAAAAAATTTGTTCCTCCTTACGGTTCCGGTGCGACATTATATATAAGACCTTTGTTATATGGCAGTAGCGCGGAGGTTGGTGTCAAACCCGCCTCAGAATATACTTTTCTGGTTTTTGTAACTCCTGTAGGCCCTTATTTCAAAGATGGAATTAAGCCTGTAAATATGCTGATCTGCAGAGATGTTGACAGGGCTGCTCCGATGGGAACCGGCATTTACAAAGTTGGAGGTAATTATGCCGCAAGTATGAGAGCTATCATTGCTGCCCGTGACGGCGGATATGCCAATACTATTTTCCTTGATGCGAAAGAAAAAAAATATATTGACGAATGTGGTCCGGCTAATTTCTTTGGAATAAAGGAGAACACATACATCACACCAAAATCAGAGTCAATATTGAATTCAATTACAAATATGAGTCTGATCGAAATAGCTAAAAGCCTCGGAATGAAAACCGAACGGCGGCAGGTTACTGTAGAAGAACTTGCTTCATTTAATGAGACCGGTGCATGTGGTACAGCAGCAGTAATCAGTCCGATTGGGAAAATATTTGATCCTGAAAACAATATGATTTATGAGTATTGTAAGAATGGAGAGCCGGGCTCTGAAACCATGAAGCTCTATTATAAACTTATTTCGATTCAGAACGGTGATAAACCGGATCCGTTCGGATGGGTGTCGATTGTTGATTAAGGTAACTAGAAAAAGTAAAAAATAAAAGTAAGAAGTAAGGGTGAAGAACAAAGAGACAGGATTATCGAAATCACGACTGAGGAGCTCTTATCTGACTCTTGTAATAAGCGTCTCTCTGGTACTTTTTCTGCTTGGGGTATTAGGCCTTATCCTTATTAATGCCAGGGAATTATCGGATTATTTCCGCGAAAGTCTTTCCTTTTCAGTAATGCTTGATGATGAGGCAAAAGAGGCGGATATAAGGATGTTACAGAAAGACCTCGATGCAAAACTTTATGTGAAATCAACAAAGTATGTTTCAAAAGATGAGGCAGCCGCAAAAATGAAAGTAGACCTCGGGGAGGATTTTATTAATTTTCTTGGGGATAATCCCCTTCCGCCATCAATTGACGTATACCTATATGCCGGCTATACAAGTCCCGATAGTGTGGTGAAAATTGAAAAGTATGTTCTTGAATATCCCTTTGTAAAAGAGGTTTATTATCAGGAGTCTTTACTGTTCCTTATTAACGAAAACGTAAAAAAGATAAGTTTGTTTTTACTGGTTATCAGTTCATTTCTCTTCCTGATAGCTCTGACAATCATAAATAATACAATAAGATTATCGGTATATTCCCACAGGTTCCTGATCCGGACAATGCAGCTTGTCGGAGCAACACGGGCATTTATAAGAAGGCCTTTTCTTGTTCAGAGTGCTTTTCACGGACTGCTGGCAGCACTTATTGCAATGAGTTTATTAATGGGGCTTCTTTATTTAATTGAAAAGGAATTCTTTATGATGTTTACCTTTGAAAGCACTAACCTTTTACTCCTTCTTGGAGCTTCTCTCATAATAGTTGGGGTTTTAATAAATATTATTTCAACATTTTTTTCCATTAACAGATATTTGAGTATTTCTGAAGACAAACTTTATTATTGATTATATCATGAGTACAAAAAACGAGAATAAAGACAAATTGAATTTTGCTCTTGGCCGCGAAAACTATAAACTATTGGCTATTGGATTCGTTATAATAGTGATTGGGTTTTTACTGATGCTTGGTGGCAAATCGGAAAGCCCCGACAAATTCAGTAACGACATATTCAGCTTCCGGAGAATAACGCTTGCTCCGATTGTTGTTCTGGCAGGTTTTATATTCGAGATATGGGCAATTATGAAAAAGCCCAAAGACGCTGAGAAATAATAGACAGTCGGAAGCGGGAAGTCTGAAGTCGGAAGATAAGACAATCTCAGGTCTTCGGACTTCTGACTTCGGTCTTCGGTCTCCTAACGGAGGTTCTAATAACGTAATAATTGATTAAACATGAATTGGTTTGAAGCAATGGTTCTTGGTCTGATCCAGGGGCTTACTGAGTTTTTACCTGTCAGCAGTTCGGGGCATCTGGAACTAGGGAAGTACTTGTTCGGAATGGATCATGAGGCAAATTTTTATTTTTCCATAGCGGTACATGGAGCAACAGTTTTAAGCACAATCGTAGTTTTATGGAAGGAAATAGCCGGATTATTTAAAGGATTTTTCAAGATCCGGTTGAACGAAGAGACCAGCTATGTTCTTAAGATTTTTGTCTCAATGATCCCGGTTGGGATAGCCGGGTTCTTTTTAAAAGATATTGCCGAAAATTTTTTTACAGGCAATATGATTTCACTCGGGATTGAATTCATGATCACAGCATTCCTGCTGTTCCTGACTTTAGTTATAAAGCCGAAAGAGAGGCCGATAGGATTTATTGATTCTTTTATTGTCGGTATAGCACAGGCTATTGCGATTCTGCCGGGTATTTCCCGGTCAGGTGCCACTATTGCTACCGGAATGATGATAGGCAATAAGAAATCGGATATTGCAAAATTTTCTTTTCTTATGGTGTTGATCCCGATAGTTGGTGCGAACCTGGTTGAAATGAAAACAGGTGATTTTTCAACGGAAGGGACATCTTTTTTGGTCATCTTAACCGGATTTGTCGTAGCCTTTTTATCGGGTTATTTTGCTTGCAAATGGATGATAAATCTTGTCAAAAAGGGAAATCTGGTTTGGTTTGCGGTTTATTGCGTAATTGTTGGGATTTTTTCAATCTTATTAGGGTTGCATGTTATCTGAAAAAGTGACGGTTTTTGAAGAAGGCCAGGTTTTATTATTTAATAAGCCTGTCTATTGGACCTCTTTTGATCTGGTAAACAAAGTGCGGATTATGATCCGGAGCGCTTTCGGGATCAAAAAAATAAAGGTTGGTCATGCCGGTACATTAGATCCTCTTGCCAGCGGACTATTGATAATTTGTACAGGCAGAGCGACCAAAAAAATTGATGAGTTCCGCGACCTGGATAAAGAATACGTAGCAACATTTCACCTGGGAGAGACCACCCCCTCTTTTGATCTTGAAACGGAGACAGATAATCAGTATCCGACAGATCATATTTCAGAGGAGTTTGTCAGAGAAACACTGGTTAGTTTCTTAGGAGAGCAGAAGCAGCTCCCTCCGATGTACTCTGCAAAGCTGATAGCTGGTAAAAGAGCGTATGAATTTGCCAGGAAAGGGATACAGAAAGAACTTGAGCCTGTTACTGTTTTTTTCAGGGAAATTGAACTGCTCTCTTTTGGTGTTCCTGAAACAAAAATCAGACTTGTGTGCAGTAAGGGAACATATATCAGATCATTTGCAAGGGATTTTGGGCTGGCATTAAAAAGCGGGAGTTATTTATCTGCTCTTGAGAGGACTGCAATCGGCTCTTATCGCGTGAGCAAAGCTTACGATTTGGAAAAATTTAAAGAATACGTTGAACAAATGCAACAAAATTGATATTTATACGTATAAAGGAACTCTTTAAATTCATAATGATTATATATTTAGTTTATGAAATTATCACAATTCAGGTACCATTTGCCACCGGAACTTATTGCTCTGTATCCTTCTGAGATCAGGGATGAATCGAGGTTATTGGTTGTTAACAGGAAAAACGGGGAGTTTCAACACAGGATATTTAAGGATATCACTGAATATTTTAACGAAAAAGATGTATTGGTTTTCAATAATACAAAGGTTTTCCCGGCAAGGTTATATGGCAATAAAGAGAAAACAGGAGCTGAGATTGAGGTCTTTTTATTACGGGAGTTGAACAAGGAGCAGCGTTTGTGGGATGTGTTGGTTGACCCGGCAAGGAAGATAAGAATCGGTAATAAACTATATTTCGGGGAAGACGACCTTCTGATTGCGGAGGTCATCGATAATACAACTTCCAGGGGCAGGACGCTGAGGTTCCTGTTCGACGGAACCTACGAGGAGTTTAAGCATACATTGTACAGCCTTGGAGAGACACCTCTCCCAAAGTTTATCAACAGGCCGGTTGAGCCGGAAGATAATGAAAGATATCAGACAATTTTTGCCAAGCATGAGGGGGCCGTTGCTGCACCCACGGCAGGATTGCATTTCAGCAGGGAGTTACTAAAGAAGCTTGAGATTTTAGGTGTTGAATTTGCCGAGATAACACTTCATGTGGGTTTGGGTAATTTCAGAAGTGTTGATGTGGAAGATCTCACCAAACATAAAGTCGATTCGGAGAGGATCAGGATTACCGATGACTGTGTTGAAATTGTAAATAAAGCCAAGGATAATAAGTACAAGATTTGTGCTGTTGGTACTACAGTTGTCAGGACACTGGAGAGTTCCGTTTCTACCGATGGTTACCTGAAACCGTATGATGGCTGGACAAATAAATTTATATTTCCTCCTTATGAGTTTAAGGTACCAGATATGATGATTAGTAATTTTCATCTGCCGTATTCCACGCTGCTGATGATGGTATCGGCGTTTGCGGGGTATGATCTGCTCTTTGACGCATATAAAACAGCCGTTAAGGAGAAGTACAGGTTTGGTACCTATGGCGATGCCATGCTTATCATATAAGTATTAATCTTTACGCTGTCTATTGTCCTGTCAATTGATAATCACGGATCAATAGTCCTGGTGAAAGGTTTAATCGTGTTGTTAAGTTGCGAATCATTTCAACAGTCAATTTGCGTTTACGATTAAGAACTTCTGAAACCCTGCTTTTTCCACCTATTACATCAACCAGGTCAATTTGTTTTAATTGCATTTCTTCCATCCTGATCTTTGATTGACTAAAACAAGAGACACTAACATTGCCGAATGATCAATTTTTAATAGATTTGTAGAAAACATCTCAAATGGACCAATCTAAGATTAAAAATATAATCTTGAGTCACTTAAAAGAGTACAATCCTATAAAGGTTGGTATTTTTGGATCTTTTGCCAGAGGAGATAATAAAAAAGGTAGCGATATTGATATTCTTGTTGAGTTTAAAGAATCCCCTTCTTTGTTAACCCTGATCAAGTTAGAAAATGACCTGTCCGAAATCCTTGGGATTAAAGTTGATCTTGTAACTACAGGGGCTATTAGAAATAAAAGAATCAAAAAAAGTATTAAGAAAGACCTCATTAATATACTGTAATGATTAAGGACGATCTGGCATATATTGACCATATTCTTGATTGTATTCGAAAAATAAATGAGTTTAG
This sequence comes from Bacteroidales bacterium, assembly GCA_030692905.1. Classification (GTDB taxonomy): domain Bacteria; phylum Bacteroidota; class Bacteroidia; order Bacteroidales; family VadinHA17; genus LD21. The sequence goes on from JAUYBT010000140.1 coordinate 29,054, forward strand.
TAACGGATTGTCTTTAAAAGAATTTAAGACTAACGAAGCGGGATAAACTCATCCATGACTATTTAGGTGTAGATGTAACTGTTGTCTGGAAAACAATCAAGGAAGATATTCCAACTCTTGAGAAACTTATAAGCGAGATAAGTAAATAAGAACTGGTGCTAAAAACAAGTTGGGCAAGTCTTTTTTTTATTAAAGACATAAAACATTAAAATTATGGAAAAGAATCCCCGTCGTGAATTCCTGAAAAAAAGCCTTGCCGGCATATCTGCTGCAACACTTTTACCCGGTTTTGTAAGTGCATCAGTAACCGGTGTGGTTTCAAAACTGAACAGTCAG
>JAUYBT010000162.1 GCA_030692905.1 Bacteroidales bacterium
ACAGCACGGGTGCGATCATATTTTTTTATTTCATTTACCAAATTGGCAGCAATCCTAAGTCCTGAAGTATCAGCAGCTTCCGCGATTTCATTCCCGATACTCCACATGATTATTGAGGGGTGATTGCGATCGCGAAGTACTATTGATTGTATATCTTTTTGCCACCATTCTTTAAAGAACTGTGAATGATCCGTTATTGTGTAATTAGTACCTTGCAAACCAAAGAACTTATACGCCCCCTCCAATTTTGATTTTTCCCACATATCAAATGCCTCATCAATAACCAGCATTCCCAGCCTGTCACAAACATCTAACAGGTAGGGTGACGGCGGATTATGGCTGCATCGAATGGCGTTGAATCCTGCTTTTTTGAGTATCTCTATCTTGCGTTCCTCAGCCCTGTCAATGGCCGCAGCACCCAATGGACCGTTGTCATGATGAAAACATCCTCCCCTGAGTTTAATGGTTTTACCATTCAGGGTAAATCCAGTTTGTGCGTCAAAATTAATAGTACGTATGCCAAAAGCCGTATTTACTTTGTCCTCAACCTTATTATTGACTAACAGGCTTACCTCTGCATGATAAAGATTTGGCTTTCCCAACGACCAGAGTGCAGGATTATCTACCTGAACAACTTGCTTGAGCTCCACTGAATTACCTGCAGGTACAGATGACTTCATTGTTGATTTTCCCACTTCTTTACCCGAAGGATCAATAAGCCTTACCACATAGCTGACCGCCAAATCCCGTGTTTCTGAGTTTGAAACATTCGTTACAACTTCGATATTTGCTTTTTCTTCGGAAACCTCAGGGGTGGTTATAAATACACCCCATGGTGCGACATGAACCGGATTCGCCAGAACAAGCCACGTATGCCTGTAAATACCTGAGCCGGAATACCATCTTGCATTAATTCCTTCGTTTTTCACCTGAACAGCGACAACGTTCGGTTGTCCAGCTTGGTTGAGATAAGGAGAAATATCATACCAAAATGAGGTATAGCCGTGTGGGTGATTGCCCACGTGCTTACCATTAACCCATACGTCTGAATTCATGTAAATACCATCGAATTGCAGGTAGACAATTTTATCCTCATATACCTTGTCCATGGTAAAGGTTTTCCTGTACCATGCTGTACCACCAACTGTATAACCTGTACCCATTTTACCTATGGATGCCTTTGAAAAAGGACCAATTATCGAATCGCCATCCTGACCGGACAGGTCTTCTATGCTCCAGTCATGAGGCAAGTCAAGTGTTCTCCATCCGGAGTCATCATAGCTTGGGTTTTCGGCACCCGGGGGATTCGCTTTGATGAACCGCCATCCCACGTCAAAGGATGTTGTCCTTGATTTATCTATTGGTTCCGGATTTCCCCACGCAATGTTACCGATCAACAGATTGATCAATATCACAATAATACTTGACAGGTTCAGCTTTCTCATAGTTATTTATTAAAATTTGACAAGTTCTTACTTTAGAAGAGTATTTATAACAATCGGTATGAAAATGATCTTAAGGATTGTAACATCATTTCTGTTTCTAAACAACGAATGAATAAACTCTTTATATATTAAAACTTAAGAAATAAAGATATGGGAAATATTTATTCATTTATTAAAATTTAAGAAATAAAATTTTTACTTTGTCAGACATATGGAATCATTGCAGGATTTTAAGGAATTTTTAAACTTCGGATATCTGAATTACCGGCGCAATCTAACGATAGAGTGTGCAATTTTCGGTTATGATGTAGGGAATCTTCAGGTATTGCTTACAAAAAGTAAAATTATTACCAAATGGTGTCTGCCGGCAGGTTATGTTAGAAAAAAGGAGGACCTGGACGAGGCTGCGTCAAGAATAACTTACGAACGGACCGGTATTGATGATATATTTTTGAAGCAATTCAAAACCTTTGGTAATCCGGGGCGAGGTCATTCTCCCGGTGCTTTTAATAAAGAGATTTTTTTTGAATTAACCGGCATAACATTAGATGAGAACAATTGGCTTATGGGAGAAACGCTGTCTGTTGGATTCTACGCAATAATAGACATTACAGTTGCCAAACCAAAGGTGGATTTCCTGTCAAGTGAGTGCAAATGGTTCCCGATGGATGAATTACCAGAATTAGGTTACGATCATAACGAAATATTACAAGAAGCCCTTTCTGTCATAAAAATGCATTTGTATCATTTCCCAATCGGAAAGAAGCTGTTGCCAGAGAAATTTACATTAAAAGAAATTAAGCTTTTATATGAGGTTCTATCAGGAAAAACATTACATATTACCAACTTTCCAAATAAATTAATTTCAATCGGACTTTTAGTAAAAACGGATGAAAAAAGAAAAATAGGAGCTCATCGCTCTCCCACTTATTACAAATTTGATGATAAAATCTATAATAAAGTATTACAGGAAGGATTAGTTCTGGTTTAAGAAATACAATTAGCTACTGAATTATCAAAAAAACCAATGTCATTAAAATTGATCTTTCAAATATTTTAAAGTTTATTATCGGCCTTCAGAAAACTCTGTTTAGTTATAAAAAACCTTATTTAAAGTTAAACGTTAGCTTATCCGGTTGCAACTTTTGTCCGTTCGGGGTACAGAAAAAGAGCGAGAGTGAGAGTGAGAGCGAGTTAGCTCGAACGAACACTCTCGTTCTTTTTTCTCGCTCCCGCTTTGTCCTCCGAAGTATTTACGAAAGAGGGCACTCACACTCACACTTGTTTTCTCCCCCTCTCCTTTTCTTCCACTCCTTCTATTGATACCAAAAAACCGTTCGTTATTTTGTTACCTCATTAAAATGCACCTGAGCCCATTCTATCATCTTTTCGACTATCGGCATAAGACTTAGACCAAGTTCTGTGAGAGAATACTCAACACGTGGTGGTATTTCAGCATAAGCCTTTCGTTTCAGTAAATGATCCTTTTCAAGCTGTTTCAGAGTGCTTGTAAGCATTTTTTGTGAAATGTCGGGAATAGACTTCTTTAATTCGGTATATCTCATTTTATCATGAGCCTGAAGGCTACACAATATCAACAAAGACCATTTATCGGCAAACCGGCCTAATACATTCCTTATCGGACATGTCGGAAATTGTAAATCAAGTTCTTTCATAATTATGCTTTTCTTAGTGCAAATATATACATTATACTCAAAAAGAGAGTAATAATACTTTCAGATCATTACTCTATTAATGGATATATAAAATATTTATTAAAATATTAACAACTAAAATACTGATAATCAATATTTCTAACCTTATAGGTGCGTAAGATACCCCTTTGCAGGATTCCTCATACTATTATAGTTTTGCGGTGATTAACTAAAAAGTATACAAATGAGCAATTTGAACAAGTTAAACGGATGGACAGGAGATGGTGGATTTATTTCACGTACTTCTGCACAAAGCTACATTTCTTCAGGCACAGTTAAAATGACTTCTTCCGGTTGTGGTTCATCATGTGGTTCAAAGGATGGTGATGGCAAACCAAAACCATCCTCATGCGGTGCCGGTGACAGTGAGCCAAAACCTTCATCATGCGGCACTGGCGACAGTAACCCAAAACCTTCTGCATGTGGAGCAAGTGAAGGTGACAACAAACCTAAAACATCAGCCTGTGGTTCCTCATGCGGAAGCGGGGGAAATTAAAGATTTAAATGTTCCCGGTCCTGTATTAACTGACCGGGAACTTTCTCAATTAATCTTAAGACTATGGAATACTTTGCTTTTCAGTGGCACATAACAGACAGTTGCGACCAGCGGTGCCAGCATTGCTACATCTTTTCAGAAAACAATCATACAATACTGAAAGAAATGTCCTGGACACAGATAGAATCTGTTTTTGAAAATTGTCAGGATATGTGTAGAAAGGCGAATCGCATACCTTATTTCTATATTACAGGCGGCGATCCGGTACTACACAGTCGTTTCTGGGACCTGATGGAATTGTTCAAGTCTCACAATATTGCTTTCACTATACTTGGAAATCCTTTCCATCTTGATGATGAAGTATGTAAAAAGTTGAAAAATTATGGATGCGAGCGGTATCAGCTTTCGATTGACGGATTAAGGGAAACCCATGATGCGATGAGAAAAAAGGATTCTTTCGATACAACAATTGAAAAGTTAAAATGCCTGCATAAAGCAGGTATCAGAAGTGCGATCATGACAACTGTTTCAGGGGTAAATGCTGAAGAATTACCCGGGATTATCGATCTCGTTGTTGAAAATAAAGTTAATGTTTTTGCATTTGCAAGATACGCACCGACTAGTTTTGAAAAAAGCACTCACCTGACACCTGATCAGTACAGAAGCCTACTGGAAGTCTGCTGGCAAAAGTTTGAACATTACAAAGAGAGCGGGACCAGCTTCAACCTCAAGGATCATCTGTGGACACTTTATTTACATGAGAAAGGTCTTTTCCGGATACCGGAAAATCTGAAGGAAGATATGATTTATGAAGGCTGCAATTGCTCTAATTGTCATTTGACAATACTTCCTCAGGGGGAGGTTTATGCATGCAGACGCTTTGAAAGTAATATCGGCAATGTGTTTAGTGAAAATCTATACGATATTTTCACTGGTGAAAAAATGGACACATACAGGGATTACAACAAATTTGAGAAATGTAATTCCTGTGAACTAAAGAGATTCTGCCGTGGCTGCCCTGCCGTAACATACGGGTATACAGGTAATTTCTATGGAGTAGATCCCCAGTGTTGGAAACAAATAGCAAGCTGAAAAGCGAATTTGTTTTGAAAGCAGTTGTGCTATACAAAACCTGTCTGGCTGATGAACTTAAAATAAGTGAAGTTCCAGTCCCTGAAGTAAGACAAGGATGGGTACTTATAAAGGTAAAATCCTTTGGACTGAACCATTCTGAGCTTATGATGAGGGCTTATGAAGCAGATGCACCCTACATAAAATTACCACTTATCCCGGGGATAGAATGTGCCGGGGAAATTGTTGATCCATCCGACAGTGATTTCATTAAGGGTCAACGGGTGATAGCTTTAATGGGGGGAATGGGCCGGAGTTTCGATGGAAGTTATGCGGAGTACACACTGGTACCTTCCAAAAACGTATTTAAAGTTGAAACAACTCTTGGATGGGAAGAGTTAGCAGCCATTCCGGAGTCGTATTATACTGCATATGGATCGCTCTTTGAAAGTCTGCAGCTTAAGCCTGAAGATACTCTTTTAATACGTGGAGGTACAAGTGCTCTGGGTCTGTCAGCGATCCAGCTTGCCAAAAGCGTTGGTGCGACTGTAGTGGCATCCACAAGAAATGAAAAAAAACGTGAGTTTTTAACCGGACAGGATGCTGATAATGTACTAATTGATAACGGCACTATAAGAGAACAGCTTTTAAGTCTCTATCCAAAAGGCGTAAATAAAGTACTTGAATTGATCGGACCAGCAACACTTTTGGAATCAGCTAAATTGACCAGGCATAGCGGGATAATATGCTCCACTGGAGTATTAGGGGAAAAAGGAGTGTTAAATAATTTTGATCCTATAAAGGACTTACCATCTGGTGTTTACCTGACCGGTTTTTTCAGTAATTATCCAACTCAGGCAGTCATTGATGAAATCTTCAGACTTATAAATAAAAATAACCTATACCCCACTATCTCAAAAGTATTTTCCTTAGGTGAGATTGGTCAGGCACACTCATTGATGGAAAACAATACTGCCAACGGAAAAGTGATAGTGAAAATACAAGTTAATAACTAACTGCAAAAAAAGAATCTTATAAATTATTAAATATCAAGATTATGAAAACATTAAAAACCATCTTCTTCATATTATTAATAGTATTTGTAATGAATCCGGTTGTTGAAGGACAGATTCCTGATTTATTTATCAATGCAAACTCCGGAAATGACCATAACATTGGATCGAAAGGACAGCCCTTAAAAACACTGAACGAAGCAGCAGAAAGGGTCAATAAAGCCAATGGAAAAGGAGCAATTACTATTTATATTTCTGAAGGTATTTATGGTCTGGACGAAACAGTAACTTTTCATCCACCGAACTGGCATTTCTCTAAAGATGAACGATTGACTATCCGTGCAACAGTTTTGCCGGATGATGCCGACTGGAACCCTGGAATGATGCCGGTAATTGTTTCAACAATGCCTCTTGATTTTAAACCTAATGGAAGAGTGGATCCACTTGGCGGGGCATCATACGGTATTCAAATTGAAACCGGTCATGTTACAATTCAAGGTTTAAGGGTTTTAGGTACTCCCGTTCATGAAAGACCTAAAGACGGACTAGTTAAAAGAAATTACCCAATTGTGCGAGAAGGCCGAAATCTTGACGACTTGCGAATTACCCAGTGTCTGTTTATCGGCGACAAGCAAGCCATTCCAAACCACTTGGCGATACTGGCCAGCGGACAAGGTGTGGTCGTTGATCACTGTGTATTCTATCATTGTAAAGATGCTATTGTCTTTTGGTTTTCTGACGAACCTGCCAGGAATTGTGAAGTACATCACAATCTTTTTATTGGCAATTATGGTGCAAATGTTTGGTCATGGTCTGCCGACGAAGATTTAAAATTTTATAATAATGTTGTCGGGAACACCAATGTTTTTTGGATTTTAAACAGAGATGGTCAAAAATCGTTTTCCCTTTCAAACTCACTTGTTATCGGATATAATGAGCTGGTTAACAAAGGTGGTGGACCATCTGGGTTCGGGGAAAAAGCAGATTCAAATAAATTGAAACTTGGCGAGGGTGTAATTATCAAAAAAGAAGGTACCTTACAAATTGAAGAAGATCCCATAAAAAGAAACTATTTACATCTAATCCCAGGCTCTCTGGGGGCCGACCTTGGAGCGGGATTATTCATTAAAAACTAAAGTAATCAACAATGCCAGTGGAAGACTTTGATATCATACTGAATAGTTTAATAGGAGAACATGCACAGTACAGTCAGGTGATTATTCCATCAGATTTGGTAGAGAAAAGGCGACTTATGCGTTCTCTGATGAACATTCGTCAACCACTGGAAGTATCAGAACTTTTACTCAGGGCACAGGACGAAGAATTGAAAAAACAACTTTTTGAAAAAGGGATAGTTGGATTAGACCAGTTTCAGGTATCTGCAAAGGAAAAGCGTCTGAAATTATGGCAGGGAGATATTACAAGACTTAAAGTTGATGCAATTGTCAATGCAGCAAACAATCAGATGCTTGGATGCTTTGTTCCATTGCATAACTGTATCGATAATGCGATACATTCGGCAGCAGGGATCCAATTACGGCTGGAGTGTTATGAGATAATGAAAACACAAGGCTATCCTGAACCAACAGGCTTGGCAAAGATGACTAAAGGTTATAACCTCCCTGCAAAATATGTAATTCATACAGTTGGTCCAATCATTGATAATGGAAATGTCACGAAGGAGGTTGAATATCAGCTTGCTTCCTGTTATCAGTCATGTCTTCAGCTGGCAGATGAAAATAAACTCAGGAGTATTGCATTCTGTTGCATTTCAACCGGGGAATATATGTTCCCGAATCAGCTGGCAGCAGAAATTGCAATCAGGACGGTCTGTGAACATTTTGACTTATACTCTGCTTCAGGAATTGAAACCGTGGTTTTTAATGTTTTCAAGGATATTGATTACTCTATCTACAGTAAAATATTAAAGTGTGGCCAGGTATGAATGAGGGATACTCAGAGAGAATAGAAAGAGCTGGAAAAGCAATTCAAAACGCAGAAAAGCTGGTAATAGGAGCCGGAGCGGGACTATCTGCAGCCGCAGGCATTGAATACAATGGGAAAAGGTTTACCGAGAACTTTAAACCTTTCGTTGAAAAATATGGAATGAAAGACCTTTACACTTCCAGCTTTTTCCCCTTCAGAACTCAGGAAGAGAAGTGGGCATATTGGGCAAGACATATCAGTCTAAACCTGTTTGAAACACCTGTTAAGGAATTATATATTTCATTGATTGAGCTTGTATCCGCGAAGGATTACTTCGTCATCACTACAAATGTGGAGGGGCAGTTCAGGAAAGCTGGAGTTGATAAATCCAAGTTTTTCGAGATCCAGGGTAATTATGGCTATTTCCAGTGTGAGAAAGGTTGTCATGATAAGTTGTACTTTAATGAACATATAGTTGTACAAATGCTTTCAGAAACTTCAGATTGCACGATACCTTCATCACTGGTTCCCAAATGTCCTGTGTGTGGTGGAAATATGGAAGTCAATCTGCGTAAGGATAATTTTTTCGTTCAGGACAGTAGCTGGTATACTTCAGAGGGTAATTATAGAAAATCCATCTCAGGGACAGAATCTATATCAACAGTATTTATTGAACTCGGTGTTGGTTACAACACTCCCGGAATTATCAGGTTCCCTTTTGAAACTATGGTTCATAATAATCCTAACGCCCTGCTGATCAGAGTTAACAGGGATCATCCTAATGGTATGACTGAAAACCTTGGATCGACAATATCTTTCAACGAGGATATGACGGCAGTCATTGATGATTTTAGAAATTATTGAGCTGTAACTCACTTAACTGGTTGCAACTTTTGTCCGTTCGGGGTACCGAACGAGACAAGAGGTCATTTTCGACCTCTTTCTTATTTTTGGGAACGTCCCAAATCCTCGCTGGCATTGAGGATGAACTGTTTGGTTCGATGAAAGTACCGGTTGCAACTTTTGACCGTTCCGTTCCTGTTTTTTCTTTTTAGCACACCAATAGCAACTTTTATGTTCGGATCATATCATATGTTACATAATAATTTTTATTTTAGAAACTTTATTATATATTGAAACAGTAATAATATGATAACAAAAATGAAAGGAGTAATGAAAATGAAACAAAGTAAGATATTTATTCCGGTGATTGTCTTATTAGTTTGCATATCGAATATCTATTCACAAGACTGGCCCCAGTATCTTGGACCCAACAGAAATGGTTTGTCACCCCAGAAAGGCATTTTACGCTCCTGGCCTCAGCAAGGGCCGGAAGTTCTATGGACTGTTGATGTGGGCATCGGTTTTGGCGGACCTGTTGTCAAAGACGGTAAGGTCTATTTACTGGACAGAGATGACCAGGTTGGCGATAAACTGAGATGTTTAGCCCTTTCCAGTGGAAAAGAACTCTGGAATTTTGGTTATGAAGCTCCCGGTTCTGTTATGTTTCCTGGTTCGCGAAGTGTACCGACTTTAGACGGAAATCTAATTTATTCTTGCGGTCCTTACGGGAACCTGTTTTGCATAGACATCAATACACACAAGCCCGTCTGGAATAAAAACGTTTGGACTGATTTCGGAGGAGGTGAAATTCCGAGATGGGCAATTACTCAGTGTCCTTTAGTTTACGGTGATTTGCTTATTTTGGCTTCACAGGCACCTCAGGCAGGGGTTGTGGCTTATGAAAAACTCTCTGGTAAGGTTAGATGGACAACGCCTTCTCTTGGATCTGTCGGATATGTTAGTCCGTCAATCATAAAAGTTGGCGAAGATAGCCATGTTGTAATGATAACCGCTTCAGCTGGTCGTGGAGAAAGCGCCAGCGGTGGTAAAGTGGTTGGAATTGACCCGCTTACCGGGAAGAAAACCGAACTGGAGTATCTGCAGAAGGTACGCTTTATATTTATGATGAAAAGAATGGAAATGTAGGACTTCTGAAGGCTAATCCTGAAAAATTCGATCTGGTCAGCAGTTTTAAGGTTACTCAGAGCGATTCAGTACCATTCTGGACACACCCTGTAATCCACAACGGGGTTCTCTATATCAGGCACACCAATGCTTTGATGGCTTACATTATTAAAGCAAAATAACTTGTATTTTTTGTGAACTTATTTAGAAAAAAGCCGGATATCCGGTTGCAACTTTTATCCGTTCGGGGTACACTAATAACAACAAAACCTCTGAATATCAATCATTTCAGAGGGTTTAATTTTTTCAGGGTAAGAATCAGGGTAAGAGATATGATATAAAGTTTTTCAAAGATGCTTCAAAAGAAGCATTACATAATTTGCGTAATTTTCAGAGATATTAAAAATAAATGTTATGAATACACTTAAAAAAGTAATTACCATATTGGTTATGTTAATGTTTATAATCTCATTATATTCTCAGAAGACATCACCCGAAAAAATTAAAGCTGAAGTTATAAAATCTGAATTTATCTATGAAAAAGCCTCTTTCCGGAGTTGTCATGCATCAACTGTTATTGAAACAGATGCGGGTATTTTAGCTGCCTGGTTTGGCGGAACGGGTGAAGGCCGTCCGGATGTTTGTATTTATACCTCAGTGAATAAAGGCGGGAACTGGAGTAGCCCTGAACTGGTTGCCGACGGTATTATTAATGATACGCTTCGATATCCTTGCTGGAACCCGGTGCTTTTTAAGAGGGATAATGGTGATATAATTCTCTTTTATAAAGTTGGGCCAAGTCCCCGTGAATGGTGGGGGATGTATAAAATCTCAAAAGATGATGGAAAATCATGGTCAGAAAAGGTTCAGATACCCGACAATCTTCTGGGGCCGATCAAAAACAAAGCAGAAAGATTAAAAAATGGGACAATCCTTTATCCTACAAGTATAGAGACTACGCAAAACTGGAATGTTTACGTCGAAATGTCGGATCAGGATTTAAATCATTGGAGAAAAGCAAAAATTGACAACAACGGTTTTAATGCTATTCAGCCCACCATTATTTTTTACAAAGGCAGGAAGATTCAAATGCTTTGCCGAAGTAAAGAAAAAAAAATCGTGGAGACATGGTCTCACAATAAAGGAAAAACGTGGTCTCCATTAAAAGCTACAACCCTTATTAACAATAATTCAGGTATTGATGCTGTATCTCTTGACAATGGCATACAGTTACTGATATGTAATCCCATTGAGAATGGAAGGAACAAGTTGGCACTATTTGCTACTGTTGACGGAAAAAACTGGAGCGAAATAATCGTTTTGGAAGATGAGCCGAAAGGTGAATTCAGTTACCCTGCAATTATCCAGGGGAAAGACGGTACCATACATATCACTTATACTTATAACCGGGTAAAAATTAAATATGTCCATTTAAATATTCTTAAAAGTAAGTCTGGTAAATAATAGCTGAAACACTGTTTATATTTCTTCAAAGATGAAAATTATAGATGTCATTATATTTTTAGTCTATCTGATCGGAATTGTTCTTTTCGGCGGTTCCTTTTACAAAAAAAACAAATCATCTT
>JAUYBT010000168.1 GCA_030692905.1 Bacteroidales bacterium
TTAACGAATATGGACGTGATCTGGCTCAATTCACAGCAGATTATGCAATGAAGAAACTTGCAGAAATTGAGGACTATTTCGATTATACACTCGAGAAAAGACTGATTTTCATCATCTTCAATAAAAATGCCGAATATAAACAATCTAATATTGGTCTCGTCACCTTTGAAGAGGACAGCTATAATACCGGAGGATTCAGCAGGATAATAAAAAATAAAGTAATGCTTTACTATGAAGGCGATCATGTGGCATTTCAGCGACAGATTGCGTCTGCAATTACTGAAGTGATAATCAATGAAATGCTATACAACGCCGATGTAAAAGACAGAGTTTCCAGCTCTTCATTAATCTATATGCCTGACTGGTATATTAAAGGGCTCATTAATTATGTAGCATATGGTTGGGATTATGAGGCAGAGAACAGGGTCAAGGATGGCATCAAATCAGGCAAATACAAAAACATTAGCCATCTTGAATATAAGGATGCAATCGATGCTGGTCAGTCTTTCTGGAGATACATCGGAAAAGAGTATGGCGATGCCCTTATTCCAAATATTATCTATCTGACAAAGATTTATAAAAACGTTAATGATGGCTTCCTTTATGTAATTGGAAAGGACCTCAAAGATATACTTAAGGAATGGGGAAAATACTACTTAGATGAGTATTCCGGGGACAGGAATCTTCCTGCTGATGACGAAAACATTATTAGAAAATCAAAAAAGGAACAGATATACCAACAGGTAAAAGTAAGCCCCGGAGGAGATTATATCGCTTATGTTACAAACGATTGGGGAAGAAAACGTATCTGGCTATACAACCAATCAACCGGTAAACAGAAAATTATATTCCGGAAAGAACCTCGATTTGAGCAGGTTACTGATAATACCTACCCTGTGATTGCCTGGCACCCAAGCGGTAAAATTCTCACCTTTATAAGTGACGAAAAAGCTGACCTGGTCATGTATTTTTACAGGGTCAACGAAAAAACAACCGAAAAAAGGAACCTCCTGTATTTTGATAAAGTCCTGGATTTTTCCTATTCTCCTGAAGGCTCACGGCTTGCGTTCTCTGCTGTAAAAGATGGTATTACAGATATTTACATTCACACAATCGCTTCCGGAACAAACGAGCAGATCACCCGGGATGTTGCCGATGATCTTAATCCTTCATTCCTGAAAGATTCCCCAGGAGATATCATTTTCTCATCAAACCGTTTATCTGATACTCTTTCAAACACAGCGAGTCCCTTTGAAAAGATGTCGCTTACATTCGATCTTTTTACATACAACTTAACAAAGAAAAACAATATCCTGGTAAGACTCTCTGAAGGCAAATATACCAACAGGTTTCAACCAACAGGAATAGCAAAAAACAAATTTGCATACATAGGCGATCAGAATGGGATATTAAACATGTATGTTGCAAAATTTGACAGTTCGATAAGCTATATAGACACAACTACTCATTATAGATATTTCATTAATTCTCTGTCTTTTACTAATTATGACCGTAACATTATCGACCAGTCTGTTGTAAATGGATCCAACTCATATGGTGAAATACTATTCAGCAAAAGGAGGTATATTTTAAGGAAAGGACTCCTCAGCGAATCAAATCCTGTACCTGCCGGGGAGATTGTGACCAGTACATTCCGGAAAGAGAAAAATCAATTTATCCATAAAGCTGATAGCATTGAACAGTTAAGGCAATGGCTTGTTGCTGAAGATAAAAAAAGAAGGGATACTCTTACTAAACCTATCTATGAGTATTACATTAAGAACGAACCTATTGACATAAATCATTACATCTTTGAGAAGGAAAAGCAAAACTACTACGCCCAATTATGGCGGAAGGAATATATGGATATCGACCTTGACACAGGGGAGATTGAGCTTCCTCTGATCAGGATCTATGAGACATCCTTTTATAATAATTATATCGCCAACCAGGTGGACTTCAGTTTCCTCAATAATTCGTACCAGGTATATAGCGGAGGAGCACCCTATTTTAATCCGGGGGTGAATGTCCTGACAAGGTTTGGAACACTCGATCTGTTCGAGAACTACCGGATTACCGGAGGGTTCAGATTCTCCGGAAATTTCGACAGCAATGAATATCTCCTTAGTGTTGAGAATCTTAAAGGAACCTTCGATAAGCAGCTAATTTTCCATAGACAAGCCTACTTTAGCTCAGACTACTCAAGCCTTTTCAAAACACATACTCATAATATATATCTCTCTTATTCAAAGCCAATTACGCCTGTCTTAGCACTGAAGGGAACTCTAACATACAGATACGACCGGCATGTTTTTCTGGCTACTGATGTGGCTTCACTCAACTATAAAAACTTTTCACAACACTGGGCCGGTCTGAAAGGGGAAGTAATCTATGATAACACACGAAGAAGAAGCATCAATATCTACTTCGGGACCAGATTTAAAATTTTCGGTGAATATTATAAAGAGCTGACCTATAAGAAGTCCGACATGATCGTTCTTGGGGTTGATTTCCGAAAATACACACGGATACACAGAGAACTGATATGGGCAAACAGATTTGCTGCCAGTACTTCTTTTGGCCCCACCAAACTGATCTATTACCTTGGCGGTGTTGATAACTGGATGGGCTATTTGTTTAATAAATACCCGATGTTCGATAATTCAATACCTGTTACTCCAAATGTAAACTATGGTTTCCAGGCTCTTGCAACTAATATGAGAGGGTTTACGCAGAATGTGAGGAACGGAAATAATTTTGCCCTTATAAACAGTGAATTAAGATGGCCTGTAATCAGATATTTTGCCGGTCATCCGCTGAGGTCCAATTTCCTCAACAGCCTCCAGATTGTAGGATTCGGTGATGTGGGAACAGCATGGTCGGGAAAATCTCCATGGTCGGGTGACAATGGTTACGATACTGAAAAAATTATAACCGGTCCGGTAACTGTTACCCTCGATTCGAACAGGGAACCCATTGTTGCAGGATTTGGCGCAGGAGCGAGAGCCCAGATATTTGGTTATTTCGTAAGGGCTGACTGGGCCTGGGGGATCGAGAACCATTACCTTTTACCAAAAATATTCTACTTGTCATTCAGTCTCGATTTTTAAATCCGGCCTGGAAGTTTCGTGCCGGGAACCAGTTACGCAGGAAGATAATCTGTTATATTTGTCATGTTTATTTTTCAATTTAAATAATTAAGGTATTTTTGTGAACTTATTATAATTAACCAATCAAAAAATAATCGAAATGGCTTACATAATTAATGATGATTGTACTGCTTGCGGAACATGTATCGATGAATGTCCTGTTGAAGCAATATCAGAGGGCGACATCTATAAAATTGATCCGGATGTATGCACTGACTGTGGTGCCTGTGCTGATGTTTGCCCGGTTGAGGCAATTCATCCTGCATAGTATTCCGATTTAAGAAATTGAAGGCTGTACCGGAAAATACAGCCTTTTTTATTGTGGACTATATTTCGCCTTCTCAAGAATACCCTGCACATCAAAATCCTTCATCATCTCTTCAATGCTAATTCCTGGGTTTCTCATCATGTATGATTCAACTATCCTGAAACCCAGCCATATAGCTGCTCGTCCCGGCGATTCATTGGTGAAATAGCTTGTAAACGGAGCTTCTCCTGTGAGTTTACGTATTGTGAACTGATCGCTGTTAAATAACAGATCGTTTTCGATAAGATATTGCCACATCTGACTTTCATTGTTTTTGCAGAATTTCATCTGGTCTGGTGTAAAGCCAAAGATTATCTCATCAGCAGTCCCAGGCAACGTACATTTTTCAAAATATTTAAGTTTGCCATTGTGGATCATCTCAGTTATAACATTATCAGCCGGGTATTTAAGTGTTGAAAACTCCCATTCCGAAGCACCCCAGCCATACATAGCATCAGGTACAATATTCTCCCTTGTCATTCTGGCTGCAATATACTTGTATATTTCAAGTCTCGGATAATACTCACAGTCAGCCCCAAGATACCTGTCCAATCCTATTCCAAGCACGGAATCCCCGGTAATGATACTGTTATTAAATCCTGTGATACAAGTAAACACAGCAGGTACTTTCCACTCCGGGAAATAATAGAGATAATGTCGGAAAGCTTCCTGAAGCTCCTCTTCAATTTCCTTAACATCGGGATAGAGCTTCATTGTCAGAGCAAATACATCATTATTTTGTTTATCTGTACAAAACCTTACAAGAAAGTCACCAAATGAAGTGTCATTTATATCACCGGTATTAATCACATAGCTGAATAACTGCAGAAACCCGTTATACTTTTGTTTGAGAGAGGGGACCTTCATTGCAATTTCTTTAGGATTTAATGTGAAAAGATCCCTCTCAAGCCTCTTTATCTCAATTTTTACATTGATGGAGGACGTATTTACTTTATAATGATTTTTCTTACATGAAGTCATTGCCGGAGCGATCAATAATAAAAAGAAAAATGTGATATATCGGATTCTCATAATGCTCTCTTTTTTTATGCAGTCAAAAATAAACACTTTTTCGATTATAAGGCAATAATTAATAACGGCACAATAACTTCTCCTATTATTTGTTATTTTTACATGAGATTAGTCAGTATTGATTGAATTTATTATGAAAATATTTAAACCCGTTCAAAACAAGCTGGTTCTCATCTGACATTAAGGAAATCAAAGATGAAAATCACCGTTGCACAGTTGAATTATCATATTGGTAACTTTGAAAGGAATAAGGACCATATCTGTAATGCAATAAGAAAAGCAAAAACAGAAGGGTCCGATCTGATCGTTTTTTCTGAACTGTGTATCCCCGGATATCCTCCTCTTGATCTGCTCGATCGCCTTGATTTTATTGAAAAATGTAACCTTACAGTTAATGAGATAGCAAATGAATGCACCGGCATAGCAGCTATAGTTGGCTCTCCCACCCTGAACAGAAAACCGGAAGGCAAGAAACTTTTTAATTCAGCTCTGCTTCTCTCGGAGGGGAAAGTTATTTTTTCTTCTAATAAAGCACTGCTTCCAACTTATGATATTTTCGATGAATACAGGTATTTTGAACCTGAGAACCGGTTCTCAGTATTTTCATTCAGAGGTTTGAGGCTTGCCATCACCATTTGTGAAGATCTCTGGGACGAACAGCCATTCGACAACGAATTTGAAAAAACAAGATTGTACACAGTCTCTCCAATGGAAGAGCTTGCCAGACAAAATCCTGATATTATAATCAATATCTCTGCTTCACCATTTTCATATTCCAAAATCGAAGCAAAAGAAAACATCTTCAGAGCTAAAGCCATAAAATATAATATACCTGTTATATCAGTTAACCAGACAGGTGCAAATACAGAGCTTATTTTTGATGGTGCTTCAATAATTGTGAACAAAAAAGGTGAGATATTTAATCAACTGCCGTTTTTTGAGGAAGCTGTTGAGACTTACTCTTTCGATGATATTAATTCGGGTTCTGCTTTCCGGAAAGATGCCAGACCAGGGATAGTACCCCTTATGCATAAGGCTCTTGTGACAGGTATACGCGACTATTTTGCAAAGACAAGTTTCAAAAGCTGCATTATCGGGCTTTCAGGGGGAATCGATTCAGCCATCTGCCTCTGCCTGGCCGTTGAAGCCATGGGGAATGAAAATGTCAGAGCATTGCTGATGCCCTCCCGTTATTCTTCAGATCATTCTGTTAAAGATGCTGTGGCTCTTGCCAATACACTGAATGTTCATTATGATATAATAAATATTGAAAGACCCTTCACCGCTTTTGAAGGAGAACTTGCACCTCTGTTTGAAGGAAAAAACAAAGATGTAACTGAAGAAAACATCCAGGCCCGCATAAGAGCCACGCTTCTTATGGCTGTTTCGAACAAGTACGGTTGCATTTTATTGAATACATCGAACAAGAGCGAAGCTGCTGTCGGGTATGGCACCCTTTATGGAGATATGGCCGGAGGCTTATCTGTTATTGGAGATGTTTATAAAACTGATGTTTACCGGCTTGCAGATTATATTAACAGGAATGGAGAGATCATTCCTGAAAACACAATTAAAAAATTTCCGTCAGCTGAATTAAGACCTGACCAGCATGATACAGATTCACTTCCTGATTACAATATTCTGGATTCAATTTTATACCAGTATATTGAATTACAAAAACCCGCCGGACGAATAGTAAGCGAAGGATCAGACATGGATACAGTTTTTAAAGTCATCAAAATGATCGACTTCAACGAATACAAAAGATACCAGGCCCCTCCGGTATTAAGAATTTCATCAAAGGCTTTTGGAGCAGGCAGAAGAATGCCTCTTGTGGCACGGTATTAAACCTGTCTCTGTGATCTTTACAACTACCTGTAATTGAATATGTTAAAAATTGTTAATTTGATTTTTATTCATTTCTTTTATTACCTTTGGTATGTTATTTAACATAATCAGATCATGCAGTATTTAAACCCGTATATTGAGATATGTCTTGAAGGAACTTCTTCCATTTTTAAAGGATTAAATCAGAAAGATAAAGAGACGATTGCACAGCATCATACCTTGGCTATTATTAAGAAAGGTGAACTTCTGTTTAAAGAAGGTGAAAAATCCCGTGGCCTAATCTGCCTGGCTTCTGGAAAAGTGAAGGTTTTCAAAGAGGGAGTTGGTGGAAGAGAGCAGATACTGAAGATGGTGAGACAACAGGGATTAATTGGTTACAGGGTACTGTTTTCTGACAACATCTGGTCAGTTTCTGCAGCAGCGATTGAAGATTCCGTAATCTGCGTCCTGGAAAAGAACTCCCTTGTTAAGATACTGAAGAAAAACGCCGACCTTGCTCTGAAGTTTATTAAGTTAATAGCTGAAGAACTTGGGGTTTCGAACAACAGAACTGTATCACTTACTCAGAAACATATCAGAGGACGTCTGGCCGAATCATTGCTGGTACTGCGCGACACGTATGGTTATGAAGCTGATGGCAAAACCATCCGTGTTTCTCTGTCAAGAGAGGATATTGCCAACCTTTCTAACATGACAACCTCCAATGCTATCCGCACACTTTCCAGTCTGGCTACTGAAGGTATTATTGGAATTGAAGGAAGAAAGATCAGTATCCTTGACAACATCAACCTTGAACACATTTGCGAACTTGGCTGATTATTCCCTGAAAAAGACTCTTTTCACCCGCCCGGGAATTGAGGTAAGTATCTCATATGGAATAGTCTGACATTTTATCGCTATTTCATCGATTGTAATGTTTTCACCGAAAATCTCAGCTTCATCACCGGTATTTGCATTTAATCCGGTAATATCTGCCATACACATATCCATACATATATTTCCTATCAGAGGTACTCTTACACCTTTAATATACAGGTTCCCGTTTCTGTTCCCCAGTTTCCTGTTCAGACCGTCAGCGTAACCAACGGGTAATATTGCAATAATTCTTTCATAGTCTGACGCATCAGCACAGCCATATCCTACAGGCTCGCCAGCCAATATTCTCTTAACCTGTGATATCCTGGTTTTAAAGCGCCCCGCTGTTCTCAGTTTCAGACCGTCAAAATGGCCGACACCATACATCCCAATACCTGGCCGTACCATTTCAAATTGATATTGAGGAAAACGTGTAATGCCTGAAGAATTAAGGATATGACGGAGAAAAGTATATCCGGTTGCTTCATGAATCTGAGTAACTGCTTTAAGAAAAACCGCTACCTGCCGGTGACTAAAATGATCCAGTGCCGGATCTTCACTGGCTGCAAGATGTGAGAAGACTGAAATAATTTTGATACACTCTGTGGTTTTGATTCTTTCGCCCAGTGACCCGACATCCTCAGGCATGAAACCAAGCCTGTGCATGCCGGAATCAATCTTAATATGAACAGGATAGTTAATCAGACCATGTTTTGAAGCAACTTCGGTAAATTTTTCAAATGACGAAAAACTAAATATTTCAGGTTCAAGATTATATTTTATTATTAATTCCGATGCGGAAGGATCCGGATTCATAACCATTATTGGCAAAGTCACACCTGCGGTTCTCAATTCAACACCTTCATCTGCATAGGCAACGGCAAGATAACTGACCCGGTGGTACTCAAGTAACGCTGCGATCTCTGCAGGCCCTGCCCCATAAGCAAATGCCTTAACCATTGCCATTATCCGTGTCCCGGGATTCAGATGTCTGCGGAACTCATTCAGATTGTGGGAAATAGCATCCAGATTAATCTCAAGGACAGTCTGATGAATCTGCTGTTCAAGCAGTTTACCTATTTTCTCAAACTCGTAGATCCTTGCCCCTTTCAGAAGAATTATCTCATTTCTGAAGTCACCCCCGTTAAAACAATGGACAAACTCATCAGTTGAATAGAAAAATCGCGCATTGTTTTCAAATAATGAACTGTTTCTGATAAGAGCTTCCCCTATTCCAATAAATTTATCGATCCCGGTTTTCTGCACCAATCCCGCGACTTCACCATACAGCTCCTCTTCGTCTCTTCCACTCTGGACAAAATCGGAAAGGATTAAAGTAGTTTTCCTGCTGTTTTGCTGCTTCAGGTATTCAATGGCCATTCCCAGCGACCCGGGATCTGAGTTATAGTAATCCTCAATAAGCTGACAATTGTTAATGCCACTCTTCATCTCCATTCTCATTGCCACTGAGACAAGCCCGGCGAGCCCTCTTCCGACAATATCTGCTGTTGTTCCCATTGCCAGGCAAACAGCAGCCACTGTAACAGCATTCTCAATCGAAGCCCTGTCGCTAAAAGGAATTTCGAAACCATTTGTTTTCCCGTTAAAGCTCATTTGAATTCCGGTATGGCCTCCGGGTAAAGAGCTCTTTTTAACAAGAATCTTAGCTCCGGTATTTTCGAACGACCAGTCTATCAACCTTTTCAATTTGAAGTTTTTGTTATTCAGAACCAGTTGCTGAACAAGCTTATGATCGCTGCAATATATTATTAAAGAGGCATTTATAAAAAGATTGAGCTTTTCTGCTGCCTTTGTCTCATTATCAGGAAAATTCTCTCGGTGGGCATCTCCAATATTTGTCATTACACCAATATCCGGATCAATAACTTTCTGCAGCTTATCCATCTCACCGGGTAATGAGATGCCTGCTTCAAATATCCCAAGCTTATATTTCTCATCCAGTTTCCAGACAGAAAGAGGCACTCCTATCTGAGAGTTGTAACTTTTCGGGCTTCTGATAACAGATGTAGTCAGGCCAAGAATATCTGCGAGCCATTCCTTAACAACAGTTTTTCCCGCACTTCCGGTGACTGCTATTACAGGCGATTTGAAGGCTTTTCGCTTATAAGAAGCCAGAAGCTGAAGAGCCTCAACCGTGTTTTTAGTTATTATAAAAGCTGCACCGGAGTATCTTTCCGGTTCGTCAGGAAGCCTTTCAACCACGAAGATCCTGATCCCTGTCTGGTAAAGATTTTTAATAAACTGATGACCATCGTGATTTTTCCCGCTTATGGCAATAAAAACGAGTCCTTCCGTATAACTTAACTGACGGCTGTCGGTAACAATTTCCGTAACCAGAAGGTCTGATGGACCGATCAGTTTACCGTTTATGATTTCAGCAATATCTGATGAGACAATCTTCACCTGTCACTTATTTAAAGCTGCATTATAGCAATTCCTGCAAAGAGGCTCATAAAGATTTTTTTCACCCAGAAGAACAACCTGTGCTTCTTCCGATTTTCTGAATGAATACTGAGCCAGGTTGCCGCACCGCATACATATTGCGTGAACCTTTGTAACATATTCAGCAATAGCAAGTAGCGCAGGCATCGGGCCAAAAGGTTTACCCATGAAATCCATATCGAGGCCGGCTATCAGAACCCTTATACCATCATCGGCAAGCTTATTACAAACTTCAACTATAGAGTTGTCAAAAAACTGCGCTTCATCAATACCTGCAACATCTACATCCCCGGCCAGCAATAATATCGCTGAAGGATTGTCGACAGGAGTTGAAATAATTGATTTGTCGTCGTGTGAAACAACCCTGGTTTCAGAATATCGCTTATCCAGCGAGGGTTTGAAGATTTCAACTTTCAGTCCTGCAAACTGAGCTCTCCTGAGCCTTCTGATCAACTCTTCCGTTTTTCCTGAAAACATAGAACCAGTTATGACCTCAATTGATCCCCGCTTACCGGTCGCCCTTGTTGAATTTTCAAGAAAGTCCATCCTGCAATCAATGTCTGTTGTTATAGCGCAAATTGTAGTTTTATTCCGTGATGACTTGTGGAATAATCGTTACTTTTGCAAAATAAGGAAAATGGTTTGTTAAATTAACATCAAAATGTATGGATTTCAATGCAACCATTGATTTAATTATTAAAGATCTCGATGAAGCGCGCGAAATTATTGATGATCTGAAAAAATACCCCGGAGTTCCGGTACTGCAGGTTGAGCTTGCAAAGTCAAAATGCAAGAGTGCCGGAGAGGTTATTGCTCTTCTCAAAAGTCTGAGAGACAATATGCCTGTTTTAATCACTCCCCCACCGGTTGAAAAAAAGGAGGAATCGAAAAAAAAACCGGAAAAAGCATCCGAATCCGCTATAATTGCTGATAAATTCAGTTATCTGTCGAACAGGTTCAATGAACAGTTAGGAAGCATGAAGAGCGATGAGGATATATCGGATATCCTGAAGACCAAGCCATTAACCAATCTATCGGAAGCTATAGGTGTGAATGACAAATTCCAGTTCATAAGGGAGATTTTCGATGGTAATAAAGATGCATACATCCAGGCAATATCACGCCTTGACCATGCTGAAAGTCTTAAAGATGCCAGGGCTGTTATTATGAGCTATACTGGCGATAGCAATGAAAATGAGGCGGTTAAACAGCTACTCGATCTGGTAAAACGCAAACTTCCTTCAAATGAGTAAACTCTTTCTGGTTCCTACTCCTATCGGTAATCTCAAGGATATTACCTTCAGGGCTTTAGAGATTCTCAGTAGTGTGGAACTTATCCTTGCCGAAGATACGCGCCAGGCGAAGAAATTACTGAATCATTATAATATTAAAACCCCTCTTCAGTCACATCACATGTTTAATGAACATAAAAGTGTTGAATCGGTCTGTTCAAAGATTTTATCAGGACAGACCATCGCACTTATCTCCGATGCCGGCACCCCGGGCATTTCCGATCCGGGATTTTTACTGGTAAGAACATGCGTTGAAAAAGATATCCCGGTAGAGACCCTTCCCGGACCAACTGCACTGATACCGGCACTGGTAAATTCCGGGCTTCCCTGTGACAGGTTTTGTTTTGAGGGGTTCCTCCCTCCCAAAAAAGGAAGAAATAAGAGAATGACAGGATTAACTGATGAAACAAGAACTATGGTTTTTTATGAATCACCCTACCGTCTTGTAAAAACACTTAATGAATTAGCCATCCATTTTGGTCCCGATCGTGAAGCCTGTGTTTCGAGGGAGATAAGTAAGTTGTTTGAGGAGAATATCCGGGGGACTTTATCGTTTCTATCAGAGCATTACACGAACAAAGCTCCAAAAGGAGAGATAGTTATAATAGTTGCAGGAAGAAAGTAACTTTTTATCACTATTTTCGTTTTACTCTAAATAGTATTCAAAAATGAAACTTATTATCCGGATAGTACTGTTCATTCTTATTTCAACTCCCCTATCACAGGCACAAATACTTAAAGGAAAGATCACAAACCAATCAGGTGATCCCATTCAGTATTCAACAGTTTACATTCAGGAACTTAAACAGGGAACTACTTCCAATACAAAAGGAGATTATGAAATCCGGCTTCCCGCCGGTAAATACAATGTCATTTACCAGAGTCTTGGCTTTGAGCCTGTATTTGTTAACATTACACTATCAGACAAAACAATAACAAAAGATGTTAACCTGCCAGTTCAGTATTATGAGATACCTGAAGTTATAATTACGGCTTCCGGTGAAGACCCTG
The DNA here is from genome assembly GCA_030692905.1 of Bacteroidales bacterium. GTDB lineage: Bacteria > Bacteroidota > Bacteroidia > Bacteroidales > VadinHA17 > LD21. The sequence goes on from JAUYBT010000168.1 coordinate 11,958, forward strand.
CATATATTATCATGCGGAAAATTATTGGTCTGGCCCCTTATTACCTGAATAATGTAAGCTATTATAAAGCAGGAGTTTACCTTAAGGGAAATCTTTTAATCAACAGGATCCCGAAGCTTTTGCAAAAATCTATGAAGATTGAAACCTCTCACAACTCTACTACTATTTCTGCCGGTGGAAAACCTGCAAGTGACAAAAGAACATTAAAAGCCGGCGACTCCTTTCTGATGGAATCATTTAATGAAATTGAATTTACCGCTCCTGACAAATATGTTCAGAAGGTAATTTCTTATAATAGTACCTTCCCTTCAGATGGGGATAATATTTCTCCAATGGATTATATTCAGGCAAGTTTTTATGCACCTGTTTTGGCTGAAATGGCAATTTCACCGCTATCACCACAGGCATTTTCACATTACAAATTCAAATATCTTGGAGCATCTTTGCAAGGGAATTTCACTATTAATAAGATTGAAGTTATCCCTAAACGAAAAAGTCAGCAAGTCTTCTACGGTACCATATATATCATTGAAGATCTTTGGTGCCTTCACAGTGTTGATCTTGTAAACGACAATATTGCAGGAAAGGTCAGGATCCAGCAACTTTATATCCCGGTGCAGGATGATATTTGGATGCCGGTAAGTCATAAGTTTGATTTCAATGTCGAATTTTTTGGTTTTAAAGCAGATGTCGGTTATGTTGGCTCTGTAAAATATATTGATGTTAAACCTAATCTGGCACTTCAGAAACCAAAAACCATATCCACTGATTACACAGGCAGATCCGGAAGGGTTGAAAATACTACCGACACTGTTGTTACAAAGGCAAAACAACAGATTGATAAAATTCTTGAAAAGGATGAATTATCGAACCGCGATATGATAAGGATTGCCAGGCTCATGGAAAAAGAATCAGAAAAAACTTTGCCTGACAGTACAAGGAAGAATCTCGAGATAAAGGATAAAACCACCCATATAATTGAAAAAGATGCTGCTAAAAAAGACAGTGCCTATTGGGCTGAGATACGCCCGATCCCTCTTTCAGACATTGAGATACATACTTTAAAGATAAGTGATAGTACAAAGACCGTTTTGTCCATGAAAGAGCTAAAAAACGACACAATCTCTTCAGAAGGTAAAAAGGGGGGAAATAAATTCCTAAAAACAGTGCGGCAGATCGGAATGGGGCATACATGGTCCGACACAACCGGATTTAGTTTTACCCATGGGGGTCTGATTGATATAAAAAACCTGAGCTTTAATACAGTCGATGGTTTTATTTACGGATTAGATTTCCGCTTTTCAAAATCATGGAAAAACAGTAAGTCCCTCTCAATTTTTCCCGATATCCGGTATGCGTTCAGCAGAGAACAATTAATGTGGAGGGTCAATGCAAATTACAAGTTTAATGGGCTGAAGCAGAGGCAATTATTCGTAAGGACAGGTATTACAAGTAAAGACATAAGCAACGGAGGAAGTATCAATACATTATTGAATTCTGAGGCTACCCTGTTTCTGAAAAAAAACTACCTAAAACTTTATGAATCAAGATACCTTACTTTTGGTTACATAAGTGAGATCGTAAATGGATTGACTCTGGAATTGAGCACCAGTTATGAAGACCGGAGAGTACTTGAAAATACAACAGATTTTTCGTTTATTAAATCTTCGAAAGTATATTCTGATAATATCCCTGTCAACAATTATCTGGCTCCGGGTTCCAATCCGATTAATGTACTACGCGATCAGAGACATGCTGACTTTGTGACAAAAGTCACATATACTCCTTTCCAGAGGTACAGGATAAATAAGGGAAACAAGATCCCGAGGGGATCTGACTGGCCGACTTTCAATCTGACCTGGCAACATGGAATTAATGAGTTCAGTGAAATGACAGACAGGTTTAAACATTACGACATGCTGAAGGCCGAAGCATTCAAAAGCAAGAGTATAGGAGCATTCAGCAATTTCAGATGGCGAGTCAGGGCAGGGGGATTTCTTGATAACAGAAGTTTAACATTCTATGACTTCTTCCATTTCAACTCTCAACCATTACCGTTTCTTCTTGATAACTACCAGGATGCGTTCATGATACCCGCATATTATTCCCTTAGCACACCCGAAATTTTTGGTGAAGTCCATCTGAAATATACTACCCCTTATTTACTTATAAAACTTCTTCCCGGATTAAGCAACACCCTGATGCGTGAAAATATAAGTCTTTCATATCTGGGTTCACGCTACCATAAAAACTACACTGAAATAGGGTACAGCATCAGTGAAATTCTCCTCCTGGGAGAGTTAGGAATCTATGTCGGGTTTGAGGATATAAAGTACAAGAGCGTTGGAGCCAAGCTTGTACTCAGGTTTAACTGATTTTATCATGCAAAGGGAGGCTCATCATGAATATCGGACTCTTTATCGAATCCGCCGCCCAGTTTCCTGAGGTTATCATGATTCATTTTAGAACCAAGGGTGATACTCTGGGAACCATCTCTGAAATCAGGATTGCCATCCATATCAAAATCATCAATATCCACAAACTGAGCTTTTTCTTCACGGAATCTCAGTCTTACATCATTTACGGGACCGTTACGGTTTTTTGCAAGGATAATCTCAGCTATCCCTTTGGTTGAGGAACCATCTTCGAAAGTTGGGATCCCGAATTTATCTTGTCGGTGAATAAACACTACCATATCGGCATCCTGCTCTATTGCTCCTGATTCACGAAGGTCGGAAAGAAGCGGACGTTTGGTACCACCTCTCATTTCAACCGATCGGTTAAGCTGGGAGAGAGCAAGTATTGGTACATTAAGCTCCTTGGCAATACTCTTAAGTGATCGTGAAATATTACTGACCTCCTGTTCGCGGCTGCCGGCATTTTCCGGACCAGACATAAGTTGAAGATAGTCAACAATGACTATATCGAGTTTACGCTGAGCCTTCAGACGCCGGCATTTTGCCCTGAGTTCAAATATTGAAATTGCCGGAGTATCATCAATAAATATCGGGGCCAGCACCAGCTTTTTAATCCTGGTATCAAGCTGCTTCCACTCCTCTTCTGAGAGGCGTCCGTTTTTGATCTTATCTCCGGGAATGTCGGTTTCAGCTATTATTAATCTGTTCACAAGCTGAATAGAAGACATCTCGCAAGAGAATATGGCCACATTTTTTCCGTGATCAATAGCCATGTTCCTTGCCATTGAAAGAGCAAATGCTGTTTTTCCCACAGAAGGACGGGCAGCGATTATAATCAGTTCTGATTTCTGCCAGCCGGAGGTAAGCCTGTCAAGTTTTGTGAAACCCGAAGGTGTTCCTACCAGTGCATCTTCTCTTTTCCCTGCCTCCTCAATTTCCCTTATTGCTTCCTTAATAACCACGTTGATAGGGGCAACTTCTCTCTTGATGTTTCCTTCAGCTATCTGGAAAAGAGCATTTTCTGAATAATCAAGAAGCTCAGTTACATCATATGTGTCGTCAAAAGACCTGGTCTGTATTTCGGTTGATACTCTTATAAGTTCGCGCTGGATATACTTCTGTGCCACTATTCTTGCATGGTAGTCGACATTTGCTGCTGAAACAACCTTAGAAGTCAGCTGGGTAAGGTAAACCGGGCCGCCAACACTGTCCAATTCATGATGTGCCCGAAGTTCTTCAGTAACTGTGTACAGGTCTACCGGATACTCCCTGGTTGAAAGGTCTGAGATAGCTTTAAATATCTTCTGGTGTGCCTCTCTGTAAAAACTCTCTGGTTTAAGAATATCAAGAATGGTTATTACTGCTTCCTTTTCAAGCATAACTGCACCGAGAACAGCCTCTTCCATATCGTTTGCCTGTGGTGGTACCTTACCAAAATCAGGCAGAATTGTAATAGTGGGCCTTGGGCTATTTCTTTGTTTTGCCATTAATATTATATTGTTGATTTATTGATACTTAGAGATGTAAAAATTTAATACCCGGGTATTTTCAAAGGTATGAATAACCATACTTAATAACTTAAAAGGTTAAGTTATTGTTACAAACAAACAGATGTTAAAAACTTGTTGAAAAGCTAATAAACGGATCAATGACGACAAATTCAAAACCATGTGGTATTTTTACATCAAATAGAGGAAGATGATCGTTTTCCCAAAAGCTAAAATAAACCTGGGGTTGCGAATAACAGGGAAGCGTCCTGATGGCTATCATGACATTGAAACTCTTTTTTATCCTGTCAGGCTGAGTGATGCTCTTGAGTTTGTAGTATTATCTGAACCTCTTAAAAAAGATAATCTTATAGTTACCGGTATCAATACCGGGAGCGATCCGGAAAACAATCTCGTTTTAAAAACTGTTAGAAAATTACGTGAAAAATATTCATTTCCTCTGTTAAAAATTCATCTTCATAAAGTCATCCCGGTAGGTGCCGGATTAGGAGGGGGATCCTCAGATGCAGCACATCTATTAAAAGCTATAAACAGGTATTTCGGGCTTTTAATTGATGAACAGAATCTGAAATCTACGGCTCTGGAACTGGGAAGTGATTGTCCGTTTTTTATCAATAGCAATCCTGCTTTTGCTTCAGGCAGAGGTGAGGTATTAAAACCCATCAGGCCAGTCCTGACCGGTTACTATATCCTTCTACTCAACCCTGGCATTGGGATAAATACAAGGGAGGCTTATCAGAATTGCCGGCCTGAACATCCGTCAACCAGCCTTCTTCAGTTGATTGATCATCCGCTTACCGATTGGAAAGAGCTGATGATAAACGATTTTGAAGATTATGCTTTTAAAAAATTTCCCCTGATAGGCGAAATTAAAAATGAATTGTACAGTTCCGGTGCACTCTTTAGTTCAATGTCTGGCAGCGGATCGAGTGTATATGGGATATTTCCTAAGAAATCAAGTGTACCGGATACACTTAAAGATTTTTTAATTTATGAGGGAGTGATGTGACTTTTCATCGAGCAGAGCCATAATGCGCTCGCGGGCTGTTAGTTTTAATTATGAAAACTATTTCGGGGCCATTTTATAAAGCACCAATGCAATTATTGAATAAAGGATGTTGGGGATCCACATAGCAAGCATCGGACCAAGGTTTCCTTTGAGTGAGAATTGTGAAGCAAACTGCAAAAACAGAATATAGGAGAAACTAAGTATTAGCCCGGTTCCAATATTCATACCGATACCTCCTCTTATTTTCCTTGACGACAGCGAGACTCCGATAAGTGTAAGAATAAATACAGCAAACGGATTAGCAAACCGTCTGTGTTTTTCAATGAGGAAAAGTTTCAGTTCATCCGATCCCTGGAGTTGCAACAGGTCGATATAATCCTCCAGTTCACGATAAGTCATTGTCCCGACAAATCCGGGGTCTCGTGAAAAATCATCGGGATTGATGGTAAGTGTTGTATCAATCTCTCTGCCCTTGGTGATTACCTCCTCATTGTCCTTTATTTCGCGGATATAAAAATTAATGGCAGTCCACTTATTTATAATTGTATCGGAAATTATAAGGGTCGTATCGTATATAACTGAAGTTGCTGATAGTTTAGATATAAGTCTTCCACTATCAATTTTTTCAATTGTGAAATTCTGTCCTCTCTGGCTCAGAGGATTATAGGAACCCATGTAGACATAGATATTTTTAAATACCTGCCTGTGAATATTCTCTACAGTTACTTTCCTGGCTGATGAGCGGTAATACTTATCCTCAAAATCCATCCTTATAAGGTTTGATTTAGGAATAACAAAGTTGGTCAGGACAAAGGTGAATATCGCTATAACCAGGGCTGAAAGAAAATAGGGCCACATCATTCTTCTGAAGCTCATTCCACAGTTCAGGATTGCGATAATCTCAGTATTTACCGCCATTTTTGATGTGAAGAAAATAACGGAAATAAAGACAAACAGCGGGGCAAACAATGTGGCAAAATAAGGAATGAAATTCATATAATAGTCAAAGACGATAGCCCTCACAGGAGCTTCCTTCTCAATAAAGTTGTCAATTTTTTCAGCGAAATCGAATACAACAGCCAGGATCAGTATTAAGACAAGGCAGAAGAAGAAAGTACCAAGAAACTTCCTGATAATGTATGCATCAATAAGTTTGATCCTCAGAGAAGCTACAGCCGCTCTGAAAGTGTTTTTATCATTGAGTCTTTCCATTTTTTGAAATTACCTTCTTCAATTTTTTTTCTTGCTTCGCCAACCAGTCTCAAATAAAATGACAGGTTATGTATGCTTGCGATCTGAGCCCCCAGATTTTCGCCCGACATAACAAGATGCCTCAGATATGCTTTTGAATAGTAAAGACTTACTGCCGAGGGACCCTCGGGATCTATGGGACTGAAATCATCGATCCATTTTCTATTCCTGATATTTATTGTTCCCTCATTTGTAAAAAGCATCCCGTTTCGCCCGTTCCGTGTTGGTATAACGCAATCGAACATATCAATACCCCTTTCAATAGCTTCGAGGAGATTAACAGGCGTACCTACTCCCATCAGATAACGTGGTTTATCGTCAGGCAGTATTTCATTAACAATCTCAATAATCCTGTACATCTCTTCAACCGGTTCTCCGACCGACAACCCTCCGATAGCATTTCCCGCCAGTCCGGATGAAGCAATTTTTTCAGCTGAAATTTTTCTCAGATCATCAAATGTCCCTCCCTGTACTATAGGAAATAGGAACTGCTCCTTACCCCATACAGGATCTGTTTCGCGAAACCTTACAACTGCCCTGTCGAGCCAATGATGAGTGAGAGTGATAGACCTTTTGGCATAGTTGTAATCGCAAGGCCAGGGAGCACACTCATCGAAGGCCATAATTATATCGGCTCCGATAATACGTTGTATATCAATAGTATTCTCAGGAGTAAAAACGTGCCTCGATCCATCAATATGTGATTTAAAGATAGCTCCTTCGTCAGTAAGTTTCCTGTTCCCGGTAAGTGAGAATACCTGGTATCCCCCGCTATCTGTGAGGATTGGACGATCCCACGACATAAATTGGTGAAGACCGCCTGCTGCTTTAAGAATTTCAGTTCCCGGCCGCAGATAAAGATGGTATGTATTTCCCAGTATTATTTTTGCGTTAATATCCTCTGAAAGATCACGCTGCAGAATACCTTTTACGGTACCACCCGTACCAACCGGCATAAAGATCGGAGTAGGAATATCACCATGAGCTGTCTTCAGCAGACCCGTACGTGCCCTGGATTCCTTATCCCTGCTCTCAATTTTAAACATATTATCAGATCTCTATTTTCGAAGCACAAAGGTAATTCATCCGCACGGCCTTATAAAATTATCCTGAATAATTTTTCTTTTGCCGGAAATTAACAGAATAATTAGCTTCAATACATTAATATTCAAACATATATAATGATAATAATTTTTTCATATTACAATAATCAATGATTGTTGAAATTTTTTTTTTGACATTCCGATTATCTTATTAATATTGCTGATATATATGGAAGTCAAATGGTGGACCACGATAATGTATTTCTATTAGTCATTTTCTCAGTCTTTGCGTTAGCCGCAACCATTCAGGTGTTTTATTACCTTTTCTATTACCTTTCTGTTTATTTGTATAAACCGTCCGTTATCAAAACAATTAAAGAACCGGTTTCCATTATTATTTGTGCCAGAGACGAAGCAGAAAATCTCAGCAATTTTTTACCAGCAGTACTGGAACAGGATTATCCTGATTATGAAGTTATTGTTGTAAACGATTGTTCTGAAGACAACTCCTACGATGTACTTGGGAAATATCTGATGCAATATCCACATCTTAAGATATCAACCATCAATAAAGATCCCAAGTTTACTCACAACAAAAAGTTTGCTCAATTTATCGGAATAAAAGCTGCAAAGAAAGATATTCTGCTCTTTACAGATGCGGATTGCCAGCCAGAGTCGGATAAATGGCTCGAGGGGATGACTTCACATTTTGATGACAAAATCTCTTTTGTGCTCGGATATGGTGGTTACCTGAAGGAGAAGGGATTGCTTAACAGATATATCCGCTACGACAGCATGACCATAGCAATGCAGTATCTGGGTATGGCTATCCGGGGTATTCCTTATATGGGAGTTGGACGCAACCTGGCATACCGGCGCTCGGTTTTTTTTACTAACAAAGGTTATGGAGCTCACAATCATCTTATTTCGGGCGATGATGACCTTTTTGTGAACACAAACGCTTCCGGAAGAAATACATGTGTCGAGTTCAGAAACGGCACCCATACAAGGTCTATTCCATGTTCCGGTATCAAAGAGTGGATAACACAGAAAAAAAGATATTTGACAACTGCATCTTATTATAAATTAAGGGATAAACTACTTTTAATTACTGAACCGGCAACAAGAATCTTCTTTTATTCAGCATTCATTGTTCTTCTATCCTTCACATTTCTCTGGCCATACGTGTTAGCTGTTTTTGGAATAAGGCTTTTAACACAAATTATTATTTTTGCACTTGTTCAGAAGAAATTAAATGAATCAGGATTAATAACATATTCGCTTTTTTTTGATATCTTTTCACCTGTGATAAACAGCATAGTGTACTTAAGTAACATTTGGAGCAAACCCGGTAAAAACATATGGAAATAATTCACGGTTTATCTGACAAGGCTAAAAATGATCTGTTACTTGTGCAAGAGGCCAGGAGAGGTAATGAAAAAGCTTTTGCCAGCCTGATGAACCGATACCGGGATTCAATATATTTTTTGCTCCTCAAAATGGTTAATAACTCTTCTGATGCCGAAGACCTTACTATTGAAGCTTTTGGAAAGGCTTTCCGAAGTCTTGATTCGTACACTCCGAAATTTGCATTCAGCACCTGGCTTTTTAAAATCGCTACAAATAACTGCGTTGACTTCATAAGGAAGAAACAGCTCGCTCCCACTACTTTTGATTATTTGCAGGATAATTTAGACAATGCAACTGTAAATATACAATCGGATATGCCGGATCCGGAAGAGTTATTGATTAACCACCAGAAAATAGCCGCCCTGAAAGATATCGTTAGCCAGCTAAAACCAAGATATAAATCGTTGATTGAATTGCGTTATTATAAGGAGTACTCTTATGAAGAGATTTCTTCAGAGCTCAACCTTCCTATCGGTACAGTAAAAGCACAACTATACCGGGCTAAAACATTGCTATATAATATATTAATCAAAACAGGTAACAGTTAGTGTCAGAAAGTATTTTTAGCTATTTTCCTTTATTGTCCGAAATTCAGAAAGAGAAGCTGTCGCAGCTAAGGCAGATCTACGACAGATGGAACAGAATGATCAATGTGATATCCCGTAAGGATATGGATAATTTTCTTGTTCATCATGTTCTTTATTCAATGGCTATAGCAAAAGTCATCTCCTTTTCACCAGGAACAAGGATCCTTGATGTCGGTACAGGAGGCGGATTCCCCGGAATACCTCTGGCTATTATGTTCCCCGATTCGGAATTCACCCTTCTCGACTCAATTGAAAAAAAGATCAAAGTTGTTACGTCAATTGCTGATGAACTTGGATTGGTTAATGTATTCCCGTCCCGGAAAAGAGTTGAAGATGAAAAAGGCAAATACCATTTCGTCATAAGCAGGGCAGTTACTAGGTTCCCTCGATTTGTAAGCCTGACTGCAAAAAATATTGACAAGTCCGGAAAAAACAACATCAGGAATGGCATTATATACCTCAAAGGTGGTGATCTCTCGCTTGAGCTCGCTCAGTTTCAAAACAGAACAATTGTGTGGAATATTAAAGACTTTTTCGCTGAATCTTTTTTTGAAACGAAAAAGATTGTATATCTGCCTGTTTGATTTTTTTGAAAAAAAACATCGCCCCGGTTTTTATATTTCAAAAAAGTACTACATTTGCAGTCTCAAATAAAACAGTATAGTCAACAAATATAATTGAAAAGATGAAAAGGACATTTCAGCCATCAAGAAGGAAGAGAGCAAATAAGCATGGTTTCAGGGAAAGGATGTCAACTCCCAACGGAAGAAGGGTTCTTGCTACCCGCAGAGCAAAGGGAAGAAAAAAACTTTCAGTCTCCACCGAGCTTAAATTAAAAGGATAATACACATTCTACAATATCTTCTTTAAGGTGCCTTTTATTAGGGCACCTTTTTTTTGTTTGTTATGAGTCTAGGGAATCACTAATAATTTACCGGGAGATTCCTCACTGGCGCTCGGAATGACAGGGCCTATTTGGGGTAACATAGGGAAGCAGAGGCGGTTTGCGGTGCGAACCGCCTCTGCTTCCCCCTCACCATATTTAAACTGTCATTCCGAATGGATCCGCCGCAGGCGGAGGAATGAGGAATCTCCAATCGAATGGCAAAATAAAAGAAATGAGAGAGAAAATATGAATGAATTTAGGTGCATGATTCCCGATACTCATATTGTTTTATATACTATGGTGGTAGCCACCCGGGCGGCTTTATTCTTTTAATCCTCTCCTATTATTCTTAACTTTACCGACCTTATTAAATCATAATATGAACGACCTTTTAAACCATATTAACGATAAAGACCTCAGGCTGATCGCTGATAAAATTGCAGGGAATACCCGCATCACCCCCGAAGATGGCTTATTACTTTATAAAAAAGCCGATCTGGCTTTGCTGGGTCTGCTTGCCGGTATTGTCAGAAGAAAGCATAACGGCAATTTTGCATATTTCAATCATAACTTTCACATCGAACCTACAAATAAATGCATATATAATTGCAGATTCTGCTCTTATCATAAACCTGAGGGAGATCCTGAAAGCTGGGAATATAGTCATGAAGAGATGCTTGACATAGTAAAACGCTTTGATAATAAGAATGTTACTGAAATTCATATTGTTGGAGGAGTACATCCTTCATACGATCTTCATTATTGGGGACCACTTATTAAAAGAATTAAAGAGCACCGACCCAACCTGCATGTAAAGGCTTTTTCAGCTATTGAACTTGATTATATGATTACCCGTGCAGGGTGCACAATCGAAGAGGGATTAAAACTTTTAAAGGGCTATGGCCTCGATTCAATACCAGGAGGCGGTGCAGAAATATTCGATGAAGAACTCAGGAAGATGATTTGCGACGAAAAATCATCATCTGAACTATGGCTGACAATTCATGAGACTGCACACAGGATCGGTATTCCGTCAAATGCCACAATGCTTTATGGCCACATAGAAACATACAATCACCGCATCGACCACATGGAAAGACTTCGCACTCTCCAGGACAAAACAGGAGGATTCAATGCCTTTATCCCATTAAAATATAAGAAGTCTAACAACAGTATGTCATACCTGGGAGAAGTGAATATTATAGAAGATCTCCGAAACTATGCAGTATCAAGAATTTATCTCGATAACTTTCCCCACATCAAAGCATACTGGCCAATGACCGGGAAAGAAATCGCCCAGCTTTCTCTCTCTTTCGGTGTCGATGATATGGATGGAACAATAGATGATACCACCAGAATCTATTCGATGGCAGGTTCAAAAGAGGAGAAACCGGCAATGACCACAGAAGAGATTTGTCATTTGATACGCGAAGCCGGATTCATTCCGGTAGAGAGAGATTCACTCTATAACCCCATTAAAGAATGGTGATCTCATTATAATTTTATCAGTACCTTTGCGTTTTAACTAATGTTCAATTTGTCAGTATGAGCCTTAAAAATTTTATCCTAAGCAAAGTATTTATTAAGAATCTTGGGTTTGCGATTGTTATTATTGTTGGAGTTGTAATGATGTTGCTTATATATCTTAATTTCTATACCAGGCATGGACAGGCACGGCCTGTTCCCGATTTTTTCGGGCTTACAACGGAGCAGATGGCCAAACTGGCAAAAAAGAGCAGACTGAGATATCAGGTCATTGATTCAGTTTACACAACTCTTGTTCCACGTGGGTGTGTTGCTGAACAGAATCCCAAACCAGGATTCAAAGTGAAGAAATGGAGAAATGTCGTTCTTACAATCAATGCCTTTTACCCTGAAATGGTAGCTATGCCAAATCTTGTTGATCTTCCAAAAAGACAGGCAATATTACTTACTGAGAGTTCAGGCCTTGAAATCGGACTTTTAATATACAGACCCGATCTCTCCATTGATGTTGTTATCGATCAACTGTATAACGGGAAAAATATCCCTGAAGGTGATTCCTTGCAGAAGGGTTCGGTGGTCGATCTTGTTCTTGGCAAAGGATTGAGTAACCAGCGTACTCCTGTCCCGGATTTAATAGGAATGAACCTTGAACCTGCAAAAAACAAAATTCTTGCCTCATCGCTTAATCTCGGGACATATATTTACGATAATACTATTATTAGTGGGGAAGACACTCTTCACGCTTTTGTCTATAAACAGAATCCCGAATTTAAAGATTATGCCAGCCTGCAGCTTGGATCTGTCATATACCTATGGCTTACAGTTGATTCAGCGAAACTCCGGGTCGATTCAACCCTTATAATTTCCGACACAATCCCTTCTGTTGATCTTTTAAATAAGACATCTGACTAAACCTGATGATCAAACAGATAATCTTATATTTGGTTCTTCTCAATGTTTGTCTGGTTATCTCACCTGCACAGGAAGTTGTTACAGGCCTGCAATCAAATTACAGTATTACAAAAACCAGGGATAATCAGGAAAAAAACAAAGGAATAACCACTTCCGGTACCCTGGAACTTCCTCTGTTTGATGATTTTTCAGGGCGATCTGTTTTCCCGGATAGTAAAAAGTGGCTCGACGACTTTGTATTTATCAACAATACGTACTCCGACCGCCAGATCACTACAGGGATCGCCACTTTCGATGCTCTCGACAATACCGGCAGGCTATATGAGACTGCCTCCTCATCTGGATTCAAAGCCGACCAACTTACATCTCAACCTGTAAATCTTGATTATAACGCTTCAGAAAATATCTGGCTAAGTTTTTTTTATCAGGCAGGTGGGTTGGGTGATACTCCTGAAGCAAAAGACAGCATGACTCTTCAGTTTCTTGCACCTGTTGAGAACAAATGGTATTCCGTCTGGAAAGTTGATGGCAATGCAGATCAGAAGTTCAAACCGGTTATCATCAGGATCGATAAAACCCGTTTCCTTAAGAAAGGATTTCAGTTCCGTTTCATTAACTATGCAAGCCTCAGCCCAAACCTGAGTGACCCTTCCAGGGTTGGGAATTGTGATATCTGGAACATTGATTATGTTCTTCTTGACAAAAACAGGAATGCCGGAGACACTGTCTTTGCCGATGTGGCTTTCAGACTTCCTCTCCGCTCTCTGCTCAAGAGTTATGAGGCAATGCCATGGAGACAATTCAGGCAGATCGAACTCCAGGAGATGGGCTCATCAATACCCATTCATTACCGCAATAATGATATAATTACCAGAAATGTAACCCGTAATTTTGAGATATGGGATGTTTACAAAAATTCGCAATCCCATTTTTTCTCAGCCGGCGCAACAAATATCAGTCCTTTAACCAACATCGATTACAACGCTAACCTTGTCTATACTTTCAACACTGTTAATACCGATTCTGCACTGTTCAGGATTACTTGCTCACTGAAAACAGATGAGTTTGATCCAAAGGGAAACGACACATTAGTCTATTTTCAGAATTTCAAAAACTATTTTGCATTTGACGATGGGTCATCAGAAGGGGGATACGGAATAAACGGACTTGGTTCAAGAAACGCGATGGTAGCTTACCGGTATGTATCATTCATTCAGGACACATTGAGAGCTATAAGTATATGCTTCAACGACAGCTATATGGATGCTAACAAAAGAGCATTTGACCTGATGGTTTGGGATAATAACAACGGCATACCCGGTAATGTAATATATTCCAGGGAAGAGGTTATGGTCGAACAGGGTGAAGCGATTAACGGTTTTTATACCTATAATATTCCTGAAGGGGTTATTGTGAACGACATATTTTATGTTGGCTGGAAGCAGCGATCAGAAACATTTCTGAATGCCGGCTTTGATATTAACACCCCTCACGCAGGCAGGCAGTTATTCTGGTTAAGTGGTGAATGGCAACAGTCGCAGGTACAGGGTAGCATAATGATAAGACCTGTTGTAGGTGATCCTCTGAAGATAACTTCAATTAATGATACTTATTACAGGAATAAAAACCTGATCAGTATATGGCCTAATCCTGCAACTGACTATGTCAATGTTAACCCGGGAGAACTAAAATTATCGGGATTGATCTACATAACAGTAATGGACCTATCTGGTCGTGAACTGATAAAAGTACCCTTCAGTGAACGGATTGAGATCTCTTCTCTGCATGAGGGCATATACATTATTATTACAAGTATAAATAGCTTACCTGTAGGCTATAACCGGTTAATTAAAACAAGGTAAACACCAAAAATGACGGAAGAAGAATTAGTTGACCAGCAAGAGCTTTTTGAACATCACAGGTTTAAAGCCGATCCCGGACAATCGCTGCTGAGGATAGATAAATTCCTCTCAGACAGACTCGAGAACATTTCCAGAACACGCATCCAGAATGCCGCTAATGCAGGAAATATTCTGGTTAACAATAATCCTGTTAAACCGAACTATAAAGTTAAACCCGGGGACATAGTACAGGTAGTTTTGCCGACTCCCCCAAGAGAAATTGAACTTATTCCGGAAAACATTCCGTTAAATATTGTTTATGAAGATGATGATGTCCTGGTAGTTAACAAAGAACCCGGAATGGTGGTACATCCTGCCTATGGTAATTATTCCGGCACTTTGGTAAATGCATTGATGTGGCACTTCAGGGATCTTCCCCTTTTTAATACAGGTGAAAGCAGGCCGGGGCTGGTTCACAGGCTGGATAAAAACACTTCCGGAATTCTTGTTATTGCAAAGAATGAATTCGCCCTGAACAGACTCTCGAAACAATTTTTTGATCGCACCACCGATCGAAGATATAATGCCCTCGTGTGGGGAACACCCGACCCGTTTGATGGCACTATTACGGGAAATATCGGCAGGAATATAAAAGACAGGAAGATAATGCAGGTGTTCAAGGATGGCAGTGAGGGGAAGACAGCAATAACACATTATAAGGTTATTGAGGATCTCGGATATATTTCACTTATTGAATGTAAACTTGAGACCGGTCGTACCCATCAGATCAGGGTCCATTTCAGTCATATTAAACACCCCTTGTTTAACGACGAGGAATACGGTGGAGATCAAATACTTAAAGGAACGACCTTTACAAAATATCAGCAATTTATTAAGAATTGTTTTAAGATACTTCCACGTCAGGCGCTGCATGCAAAATCGCTGGTATTCGATCATCCTGTTACCGGGAAAAGACTCTCTTTCGACTCCGATCTGCCTGACGACATGCAACAGGTAATTGAAAAATGGAGGAAATATATTTCCGGCAGGGATTCCACTCTATAATTATAAGGTAATTTATCTATCTTTCCAAGCCTAGCGACCTGAGCTACACGCTCCACTCTTCTTCATAGTCGTATAGTCAAAGAGGGATGTTCATAAATACTGAAAACTATTGATTAACAAATAGTTAAATCTCATTAACTTTAAGAAAAAACCCCGAAAAAGCTCGTAACAGCTAAAAATCGGGGTAATTTTCTTAAAACACTATGAGAAAAATACGAAAAATTTACGAGACTACCCAAGAATTTAGCTTTATCTCACCTGAAAAAGAGTTTTCACTCTACTTTAAAGCGTTCCAACAGTCAGAACTTGGTGGAATTTATCAGGCAATACCCTGGAATGAACTTGTTAAGAGTTTAAAAATCAGGAAGAACAGAAAAGGACCTGATCCGACATTTAGTCCACAGGGGATGCTTGCCCTGATGTTTTTAAAGTCATATGTGGGTTGTTCAGACAAGAAACTAATCATCCACCTTAACGGGAATATTCAGTTTCAAATGTTTTGCGGTATTTTCCTTGGTCCTGAGCATATTAGCAATTACAAGATAGTCAGTGACATACGCTGTGAACTTTCCAAGAAAATTGACATCAAGGCACTTCAGGGTGTTTTGGCAGGTTCCTGGAAGCCTTATCTGAAAGAACCCAATATCATGCTGGAAGACGCAACCTGTTATGAGACTTCCATGCGTTATCCAACCAACGTAAAACTTTTGTGGGAAAGCACAGAATGGTCATACAAACAGCTGAAGCTTATATGTAAATACCTAAAAATTAGAATGCCTCGAAATAAGTACGAAGAACAATGGAACAAGTATAACAACTATAGCCATAAGCGGAAGAAGACACATAAGGAAACAGCCAAACGTACCAGGAGCCTGCTCTATTTATTGGAAAAGATACTTGTTTTGCTCAAGGAAATAGAAAGTCAGTATCAGCATCAGCTTGATTTGCCTAATAGATATTACACCAATATTAAAATCATTCGCAAAGTTCTAAAGCAACAGCAAGAGATTTTTCAAACAGGCAAGAGTGTACCCGATCGAATAGTAAGCATATCGAAATCATACATTAGGCCTATTGTTCGGGGCAAAGAAGTAAAAGCAGTTGAGTTCGGAGCCAAAGTGAATATGATCCAGTTTGATGGGATCAACTTTATCGAGCATATAAGTTTTAATGCTTTTAATGAGGGGACAAGGCTTGTAAAGTCAATACGTTATGGGAGGAGCTTGTTTGGCAAGATCACCCATATATCGGCCGATGATATATATGCTACCAATGCAAACCGCAAATACAGTACCTCTGCACACATCGTGACCAATTTCAAGCGTAAAGGAAGGGCTGGAAAACATGAAGAACACAGGCGGATCATCAGCAGAGAGTTAAGGAAAGAGAGGACAATACGAATGGAAGGCAGTTTTGGAACAGAGAAGGAACACTATGGACTTCAGAAGATTAAAGCCAGGACAGAGAAGAATGAAATCCTCTGGATCTTCTTCGGGGTACATACAGCAAATGCTGTTAGGATAGCAAAACGTTTAGCTGTCTCAAGGGTCGAACGCATGGCATCTTAGCAGAGTAAATCCAGAAGTTGCGGTACAACGATTGGGATTATTTTGCCTAATAATCACTCTTTTGTAAAAAATACAGCTCAAAAACCAATTTGGTTACTGTCAAAATGAAAAATGAGTAAAACTCAAGGTTGTGAATTATACTCATTTCTGAAATTTGTCCTTACTCCTGAAAATCCCCAAAGAGAACAAACGAATGAAGAACAAACGAATGAAGAATTTAGAACTTTTGTCTTTTTACTTTTGTCTTTTGTCTTGCCTTAAGCCCTGAGCTACCAGCTACCTCCGGCGCCGCCACCACCAAAGCTGCCTCCACCGAAACCGCCGAAGCCGCCGCCTCCACCGCCACCACCGGAAAAACCACCCCAGCTTCCGCTATGCGAACCTCTTCCCGAATTCATCATTCCGAGAAGTAACCAGAATGGTAATCCGCCGGTACTGATATTTTTATTGTTCGAGCCTACTGATTTTCTGGAGATCATTGCTATTATAATGATGATTATAAAAATTATGAGACCAAACGGAACATCTTTACCGGTGCTCTTCTTTGCCTTTTGTCCATATTCAGCAGCTGAAAACTCACCTCTTGCCAACGACATGAGGGTATTTGCAGCATTACTAAGCCCGCCATAATAATCTCCGGCTCTGAATGCAGGTAGTATCTCGTTATCAACTATCTCACCACAGGTTATATCCGGAATTGCTCCCTCGAGACCATATCCCGGAGTAATCTGAACCTCTCCCTTAGAATCAGGAGTTTTAGGTTTAACCAGAATAAGTACACCATTGTTAAGTCCTTTCTGACCTATACCCCATTTTTCTGCTAAACGTTGTGCATAGTCCGATTTGTCATATCCACTAAGAGTGGGTACAATAACGATTGCTATCTGTGTTGATGTTGAATCGTTGAAAGCGACCAGCTTCCGTTCGAGCATACTGACTTCTTCTGCTTTGAGCATCCCTGCAAAATCGTTAACGAGCCTTGGAGGAACAGGCCTGGCAGGGATATCCTGTGAAAATACTCTGTTAATTGAAATAGTGCAGAATAGAATCGCAAGAGTTAGCAAATACAAATCTTTTCTTTTCATTGTCATTACTCCCCCTTAATTTTATCGAATGAAATCTCATCGGACAGTTCGTTTACATCATCCTTGCTATAAGGGAAGTGAGTCTTAAGCTGTTTCCCGGCAAGCATAATCCCTTCTGCAAGTCCTTCTGTGAATTTCCCTTCTCTGAAATTTTTCTGAAGAAGTGTGCTTATCTCATCCCAAAAACCGGCAGGCACCTTTGCATTAATACCTGCATCACCGATTATGGCGAACTTTCTGTTACTGACAGCAAGATAAAACAGGACTCCGTTGCGTTCAGTTGTTTTATGCATTCCGAGCTTTTTGAATACCCATGATGCTCTGTCGAGAACATCGCCCGTAAATGAGGTTTCGATATGAACTTTTATTTCGCCCGAGGTTTCTTTTTCAGCTTCTTTAACAGAAGCAAGAATCTGAGCCTGTTGTTCTTTCGTAAAGAACGATGAAGCTTTCATTTATACTGTATGAATAAAAATTAAAACTTAACTTCCGGTGCCTTTTCAGCACCTTCAACAGCCTCAAAATAAGGCTTAGCCTGAAAGCCAGACATACCAGCGAGGAAGTTCTGAGGGAACCGTTTAATATAAGTATTATATGATAAAGCCACTTCATTGAACTTTCTTCTTTCAACTGAAATCCTGTTCTCTGTACCTTCAAGTTCCACCTGTAGATCTCTGAAATTCTGAGTTGCTTTAAGTACCGGATATTGCTCAACGACAACCATCAACCTTGAAAGAGCTGAAGAAACCTGTCCCTGAGCCTGCTGGAACTGTTGCATATTTTCTGCAGTCATTTTTGTAGGATCGATTGTTACGGATGTTGCTTTCGATCTGGCTTCGATTACTTGTGTCAGCGTAGTCTGTTCAAAATTTGCAGCGCCCTTAACTGTATTGACAAAATTGGGAATCAGGTCGGATCTGCGCTGGTATGCTGTTTCAACATTTCCCCACTGACTTGTTACCCCTTCGTTCATTGTAACCATTCTATTATAAACTTTTGTGCCCCAAAGCACAATACCCAGAACAACCAGGGCCAGGAAGCCCACTATAATAATTGTAATTAAACAACCTTTTTTCATTATTATGATTTTTAAAAATTTCTCCAAAGGTAATACATATGGTTGATTATTCCATTATTCGATTTAATCCGCATTATTGATTATTTTTGGGATATTAAACTTTGACAAACAATGAGAACCATTGCAATAGCAGCAGGGGGCGATTCCTCTGAATTTGAGGTTTCTGTGAAGAGCGCCAATGAAGTTAGTAAAGTACTATCATCCAGATATATAATTTATATTATTTTGATTCGTGGAACAAACTGGTACTGGGAAGATCAGAAGGGACGTTATCATAATATTGACAAGAATGATTTCAGTCTTGTTACCGACGAATACAGGATAAGGTTTGATGCAGTATTCATTGCAATACACGGTACTCCGGGTGAGAATGGCTTACTACAGGGATATTTCGATATGATGGGTATTCCTTACACAAGTTGCGGTGCATTTTGTTCCACCCTTACATTTAATAAACAGGCATGCAAACTCTTTCTGAAAGAGTATAAGATACCGATGACCGATGCCATTCTGATAAGAAGAAGTGATAAGACAGACATAAAAAACATTATTAAACAGATTGGGCTTCCCTGTTTTGTCAAACCGAACAACAGCGGTTCAAGTTTTGGTGTAACCAAAGTGAAGAAAAAGGAGAAGCTACTATCTGCTATTGAAACCGCCTTTAAGGAGAGCAATGAGGTGATGATAGAAGCATTTATGGATGGAAGAGAGGTAGCATGCGGGGTTGTCAAAACCAGGAACAAAGCCATAGTTCTTCCTGTAACTGAGATTATAAGCAAAAATGAGTTTTTCGATTACGAAGCAAAATATACTCCCGGAAAATCAGATGAGGTCACCCCTGCCGATATGCCTGCGGTTGTTACTGACGAGATTCAGAGATTAAGCTCCCTTGTTTACGATCTTCTTGGTTGTAAGGGAATTGTAAGGGTTGATTTTATTGTAATCGGCCAGCAACCATATTTTCTTGAGATTAATACAGTTCCCGGGATGACAGAAGAAAGTCTGGTTCCGAAACAGGCAGCGGCAGCCGGAATTGCACTCGAAGATATATATTCGATGGTTGTTGAGGATCTGTTCTGAATAATTGCACAGGGCACAGGGCGCAGAGCGCAGAGCTCAGGGCGCAGGGCTCAGGGCAAAAGACAAAAGTTGACCACAAAAAATCCTCTCCCTGGAGGGGTAAGGGGTGGGTTTCTTATTCCAAAATTTGTTACTAATCTAATTGATTAAAACGAGACCTGCCGCGAATTAAAACCGGCAGGTTTTTTATTTTCCCTGGAGGCCAGGATTACAAGCTCTTTTGCAATTTTTGCTAGTTTGTAGGCTTTTGCGAATTGCAAATGTGCTTACACCAGTCCGTTGGAATAGGTGCTGTTGCGTAGTTTTTTATTTTTTAGTCAGTTTGTAGTTGCCTGTGTTTTCATTTTTTGTCACTGAATAACCGTCTTTAAGTTCCAATGTCCAACCGTCTCCGCTTATATTTTTATTCTCATTCTTTATAGGAATGGTTACTGAAATTTTGTCCCAATTAGAACTCATTAATGCTCCGTTCTCAACTGTAAGTATTCCCCAGTTGTCAGTAACTCTAATATTCGGATAAACTGTTCCCTTGTCTTCGATAGGCATAATATTTCTTGGGTCAAATGATACATTCATCTGCTCAAATTGGATTACAAGATGAGGTTGGTCAATAAATTTACTTTTGTATTCAGCAATCAGTTTTTTTGTTTTTTCTTCTCTTGTTTTTTCTTCTGAAATAATTACCTCTCCGTTGTATTGATTTAAAATTAAGTCAGTCGTTTTCTTTAAATCATTCGGTAGTGATATGTCAAATGCCTTTATAAAATAGTCAGTCAGGTTTGTTTTAATTGTTATTTCTCTGTTCCAACCTTTTTTTGTATTGACAAGTAAGTAACCGTAGATAGGAATTGTTTGATAAGCAAATGAACGAACAAATGTAGGGTTGCTCAAAAAAGAATTTATGCTTTGCACAAAGTGTTCGGTAGATTGTTTTTTATTTCTCCTGCTAATTACCGAACCTGTGTATTCAGCAATTCCTTCATTTAGTTCTAATAAGTTTTCGGTAGTGTCTGCTCCAGGATAAAGCGAATATCTATATTTCCTAAAAGTCAGGGCATTAGTTAGATGCGTTTTCCGTTCAATTTCATTGGTTGTTTGTATAGTCTTTTTTAATGCTTCTAATTCTAAACGCAAATAAATTCTTCCATCCTTTTGGTCAAGGTGATTATTTTCAGTATTGAATAGTTTGAAACCTAATGACGGTTGACTTACGTGAAATAACTCGTGGGCAAGTAAATTTAATCTGTCCTGTTTATTGACTGGTAATGGAAGCATAATCATAGCCCAACGTCTGCCGTTCCAATTGATCGCTGTGTTTGCAATGTTAATTTCGTTTGGTAAAATTCCAGAAAAAATTTCACCAACTTGCTTGAGAATACCAGCCGTGTCGGAAAAGTTTGCAAATAGTTGTCTTGTATTAGGATTGACTAAAAGTATTGGTCCATATAAATCTGTCGCCCACATTTGTTGATGTTTGTTTGCCTCAACTTTAATTTCATTGAAATAGGTTGCAATACTGTCCTGAAAGGTTGAAATTTTCTGTCCAAACGATGATTGAATGAACATAAAAATCAATGTCGTGATGTAAAATCTTTTTATCATATCGTTGTCTTTTTAAAATTACGCAACGTATATGCAAGGCGTAGTAAATAACTACTCATATAGATCTATTTCTCCCTATGAAATAACATATTCAGAGCCCTGTCGAACAGTGTAAGTATCAGAATCCCAATAAAAACATATATCAGCAACCCAGGGAGATTAAAATTAAAGATTGATGTAAGATTAATCTCGGGCAAAGAAACCTTAATATTTTTAATAAGTTCTACCACCGGAAGTGCTGATAAATCAGTTTCACTTCCGGGAATGAGAAAAGCCGCAACTATCAATAAAATTGTAATAGCGGCAGAAATTACAGGGACAAGGTTTTTATTCCGTAACCTGCCGGCAGCCTTCAAAAGTGCGGCCTCGAGTTGAATGCGCATCATTACTTTTGAAGTAAATCCTTCAGGGGCTTTTTCAATCCTTTCAGGATTAATATACTGCTTTAGAAGATCTTCCTTATATTTTTCCTGTTTATTCATCAGTTAATAATTTATTTGTTTAAGGTCTGATGGAACCACACATGATTGAAAATGAAATATTCTCAATAGTGATTGTAATTTTGATCAATCATGTGGGTTTCATGATATATTAATTTTTTCTTTTCAACCTTTTCAATTATTTCCAACATCTTCTGCCTCGCCCTGAAAAGCTTCACTTTAATATTTGATTTGCTTATTCCGGTTAAATCCGATATTTCATCGGTACTCATCTCCTCATAATAGTAGAGACTTATTAATCCTCGTTCTTCTTCGTTTATTTTCTGCAGGGCAAAGTTAATCAAAGAACTTCTGTATTCCTTTTCTGCCTCTTCCTCGCTTGTGTTGTTCCCTATAAAATCTGTAGCATCAGCCGGAAAATCCTCAAGGGAAAGGACTCCTTTTTTCTTAATTCGTACATGCGAAATCGCAGTATTATAAACTATCCGGTAAAGCCAGGTGGCAAAACTACTTTTCATTTTAAACCCTTTCAGTGACCTGTAAACTTTTAAAAATGAATCCTGTGCAACCTCTTCAGCCTCTTCATGGTTGCCGCATATCCTGAAAGCAAGGTTATATGCTTTATTCTTATGCCGGTCGACTATATAACTGAAAGCATTACTCTTTCCGGCCAACACCTGCTCTATATATAATATGTCGCCTTTATAATCCATTCTGCCTGTTTGACGAGTAAAGTTATGAATTGGTTACCGGAATAAATAAAATAATTATTAATCATTTTTTTGTAACCGGGTTCCGGGAACTATAGTCTAAAGGTGCAAAAAGAGTTTTTAACCAATAATTAAAGTCATGGAAACATTAGTTGCTTTTATCGCATTATTCGCTACAGTATTTGGCATTATGTATGTTCACTACACAACACGTAACAAAGAAAGATTGGCACTCATTGAGAAAGGTGCAGATGCCAGCCTGTTCAACACGGGTAAAGAGGGGCATAAATTTACATTTGCCTGGGGTAAGTTGACTCTGAAGATCGGAATGCTTTTTATGGGCATTGCATTAGGTATAATGGCAGGGGCAATTCTTTCCTACGCCGGGGTACTTGATGAAGATGCTAATTACCCGGCAATGATCTTCTTCTTCGGCGGACTCAGCCTTGTATTGTTTTATGTTATTGACAGAAAAAACAAATAACAAAAGACAAAACTTGTAATAGGGACATACAATGGCATGTCCTTTTTTATTTAAACAAAATGAAGAATATAATTGTTCTCATAACTGGTTTATTTTTGGCTGAATGATGCAAAGCTAAAAATAATCAATAAGAGGGATTGATAATTTATATACTTTTGCCACGAAATAATTAAGTGATTTGATATGCCGTTAATGAATGATCACGCAGAAGTTAAGAAATCCGGACTTAAAGTATTTCAGCAACCAACAGCTGATGAACTGCTTTATTCGTCGAAAATAAAATGAACTAGTTGAAACCTTACCAATAATTAAAACCATGGCTGACTTAAATACCAGAATTAGCGATTTTCTTTGGAAGAATCTTAGTGAAAAACATGTTACAGGGAAAAAAGATCCTTTCTGGGAATCATTACGGAATACGGGTACAGAACTCTGGTTGGATACCGGTGATGTGGAAGAGGCTGAAGCTAACTGGACAGCCGAAATGAGCGCGTTGACAACCAACAATACGCTGCTTAACAATGAGATACAAAAGGGCATATATGATGTTTTTATCTCCGAAGCAAAAAGTATTGTAAGAGATCTTTCTCAGGAGGACAGGGTTAAAGAGATAGCTTTTATTTTAAACGCACGGCATGGTTTAAGGCTGGCTTCCAGGTTCGGAGGATACGTGAGTGTTGGACTGCATACTGATATCGCTCATGATATTAAAGCTATTCAGTATTATGGAAAAAGATTTCACGAAATATGTCCGGAACAGTTTATAGTTAAGGTTCCATATACTGCCGAAGGTTTGATCGGAGCCAGGCTTCTTAAGGATTCGGGTGTTAAAATCAATTTCACACTTGAGTTCAGTGCCCGTGAGAACGTGCTTGTTACGAGAGTAGCCAGACCTGACTACCTTAATGTTTTCCTTGGGAGGATTGGCGCTTATATGATTAACAATAAACTTGGCGACGGCTCCGGGGCAGGAGAGATGGCTGTTATCTCATCACAGAACTGGGTGACAGGCCTGTCCGCTGAGAATCCATGGCAAACAAAACTTATTGCAGCAAGTTTGAGAAATTACAACCAGCTGGAACTTCTGGCAGGAACAGATGTTTATACAATGCCTCCGAAAGTAGCCGCTGCCGGACGAAAAGAGTTAAGCGGAAAATTCTCATCCCATACTCATGAAAACTATGACGTAAGTCTCTATGATTCAGCAAAAGGAGCTCACATTGAAAAATTCTGGGAAGTTGATAACAAAGTACTTAGTCTTGCAGAAAGGCTCGCCTCTAAAGTGCCTTCCACCGGTTCCGAATTGATTCGCATAGCTCATGAAGAAGGTTGCGAAGATATGTTCCCTTCACTGACAAAAGAGGAAAAAAGTTTC
>JAUYBT010000031.1 GCA_030692905.1 Bacteroidales bacterium
GACAGGTCAGCCGCTGAGCAAGGAAGAAAAATTGACGTGGCAAGATCGTCCCGATACATGGTCTTTAACGACCAAGTTGCCTATGCGCGACAAAGATGGAAACATCACCGGTACATTCGGCATATCAAAAGACATCACCAAAAGAAAAAGGGCCGAGGAGGAGCTTGCAGCAGAACATAATTTATTACGGACATTGATTGATAATATGCCGGACCGAATTTATGCAAAAGATAACCAAAGTCGATTTATCGTTTGTAACAATGCCCTGGTGAAACGCATGGGTATGTCCAGTCCTGACGATGTTATTGGCAAAACAGACTTCGATCTCTTACCACACGATCTGGCTGCACAGTATTATGCCAACGAACAGGAAATAATCCTTTCAGGACAACCTTTGATTAATCACGAGGAATCTATGGGTAACATATCTGGTACAACAAGATGGAACTTAACAACTAAAGTTCCTCTGCGCGATGCCCGGGGTAATATAATTGGGTATAGGCAGGGACATCACCGAACGTAAAAAAGCAGAAGAAGAAATCAAACTGAAAAACGAGTTGCTTCAGACCATAAATGCAGAAAAAGATAAATTCTTTTCAATCATTTCACATGACCTGCGAGGTCCGTTAAGCGCCTTTCTTGGTGCCACACAAATATTAACAGAAGAAATTCAGAACATGACTCTGGAAGAGATTAAGGAGATTACTGTCAACATGAAGGAATCTGCCTTCAACATCTACGGGCTGCTTGAAAACCTTCTTGAGTGGTCGAGATTGAAACGGGGCATGATGGATTTCAACCCTGAGACATTTAATGTGAAACAAAAAATTACTGCAAGTATTGAGGTGTTAACAGAATCAGCCCGAAAGAAGGAAATTAAAATTAACTATTCTCTTCCTGACGATTTAGAGATTTATGCTGACTCACATATGTTCGAAACCGTTATCCGCAACCTGGTTTCCAACGCAATCAAGTTTACTCCAAAGTCCAGAGAGATTAGTGTATCGGCAACAGCCGTAATGGATAAGACTATTGAGATAAAAATCTGCGATACGGGAATTGGTATGAACAAGGAGTTGATTAACAGATTATTTCTGCTAAATGAAAAAACCAACCGTAAGGGAACAGAAGGCGAAATGAGTACAGGGCTTGGGTTATTGTTAGTTAAGGAATTTATTGAAAAACACGGTGGTAAAATATGGGTGGATAGTGAAGTCGGAAAGGGGAGTACCTTTTCTTTTACTATTGGGCAATTTGAAAATTTGAAGATGAATTAATTTGAAAATGAGGTAATTTGAAAATAGAAAAATTATGAACCGAGCCCCGACGTGTCGGGGCGAGCTACATCATATCATTTAAAACAATTATATTTTGATGAATTACCAGAATAAAACTAAAGATGAACTCATAAATGAGTTGCAGAAATTACAACATGAGTCTGATTCAGTTAAAACATCATATGAAAAAGAAATCACCGAGCGCAAGCATGCCGAAACAAGCCTCAAACAAGCTCTCGAATGGCAAGAGGCAATCTTTGAAGGCTCACGCGATTCCATCTTTATCTCAGATCAAGATTCTCGTTTTGTTGCAGTCAACAATACGGCGTGTGACCTCACAGGATATTCGCGTGAGCAACTGCTAAAGATGCGAATTCCTGATATTCATGATCTGCCCGATTTGGATGCGTACAAGATGTATCATCAGAGAATCTTTGGTGGAGAAGAAATTCTCAGCGAGGCAAAGATCCTGCGGAGTGACGGCGCAAAAATAGACACAGAGTTCAACAACAGATGTGTGTCGATTGCAGGAAAGCTATACATGCATACTACTGCTCGCAACATCACTGAACGCAAACAGGCTGAAACAGCACTCCGCGAAAGTGAAGGCCGATTTCGCACTCTTTACAATGATGCTGTTGTCGGCCTCTACAGAACCAATTCACAAGGTGAGATTTTATTGGCAAATCATGCCCTGGTTAAAATGCTTGGTTTTTCTTCCTTTGAAGAACTGGCTGCAATAAACCTTAATAGATCAGGCGTCGGTACTACCTATCAGCGCCAGAAATTCATTGATCAGATAGAGAAAGAAGGTGAGGTTAAAGACCTGGATGCAATCTGGATTTGTCGCGATGGTAAAGAAATATTCGTTAGAGAAAACGCTAAATTGATCCGCGATCATTAAGGGAAAATTCTTTATTATGATGGAACGGTTGAGGATATCACTGAAAAGAAAAAAGCAGATCAGGATCTTAAATCCTCACTTTCAATACTCACACCGATATCCTCTACTTCAGGGTTATAAACCTTGTCTCCTACATACACCTTCAAATTCTTAAAACATATTACTCCATCAGAATCATTTACCTTCAGATTATACTTCTCTTCAAACTCGGTCTTTCC
>JAUYBT010000065.1 GCA_030692905.1 Bacteroidales bacterium
TTAATGCCGGTGCAATCGTGAGATATATTAAAGCTTTAATCCTGACAATATTGATTTTTCACCACCAACCGACTTTTTTCTCTGTACCATGATAGACAGATTCAATTTCGTTCTAAAAGCAGAAACAAGATTTGATGGCAATGTTGATCTTATGAAATTAGATATTTAATCAACCCAAAGCAACTTTGGCAGATCAGAATAAATACTATGCGAATAAGCTTACTATAGAAATATTTATATTGCCTTCGCAATAATATTTTATTTCCTGATTATAACAATGATTAAAAAATCGGGAGAACATTTCTTCTCCTGTGAATTTCGCGATAAGTGCAGAACATACATATTTTATAAAAGCCAAACAATCTGAGGGAAATATTACTGGAGTCAAGTCTGATCTCCATCCGGTCCCTATATCTGATAAATATCCCGGCAAAAATGCGTGTTAACCTGAAAAATCTGAGTCTGTTATAGATCCTTAGAATTCTGACGGTTTCAGAAAATGCTTTCTTATCGGTAACATTATCAAATAGTTTGCTGAGGTTTTCGATGCCCAGTTTCGTTTTATTTAGAAATTCCTTGTTCGATTCAAGTCCCTCATGCATAAGGCCATTATCGATATGAAATATGTCAATTCCGGCTTTTTTCAACTGGTAGCCCATAAGAGTGTCTTCATGACCATATTGTTTCAACTCTTCATTGAAACGGATTTTAGCGAAGACTGATTTATCGATAAGAACATTGAATGTTGAAAAACTTGCATGAGGGTGCTTATTCCTTTCTGCTGCTTTCCGTTGTTCTTTCTTCTTTCCGTATTTCCATCTGAGAAGTTTGTCAGGATCTCCCGGAGGACTTTCATGATATAATGTTCCACCGCATAATACCCTGGAAACAGCAATCATTGGGAGCCACTTAAGAATATAGGCTTCAGCAGTACCAGGTAACATTACATCAGCATCAATAAAGAGTAAAAAATCACCTTTAGCTTCAAGAGCCAGCCTGTTTCTGATTGCAGCTCTTCCAATATTTTTCTCTGAAGAGATCACTTTTACACCATCACCTTTAAGTGACCGGTATTTTTCTCTGAATTCCGCTGACGAACCGTCATCCCCAATAAGTATTTCACAGAACTCAGGAACTTTCCCCAAGGCACTTTTCATGCTGTGTACAAGTGCAACAATATCATAATCATATACAGGAATAAGCAATGAAATCTTCATTTTTCAGTCCAGGATTGATAAATCAAAAGTACGATAAATTTTCCTAATATTTATTGAACAAACTTTGGCAAAGAAATTGCAATAGCTAATTTTGCAGATGTCTTTAATAATCTGACTTATAAATGAAAAATATATTTTTTGCTGTTTTACTGTCAATGGTTTCAGCATTTTCATTCAGCCAGCTGAAAAATGGTTATAAAATTGATATTACCATTCGCGGACTTCAGGATTCTGCTATTTATCTGGCTTATCATCTTGGTGACAAGCAGTACATTAATGATACTATCAGGCTCGATAAAGCCGGCCATGGAATAGTGTTGGGGCAGGAAGTTTTGCCTCAGGGTATTTATATGATTGTGCTTCCCGGAAAAAAATATTTCGAAATATTGATATCCAAAGATCAGTACTTTGCCCTTAACTGTTCATATAATGATTATTTCAGCACATTAAAATTTACAGGATCTGATGAAAATTCTGCATTCATTGAATACCAGAAAAAATGGATGACTATGCAACAGAAAGCAGGCTCTATTGCCAAAAGAGTTCAAAACAATAAGCAGAACAGCGATTCCCTGAAAATACTTTCTTCAATACAGAAGCTTCAGGAAGATAATATGAAATCGTACCTTAAGAGTGTAGTAAGTGCGAATAATGGAAATTTGCTTGGAACACTGGTTAAAGCATTCCTCCCACTTGAAGTTCCTGAATATTCAGTTCCTGCGGGAGTTCCAAATCCCGATTCGGTTAGATGGGTTTGGAATTATAATTATAACAAAGACCATTTCTTTGACAATATTGACCTGACAGATGAGAGATTACTCCGGACACCAATATTGTATGCAAGGCTTAATGCTTTTTTCACAAGCGTAGTAATTCAGTCACCCGATTCAATAAACAAGGAAATCGACAAAATAATTCAAAATTGCAAAAGCAATAATAAGATATTTCAATTCATTTCTGTATATCTTTTTAACCATTTCAGGGAAAGTGAAATAATGGGGCACGATGCAGTAATGGTTAAACTGGCTGATGATATTTATCTTTCAGGGAAAGCCGATTGGGTATCAAAAGAATTTAAAGATGACCTCCGGAAACAGATCGAGTTGATAAGGCCTAATCTGATTGGCAAAAAGGCAGAAAACCTTGTAATGGACTCATATAAAGGAATATTTGTTTCATTATATGATGTTAAAAAGGAGTTTACCATACTATATTTCTGGGAGCCTGATTGTGGTCATTGCAAAGAGGTTACCCCAAAACTTAAGGCTTATTATGAAAAAGTAAAAGACGACAATATTGAAATATTTGCAGTATGTACTACAGCAGATAAACCAAAATGGACAAAATATATTGAGGATAATAAACTAACATGGATAAATGGATGGGATCCGGAGAGAAGCTCACGTTTTGACTACTACTATAATATTCAGTCAACCCCGATGGTTTATATCCTTGATAAAAATAAAAAAATAATTGCCAAGAAACTGGCTGTAGAGGACATTGCATCCTTCATAGATAATTACAGGAAGTTTTTCAAATAGACAGGGTATCTTCCTTACTTAAGAAGCTTACCAGTTCATAAATTGACCTGAACTCTACCGAGGAGATGTTGGTTGTAAGTTTCCATTCCCTATTGTTCCCTGACGGTATAATTATATAAGGTATTGTCTTCACTTCTGATAAAGAAAAGCCTGCTCTGTTGATTGCTTTTTCTGTCCAATGTCTTCTGATCCCATCACCTTCTATAAATATCCTGCCCTTCTCCTCACTCCTGAATGAAAAAGTACCATTTTCAGAATTAAATTGCACGGGTGATGAATCGAAAAGATGATCAAATGCCCCTTCAATCATAATATCTTCAGGAGCCCCTTCCATGAGTCTGTTATCAAGTATCAGCCAGATTTTATCTGATTGACTAATAGCCATATGCAGATCATGAGTTGAGAAAATTATTGTCTTTTCATTTTTATGTGAAAGCAAATGCATAAGATGAAGAATCTCATATTTGCTGCCTATATCAAGAAAGGCAGTAGGTTCGTCCATTACCATTATTCCTGTATCCTGTGCTAAAATCCTGGCTATCATAGCTCTCTGTCGTTCTCCGTCAGAAAGTTCGGAAACGAACCTATTACAAAAGGCTGACATTGTGGTCTTCTCGATAGCATCCATTATAACTTCATGATTTTTCGTATCAATTTTACCCATCCAGTTTGTGTGAGGAAACCGGCCAAGAGCAACAAGATCATATACACTCATATTGCTGACCTTCACGATTTCAGTCGATATATACCCGACTTTTTGTGCGAGGTCCATTCTTGAATAATCTCTGATATTTTTACCACTATAAAAGATTTCACCTCCCAGAGATGGTTGCAATCCTGTCAGGGTTCTTAGAAGTGTGCTTTTACCAATTCCGTTCCTGCCAATAACAGCGATAAGTTCCCCTTTATTAGCGCAAGCATTAAGCGGAGGTAGCAGGACATTTTCATGTCTTCCTGAAACATACCCGATTTTCAGTGAATCGAGAGATAATATTTCTGTTAAGTTCATTTTCATTAAAATAGTCCTGAATATTTCCGGTTACGCAAGATTACCCAGATAACAACGGGAATACCTATCAATGATGTAACAGCGTTAACAGGAAGAACATTGTCTGATCCTGGAAGCTGCGAAATAATATCACTGGCGAGCATAACTGCTCCACCCGTGAGAATTGTTCCGGGTATTAAAATCTTATGATCGGAAGTTTTAAATAGTATCCTTGCTATATGCGGTACTGCTATTCCAATAAACCCGATGGGTCCGCAAAAAGCTGTAACACTACCTGCCATGATACTTGTACATGCAAATATCACTACCCTGGCAAGCCTGACATTCAGTCCGATACTTCCGGCATAATTTTCTCCCAGCAATAACGCATTCAACATCTTGGCTGAAAACAGGCTCAGTAGTACTCCGACCGAAACACAAATAAGAAGTACATTAAGCTGACTTGAAGTAAGATTACCTAAACTTCCCATTGTCCATATTACATAAGCTTTTAACATTGTCTCATTGCTGAAATACTGCATAATAATCACAATTGCAGATATCCCGCTTGATAGCATAATTCCGAGTATAAGAATGGTCATAATATCTTTTACTCGCGAAGAGATGAACATAATCAATATCATTACAGCACCAGCACCTGCCCAGGAGGCAGCCACAAGAATCCAGTTTCCAAGTCCTTTTAAACTGTCGGGTGATATGTTAGCAGAAAAACCAAGAATAACAAAGGCAACACCCAGACTTGCTCCCGAGCTTATACCAAGAACATCTGGCCCTGCCATAGGATTCCTGAAAACTGTCTGCATCTGCAATCCGCTCAATGATAATGCTATACCAACAGTTAAAGCAGTAATAGCTTTCGGCAATCTGAATTTAAGGATTATGGTTTCAAAGTTACTGTCAGTATTGGTAAAAATAGCTTTTATCACATCAGAAGCCTTTATGCTGACTGACCCTAAGAATATATCGAGAATGAGGAAACAGACAACCAGGAATAAAAGGCCTGCAAAAAACAGTTTTTGCTGTTTTCCGTATGATAAAACGTGAGCTGTTTCAATCTGATTTTCAGTTTTCAACTAATGGTTTATTAATATATTTTTTTGTAATAAAACAACTCATTATCAATGAATAATTCCGGATGCAAAATAGACGCAATGTCTTTTAAAATTACATGTGGATAAAGGCTTCCGCTCTCCCAGTAATCATTTCCCCCATTAGCTGTAATCCGTTTGTTATTATTGTACAAATTTCCATTTTTAAAGCAAGGAAGTCCTTCCAGCCGTTGATCAACTAAAGAAATTTCATCTTTGGTATTTACACTTCCGATGTTTAGCCAGTAGTCTGCAGTCAATGCACTTAAATATACATTTTCGATTCCGAAAGGCATCGATACTGAAGATTCGGTATTTTGCCAGAGATAACTCCCGCCGGCATCTCTTATCAACTTACTGATAAATGAATTACCGGGTGAAACATACCAGGTGTCTTTAAAAGGAAATCCCAACAGAACTTTTGGTCTGTCAGTGATATTCCGGCTTATATATGATTTCATCTTGCTGTAAGCTTCAACTTCGGAATTATAAATACTGTCAGCCAAACTTTCTTTACAATATAGTGCCCCGAACAATTTAACCCATTCAGCTTTGCTTAAAGGGTCTGTCTCGAGATAGTCGGCATTAAAAACAACTTTTACACCTAACTCCTTTATTTTTCCAACGTAACCAGCTGATTCGCTTCCTATTCCATACATCATTATAAGGTCGGGAGAAATCTTAAGTATCAACTCCTTATTTAAATTGGCCTCATACCCGACATCCTCTATTAGCCCTTTTTCAACGTTTCTGATAAGACTACCTGAGAAAATGAATCCGGTTCCCGACACTCCTGCAATAGTGTTCTCTTCACCTAATGCTGAAATCATTGCAACATGTGTAGTCGACATGCAAACTATCTTTTTCAGGGGGACAAAAATGACCATTGAAGAATCCAGTCCATCGGGTAATTCAGATCCTCTGCTGACAAGATAAAAAGCCTGGGTTACATCATTCGCTCCCTGCCATGGATTAATGATGGTAACTATAGTACATCTGTCATTTTTCTGAAGAGTGAATCGCTCAGCTCTTGATATCAATGCCCCGTTATCAGTGATGCTGGTACTGGGATGACTTTCCTTTGTACCACCGCACGATTCAAAAAGAATTATCAATGTGGCAAGGACAGAAATTACCGGAAACTTCATATCTTATTTTTTAAGATGTAAAGAAAGTATCAGAAAATATGTTCTGCCGGGTTGAGGATAATAAGCTATTGTCTTGTAAGAAGTATCAAAAATATTTTCAATTTTAAACCTGAGGTCGATAAAATTCTCCTTAAAATTGAATTTCATACCACTGGTGAAGTTATTAATAGTGTACCCCTGCAGAAAACCTGAATTATCAGCAGTTGTATAAGTACGCCCGGTAAAATTGGTTACCCAGGTCGTATAAAAGCTTTTATAAGCAACATGAAGTGAGCTGTTTGCCTGATTTTTGGGAATGTAAATCAATTGTTTACCGGTGGTTTCAGATACTCCGTTATTTATTTCTCTGGCCCTGGTGTAGGAGTATCCGGCATTCAGGTTAACTGACAGGTTACTAAGCAGATATTTCACTGACAATGATGACTCAAATCCTGATGAGTTGACGCTCCCGATATTATCAGCGACCCAAAAATAAGATTCACCCGGACGCCATTGTATCATATCCCTTATATAAATATTAAAATAGTCCAGTTCAGAACTAAGCGTTACTGACTGGGAAATCTGATGGTCAAGTTTATATCCGATTTCATAAGAATAAGCATATTCGTTTTTCAGGTCAGGATTTCCGCCTGGATTCCAGAAACAGTCATTCATGGATGGCATCCTTGAATTTCTTGATGAATTTAATTTAAGAAAATGTTCTTCTCCCCTGATGACCCTGAATTCAAAACCTGCGGAAAAATCAGGTACCATGAATGATTTATCATCAAGGGTCTCCCTGAGCAGGATCACCGCACCGAACCTTTTACCTTTTTTTCTTTCGGCAGATAGAGTGACCGATGCATTGTTGTGTCTGACACTCTCATTATAATTATTTGATTCAATAGCATTTAATTCGTCACTTAAGACAATCTTAAGACGTGAGTACTCCCCGAGAGGCATTGTCATTCCCCCCTTAAGCACAAGGGTGTTGGCCTTATTCCTGGAATCAATGGAGTAGAGTTGGTTCGTATAGTTAAGATTTGTGAACATCCAGGCAGCCGTTGAGAAGTATTCTTTCTTTCCCTTTACAATATCATAGCTTACAAGGCTCCTGAGTGATTCGTCGGATTGTTTTTCACCAGAATATCTGTATTGAGTTGAGCCGGGAAGATCACGTGATGCCGACTGGTACCAGAATCGAGCTGAGAGTACATTTTCAGACTTCCTGAGATAGAGCTCCTGCATGAAACCCTTCTGCAGGATTTGATTATTCTCTCTTCTTTTCCAAAGTGGTTCAGGTACAGCTTCTGTATCTAAATAAGGGAAATCATTCCGGGATGAGTTCAGATAACCCTTTGTAACAGACTGGAAATGATCACTTCCTGTACTCACTTTCACTAATCCCGAATATCTTCCGAAGCTTCCTACACCCGGAACGGCATCAATAAGGGTCTGCTTCTTCCAGTATGGTTCATTCTCAAGGTTTATAATACCCCCGATGGCACCGTTACCCAGATCCATTGAAGCGCCACCGAAGCTGATCATGACATTATCGACCATTCCGGAAGGTAAAAGTGAAAAGTCGGACTGCCCCAGCATAGGATCGTTTATATTGATGCCGTTCCATGTTACCTGTGTATGCCCGGCGGAGGTACCCCTGAATGAAGATGTTGCAGTACCTCCTGAACCATAATATTTTATAAATAAGGGAGTAGTTTCATTGAGCACTTCGGTCAGGGAGAAGAGCGGGTAATCATTTAGCCGTGCGGAATCGATACTATAAAACTTGAAGCCCGGCTGCTCTGAACTGATCTGTTTTCTCGTGATTACCACTTCCTGAATTTTCAGGGTATCGTTTTGAAATGATAATTGTCCGTTTAATTGTAATGACATAAGGCCTACAATAAAGAAGAGGCTCGCTCCTGAAACAGATTTCATAGTTTTCTGGTTATTAATTTTCTCCATAATAATACTTATCATTTGATATGATAACCATTATCCGGGGCTGACAGGAGATTAAGTAAGGAATCATTCGATGATCCGGCGCTTTTTTTCCCGAAAGCTGTGAATATGGTTTTGTCTGGCAGGTCTTCTGACTTATCCCGGTTTTCTGAAGCCTTCCCATCCGCTGGCTGGCGGACAGTGGCAGGTATTTCACAAAACCATCATCGTTAAAACGATCGGGCATCACAGCAGCGGGTACTGTTGCGGATTCATACCGCATTCCCTTTTCATTACAATGATTTTATTTCATTGTAAAACCAAAACATTACAAATATAAGTGATTTTAAAAGATTGGCATCAGGAAGAATAATATCAGATATCAACAGTTGTTAACAATTGTGTATTATTTTCTGCTACTTATCGATGTTTCCCGGTACAGCCGGTAGTTAGCGTTATTATTAGCACTAACAGGAACTTCAGGGAAGTTTTCATATAAATTCCGGATCTAAATAGTGCCGCAGGAATTTCTGACAATAAGTTCAGGGGAGATATTAACCTGTCGTTTAAATTTTCCTTTACCTGAGTTTTTAACTTCTGACCAGATCATGTTTGCAACTTTGGTTGACATTCCTGAAAGAGGCTTTCTCAGGCATGTTACAGGAGAAAACATAAGATCAAATCCGGTTCCTTCCTCCATTGATACAACTGCGATATCCTGAGGAATCCGTAACTTCTTTTTCCGGAGCAAAGTCATTATTGGGTAAACGAGGCTCGCATTCATAATAATCATAACATCTGCCCGGTAAGGAGGGCGAAGGAATTTTTCGAACTGGCCAAAGTCTATTTCATCACCAGCCACCGGTTTATCCAGTTTAACAACAACTGGTCTGTTTACACCAGGTTTCTGACCAAAAGCATCAATAATATCCTGAAGAGCAGTAGTATCCGCACGGAATGATCTCCGATCAGCAATAATTATAATGTTTTTATACCCAAGTTTATCAATGTGGTTAACAACGAGAAGAGCACCAGCAGCAGTATCGGTGCTGACTGTATTAAGCCGTAATGTTTTTACCGATTTTTCAAGAAGGACGAATGGATAATCTGTTGTCCGAAGTGCCCTTATTGTAGAATCATCAGCTGCATCTCCAAGCAGGATAAGACCACTATAGAACTTTTTAAACGCTCCCACAAGCCGGTCGTATCTCTGATCATCCGGATCCTTTGTCACAATAGAGAATCCGACTCCAATACTTGAAAATGCTTTTTGAAGATATGGTGTTATCTGATTGACAAAGGGATCACTTAGGGAAGGAACTATCATCCCCAGAACACCAGGCTTATCTTCAACGGGTGAAGTTTCATTTTTTTCGTGCAGCGATTCAAAATAGCCCATTTGCCTTGCAAGGGTGAGCACTTTTTCCTGTGTATCCTTGCGGATACCTTGCTGGTCGGCTTTATTATTAAGTACAAGCGATACTAATGTACCCGATACGCCCAGCCTTGCGGCTAAATCTTTGTTTTTAAATTTTTTCCTCATTTCCCCTAAAAATTGGAAGAAATAAATTTAGTACTTTTTTCGAGTCAGAGCACTAAATTAATAATTTTTAACCTTTTTTAAAAGAAAAGGTATTGCCGGGGCAATACCCTCATTATAAAGTTAGTTCAGTAATCTATTTTTTAGGAGGGTTAATTCCCCTTTGCCTAGCAGCGGATTCAAGGCGTTGTTGCCATTTGGATTTTTTCAGCGTCTTCTTTTTATTCTCCTCGAGCTTTGCCAGGACTGCATCGGCATTAATAAATCTTTTTGAAATTATATTTTGCCCATACGTAATCATATTTGCAAGGAAATAGTAATAGGTAAGGCCTGAAGAGAAATTATTCAGAAACACCATGAACATTACGGGCATCATATACATCATAAGCTTCATTCCGGGTTGATCAGAACCCGGAGAAGAACCTGTCATCTTCATCGTAAGCAATGTTGAAGCAGTCATAAGCAGTGTAAAAAGGCTTACATGGTCCCCATACATTGGAATAGTGAATGGAAGGGTTAATATTGAATCGTATGTTGATAAGTCAGTAGCCCACAGGAAGTGCTCCTGCCTTAATTCAATTGAAACCGGGAAAAACCTGTACATAGCAAAGAGTATAGGCATCTGAAGCAGCATTGGAAGACATCCTCCCATCGGGTTCACTCCTGCCCTCTTGTACAGGTCCATGGTAGCCTGTTGCTTTTTCATTGCATCTTCCTTCTTAGGAAATTTCTTTCCTAATTCCTCTACCATTGGCTTAAGAACCTGCATTTTTGCCTGCGACTGGAAAGATTTTAAGGTAAGAGGGAACAGAACGATCTTGATAATTATTGTCAGGATAAGAATAATCAGACCATAATTATCTATGAAATTGTCAAGCCAGTTAAAGATTGGAATAATAACAAATCTGTTGATCCACCCGATTATATTCTTTCCAAGAAAAACTATCTTTTCAAGCTCGAGCCCTTCTTTTTTAAGAGTAGTAATACTATTTGGCCCGTAGTACAACTTCATGCTGATAGCATTTGAAGTGCCAGGATTAAAAGGGACTCCGACCTCAGATGTATAATACCTGATGTATTTTTGGGAAGTTAACGTCCGTGTTGATGAGACTGTGCCATTCAGAAAGAAATCATTTGTTAAAAGTACTGACGAAAAAAACTGATCCTGAAAAGCAATCCAGCTAAGTTTGGTAGTGATATCAACTTTCTCTAATTCTTTTTTTGAATTTATTTTCAGACCATCGACATCATCCTGAAAATATTTATACTTAATTGTTGAATAATTTTCTTCATTCTGCCTTCCTTTTTCCTGTTGGGGAATGTACATTTTCCAGTCTAAAGTCAGGCTGTTCTGATTTGAAGCTATGATGCCTTCCATTGATTTGAAGACAACATCAAAGTCAACCATATACTTATCAGGAGCAAGTGTGTATTTATATTCGATATATTTATCATCACCAGCCATTAACCTCAGG
>JAUYBT010000122.1 GCA_030692905.1 Bacteroidales bacterium
AAGCGCTCCCTGCTCCAACCAATGCACCTATAAGAACATCAGAGGGGTAGTGGACCCCCAGATCCATTCTGGAATAAGCAACTGTACTTGCCCAGGTATAAGATGGAACGATAATATACCATTTGGGATATGCCAGGGTCAATGATGTTGCAGTCGCAAATGCCATTGAGGTATGACCCGAAGGGAAAGAGGGACTTCCTCCGGCCGATTTCTTCGTTATATCCGGATATGTTACAAAAGGCCTTTCACGATCAAATGAATATTTCATAGCAGTTGTGATTCCGAAATTTACAGCGGTTGCAGCAAGTGTAACACAGGCGTTTTTAAATAACCGATCATCATGCTTTATCAGACCAACGGTTCCCATACCAGCCGGAATACCTAAAACCATGTAAACATCCGAATTCGAGACAAACTGAAAAAATTTGTCAGAAAAAAGAGTCTGAGGCGAATTCAGTGAACGAAGAATCCGGATATCAATGTTCTGAGAAGACAAAGAGACCGGTAAAAATAACAGCAATAACACAAAAAGTTTTTTAGTCATTTTATTTTGTGCTTTATGGCAATCAGTTTCAGCACATTATCAACATCTGACTGGTCATTCATTTTAATTGAAACAGATCTGATTGAGCTATATTTTTTGGCTGTTTTGAAATCATCTTTTATCGTCTGAGGCAGATCGCTGCTTTTAATCAGGGGTTCAGTCTTATCCCCGAACCAGAAGGTAATTCTGAAGGTATCCTTTAATATACCGGCCCATAAAATGGTTTTTTTCTTCTGCAATAGTTTGAATAGCCACTGTTTCCCGTCATTATAGTAATTCCAGCTGCCGGAAATATCTTTATAGTTTTCTGATGCATAATTCATTATGCTTTGCCAAAGGATTCTCTTTTCACCTATTATTGAAAATATATAATCATCAGTTGGGGCGATCTGCTTATCGGAGAGCACGAGATTTTCTTTTTCTGACATTTTTAAGTATTTAAGTCCCGATCATAATTTTAAAATTATTTAATCTCTTTAACAAGCTTTTACGGATATGTCGTTAGTGCAAATCTCTTTACCCTGAAGAGATTTGGCAGTAAACTGATTAAAGTTATTTTCTATATTTCCCTGGCATTTATTTACTGATAAAGTTACACGTTTGAGTTGACATACAACTTAAATTAATCGTTGGTTTGAATCTTTATGCACCAAAATGGTATTCAAAAATGAATTTGAGTAGTTCTAAATATATTCATACTTTTATAATATAATAAGCAAGGATAAAAATGAGTAACGATTCGATATTAAGTCAGCTTTGTGGGAGACACCCTTTACTTGGTACATTTAAAAACATCATTGGCGAAGCAGCAGAGATGATCATCAACTGCTATTCCAGTGGAGGAAAACTATTGGTTTGCGGCAACGGTGGCAGCTGCTCCGATTCAGAACATATAGTAGGAGAACTGATGAAAAGTTTTGAATTAAGCAGACCACTCAAAAAAGAGATTGTTGAAAAACTTTCTGAAGCCTACGGAGAGAGAGGTAAATATCTCGCGCAAAAACTGGAAAGTGGTTTGCCTGCAATATCACTCTCTTCACAAACCGCTTTAACAACTGCTATTTGTAATGATATTGATGCTAACCTGGTATTCGCACAGCAGGTTATAGGTTATGGCCGGGACAAAGATGTTTTGATCGCTATAAGCACTTCAGGTAATTCACAAAACGTGGTGGACGCATGTATTACAGCTAAGGCTATGAATTTGAAAATGATAGGATTAACAGGAATGACAGGTGGAAAAATGAAACAGTATTGTGACATTCTGGTGAATGTACCTGAAAAGCGAACTGCTTATGTCCAGGAATTGCATCTGCTGGTGTTACATGCACTCTGTCTTTTAATTGAAAACCATTTTTACGGTAACCATAAATAAAACGGATGAAGGCTGAATTATTGCAGGAAATAATTGAAAGGATCAATTCAGTAAAAATTGCTGTTGTCGGTGATTTTTGTCTTGATGCATATTGGTTTGTTGATGAATCGAAAAGTGAAATATCCATTGAAACATGTCATGCAACAAGGCCTGTCCGCCAGCAAAAATATTCTCTTGGAGGAGCAGGTAACGTGACCAATAACCTGGCTGCGATGGAAGTTAAAGATATCCGTGCTTTAGGAGTAATTGGCCATGACCCTTTTGGTCCGGAAATGGTTAACCTGATGAAAAAGGCCGGAATCAACACTGACAACTTATTGATTCAGAACGAACAATGGGCAACTCATGTCTACATTAAACCTTATATTGATGATAAAGAACAGAACCGGATTGATTTTGGGAATTATAACAAGTTGTCTGAAGAGACAGCCAACCGGCTGATATACAACCTCGAAAAAGAAGTTAACGAAGTTGATCTTGTTATCATTAATCAGCAGGTTCTCTCTGGTATCCATACAGAATATTTCAAAAAAAAGCTGGTTGAAGTCATTAACCGTTTTCCAGAAAAGATTTTCATTGCCGACAGCCGGAACTACACTGACTTTTATACTGGTGCTTACCGTAAAATGAACGATACTGAAGCTTCCCTCCTATGTGGTATAAAAAAAGAGCCAGATGAGATCGTACCATATTCTGACACTTTAAATGCCGCAAAAACTCTTTACCACAGATATCAGAAACCACTTTTTATTACAAGGGGCAGCAGAGGTTCTTTAGCAGTGAATGAATCAGGAGTTACTGAAACTTTGGGGTTGATGATCATTTCAAAAGTAGATACTGTAGGTGCCGGAGATAGTTATTTAGCCGGAGCAGCTGCAACACTGGCTGTTGGTTATCCCATGGAAATTGCAACAGAGATCGGATCTTATGTTGCAGGGGTAACGGTTCAAAAATTATTCCAGACAGGTACAGCTTCTCCCTCTGAAATACTTCGGATAGGACAAGATCCTGATTATATCTATCACCCCGAAATGGCCGAAGATATCAGGCAGGCCAGGTATCTGAAAGACACTGAGATTGAGATAATCAGAGAATGGCCAAAAGACCTTTGCATTAAACATGCCATATTTGACCATGACGGAACAATTTCTACCCTTCGGGAAGGATGGGAGCATATTATGGCACCCATGATGATCAAAGCAGTTTTAGGAGATAAATTCTACGAAGCAGACGAGACATTGTACCATAAAATAGAGTCAAGGGTTTATGAATTTATTGACAAAACTACTGGAATACAAACCCTTATGCAGATGAAAATCCTGCTTGATTTAATCCGTGAGTTTGGTTGTGTTCCTGAGGATCAGATGCTTGATGAATTTGGTTACAAAGAAATTTACAATAACGAACTGATGCTGATGGTAAAGGAGCGCGAAAGAAAGCTGAAACGTGCAGAAC
This sequence comes from Bacteroidales bacterium, assembly GCA_030692905.1. Classification (GTDB taxonomy): domain Bacteria; phylum Bacteroidota; class Bacteroidia; order Bacteroidales; family VadinHA17; genus LD21. The sequence goes on from JAUYBT010000122.1 coordinate 3,375, forward strand.
TTTCTGTTGAAGATTTCACGATGAAAAATGCGTTACCACTTCTCAAAAAGCTGCATAATGCAGGAGTTAAGTTATATCTCGCAAGTGGCACGGATAAAGAAGATGTGAAAAATGAAGCTGCTGTCTTAGGCTATGATCACCTTTTCGAAGGGGGTATCTTTGGCGCCGTCGGTGATGTTAATAAGGAAGCAAAAAAAATAGTACTCGACCATATCCTGGATATGATCGGGGAATTCGAAACTGGACAGATAGCTACTTTTGGTGACGGACCGGTTGAGATCAGGGAAACACATAAAAGAGGTGGTATTACAATTGGTGTGGCAAGCGATGAAAAAAAACGTTACGGTCTTAACCAGATAAAACGTACGCGCCTGATAAAAGCAGGAGCAGATATTATTATTCCCGATTTTTCCCAATCAGCTGAATTGCTCAGCCTGTTAAACATAAAGTAAAATGCCTCATCCAAAATTTGACAGGGATCAGCTTGCCATAAAAAAGCTTTCTGAACGTTTTAATAAGGTATCTATTGAAACCATCCAGATTCCTGTTTCGCAAAAACCTGCAAATCTCTCAGATCAGGATATAGAACTCATTTCAAAAACTGCGGATCGGATCAGATCCGCCAGACAAAAACAGAAATCCGTGATGCTCACCTTCGGAGCTCATACCATTAAGAATGGAATGGCTCCTACCCTCATTGCTTTGATCAACGAAGGCTGGGTGACACATCTGGCAACTAATGGTGCAGGCATAATTCACGACTGGGAATTTGCTTACCAGGGAAAATCAAGTGAAGATGTCCGTGAAAATGTTAAAAATGGCCGGTTTGGAATCTGGGATGAAACCGGCTTTTTTATCAACCTTGCTCTGGTTATAGGAGCCTATGAAGGATTGGGTTATGGAGAATCGATTGGGAAAATGATCTCACAGGAAGGTCTTCATATTCCGGAAGTTTCATTTTTAAACGTTGAAGCCAAGAAGAAAATTGAAACAAATCCTGAACTGGCAGCAGCAGCTATTGATCTGCTGGGAGTAATTCAAAAATTTAAGCTGGAGCCAGGCTTCATGATTATCCCTCATCCTTATAAAAAATATTCAGTTCAGGCAGGTGCCTGGGAGAAAAAAGTTCCTTTTACAGGCCATCCTATGTTCGGACAGGATATTATTTACAATCACCCCATGAACCACGGGGCGGCTATTGGGAGAACAGCCTTAAACGACTTTCTTTACTTTGCTGAGAGTGTCAGCAGACTCGATTACGGAGTTTATATGTCATTAGGTTCTGTAGTAATGTCCCCCATGATATTTGAAAAGTCATTATCAATGGCACAGAACCGTGAAATCCAGCGGAATATCCATATCGACAACCATTTTATGCTGATCGTTGACCTGGCCAAATCGGACTGGGACTGGCAGAAAAACGGGGAACCTCCGGTTGATAATCCGGCCTATTATTTAAGGTATTGTAAAACATTTCACCGGATGGGTGGTGAGATGCATTACCTTACTGCCGATAACAGAGATTTCCTGCTTGAACCCTACCACAATTTATCCAGCCGTTGAATGCTCTGGATCATCGATCTGACCGTGTGATAATTGATTTTCCATGAGTGTCCCATGTGAGTCCATATCGGTTCGCCCCGGCGGGTTAACAATGGGAACCATTCACCGACACCTTTGTTGATGAATTTGTCGAATACAAAACGATGAACGTTTTTGTATGCCACCCGGTATTTTTCATCATCAAACAAAATGCAGGCATCGAGCAGCCCTATTAAAACTTCAGCCTGCTGCCAGAACTCTTTTTCGCGATCGTATACGCCGCCTGAATGCGAACCTTCCACATAAACACCACCAAATTCCGTATCAAT
>JAUYBT010000160.1 GCA_030692905.1 Bacteroidales bacterium
AACTCCTATGGAGGATGAGCTTGCTTCATTAGCCTGCAACCTTTACTGGTTGTATGAGTTCGAAGAGCCGTATGAATCGAGAGGTTCACGTACGGTTCTGAGAGAGGTTTGGGGGTGAAACTCCCCCTTACCTACTCGACCAACTTTAAACCTGTCTCGGTTGCAGAAATATTCTCGTCAAGTTAGATTTATAAAAGTCCAGGTAGGTGGAACTGATTTGTTATGATGAAGGAGTTGTCCAGATGGTGACAGTTGGGCTTATTTTTAAAACTGTCAAGTCCTTAAGTCAACAGTTACATTTTCCTGTCTTCTGAATCGGAGGACATTTAACACTCCCGTATGAACAATAAACGCAGCAGTCTCCCGCTTTAGGTTTAAGAATCTTTCTACAATTTGTACATTCATAGAAAAACTGACACGAATCAGTCGGCATTATCTCCTCTTTTTTAAATCCGCAATCAGGACATGTTATCGTTGAGTTTAATTGAATCTTTTTAGTCATGTTGTAAAAATTCTAACTGTTTTGATAATGTTTGTTTTACAGCACAAAAGTCAATAATATTCATTAGAAAGTCACTATCTTTTTCGTTTAATTGATCGTCAACAGTAAGTTTTTATTTGAATTATTTGTCTCATGATTGGGTCAAGATAACGATATGCTTTGTTTAACATTAATTTAGTCATACAAGATTTCTTCAATGGCTGGTATAGGCAATAAGCGTTACCACCGTCAGCCGGTATAAGAAAATTTTTGCCATACCCGGCGAAAGATAAAATTGTCTTGTTAAAACAAAACTGTCCAGAGCCGCAATCACGGTTTATACTATAGTAGAAGATGTTTGTTTTCAAGATATTATTTCTAGAAGAGGGGCAAAAATTGTGATAAGCTTATTGCCTGTACCGGCCCGTTAGCTGTAGGGCGAATTTTAAAATTGTCTCGCTGAAAGGTAATTCTGTGCTTTAGCCGTTTTTCTCGTTGTACAAGCCGGGAAGGGCTGTAAACCTCTTTTGCTACCTTTGGCTTGTGTGAAGGACAGTAAGGGGTAGCAAATGTGGTTTACAGTGAAGGGACGGTTACTTGATAATTTATTAAATTTTAATGCTTTAATAAGTCTTATTAATTCATATGCAAAAAAATGCAGTTTTAAATAATAGTTTTGTTTTTGTGTCATTTTGATTCTGATCGTTGACCAGTTTTGCATAGTAATTATTTATTGAACTTTTGTTACATAATACATAAATTCTAATCTTTAAAGTGGTTTCAATAGTTTTTAGCTCACTATTTGATAGACTTAATATAGATGTTTTTAAAGTAAGCCACACTTCCTTCACTATGCCCCTGTAAAGCAATAGTACCTCCGGTAAATATGCTGATTGGTTTTTGAGGGTCTCTTTCTGTATAATTAGCAACTGTTCTGTTATTGATTTTTACAACAACGTTTTGATTATTAACTATTACATTTATGGTAAACCATTCCATATCTTTAACAGGAGATATTGAATCAGGTACTATATTATAAATGCTACCTGTCATTTGCTTGTCTGTACTGCTATTATTTATTTGTATTTCATACCCGGTTTGAAGCCAGCCTTTATCCTGAAACTTCGTGTGGATGTAAATACCTGAGTTTGTCCCCGGTTCAGTCATCACATCTGCTTTCAACTCAAAATTCTTAAAATTTGCATTTGAAATAGGACCGGTATAAAACAGGTGACTCCTGCCACCCTTCGCAACTATCATTCCTTTTGAAACTGTAAAAACCTCTTTATCTTCATTCGCTTGCCACCCGTTCAGAGTTTTCCCATCAAACAATGATTGCCATTCGTTTTGTTTAGTATCCTGACCCTGAATATGAAAAACAAATAAATTACAGATAAAGAACAATAACGCCCTGTTAATCATTTTTAAATTTTTCATTTTATTCATTTTTTAATTAATAATTATGGTTTATCTCACATCATACTTCACAAACAAAATAAATGATACAAAAAATATAATTGTTGTATATACAAGCAACAAAGCAATGTAAATTCCACTTTGGGATATTCTTTGGGTAAAGGGAACAAAACTTTCGGAGTACACAGGCACTTCTTCGATATTTATTTTGCTCTTTGAGGTCGAATAATCTTCATAAGGATTATACCAATGGGGGCTCTTTGGGTCTTTGGCATCAAATGCTTTAAACCAGGCCAGAAATTGCCCCTGATAGGCATGTAGATCATCCCAGTTGTTTTTAAACCGTTGGAACCCGCCATTCAGCATGTGTTCATTCCCCATTTCAAAGATGAACATTGGCGAAATCATGGTCATTTTACTGGTGTTTACATACTGCGAAAACTGAGAGTTAAACCAGTTATCCCTGATTTTCTTTTCACCCAGCATAAATTCCATCTGCATGTTAGCCCTGATCTTATGATCGGGAGTAAATGGATTGTTACTTTCGCTATGCCATTTCCCCGCAGGAAAACTTGCCTCAATTGTTTTACGGGAGTTATTGGAGTTTTGTGTAATTACTTCCGATGATTCAACCGGAAACAGCTTATTGGATAATAGCAAGGTAGTGTGCGGTATGATAAATAAAAGAATCAACCACACCATTAATCCGATAAGCAGTGAAGTATTAGCACGGTAACTCAATACCGATGTTAATAGTCCTATGGCACTTGCACAAGCTATAAGCAGGACGGATAATAACAAGAAGCCCAATATTTCGGCAACTGTTGCATAAGTAATCATAGTCTGACCTGAAAACAACAGTATTAAAATACTCACAACTATGCCCAGTACAACAAACATGGTCAAGATGATAACAGTACCCAAAAACTTACCGGTAAGCATAACACCCCTTGATACCGGATTAGATAAGCCCAATGCCAGGGTTCGCATTTCCTTTTCCCCTGATACAGTGTCGAAAGTGAAAATGATGGCAAGAAAACTGAATAACAGCACCAGTATGAATTCCCAATTCACATTTTTAGAGGGCAGAATAAAAGGATTGCTGTTGCCTTTTGAAATATTATAATCATACACATTAAAGGCAGAAAAAATGATCGTGTTGGGCATGGATTCCTCCTGACAGGATGCAATAAAAGCTGAATTGCGCGGAATAAAGGGAATGGCGTTTATGTTTTGGGCAAAATTTGAGGCATTATTGGCAACATTTTTCATGTTTTCCCGAATTTTCGACATTCCCTGTTCATATGTACTTTTTTGTTCTTTAAACTCAATAATAAATGACACTGATGAAGTCCCGAACAGAAACAATGTGAGCATCAGAGCAAAAATAAAACGCAGACTGTACAAATGATCCTGTAGTTCCCGTATGATGATTGTTTTTAGCATAAGATGTAGATTAAATTACCGTATATCATATTTTATAAATGACCTGTAAGTGATCCATATAAGCACAATACAGGCTGCAATCAGACCAGCAAATATCCATAGCTGATCCGACAATCCGTCGATAATTCCCCTTTCACTATAAGTAAACCGGGGTAATCCTGCTGTGGGAACATATCCAAGCGAAGACAAATCGAAGGTCGATTCAGGTTTGGCCGTCGATCTCCATTGTGCCTGCATTTTTTCTGCTTCTTCCTGTGTTTTCGGAATCTCTGATTCCTTATGAGGTGAGAAATAATTATAGGATGAAAAGATTTTGTTTTCCTTATAATAATTAAAGAATTGTTCACGGTAATTCCGGGCCTGATTCATGAAATCAATATGACTTTCCATATCAGATTTGCAAAGCGATGCCGATACATATTTCAAAATCTCCGAAGGCGACAAACAGGAAAGGTATTTTATTATTTTCTGCTGGTGATACAAGCGGTTCAAATAGGCCTCTTGCAAATGCCATTTTTTATTGGCATAATCTAATACCATCGGTGCAGTTAATTCATGCAAAGTTCGCTCGTAGTTCATTACATCAAGCGTGGTGAAGCACACCATTATCGGACCATAATTCCAACCGGCGCAAAGGTTCCAACGTCTATTTACCATTCCTGTTTCCTTTAGCAACTGTTTCTGTAACTCACCATATTTATCCACTAACTCATGTCCCAGTTCTCCCATATTCAGTTTAACAATATTGTAATTCTCGCTTTTAACAAGGTTTTTCCCCAGGTACGACATGGCATTGGGAAGAAGGAACAACAAAAAGCACCAAATGAAGAGGTTAATGATCAGGCTGGTGGAAGAAGTCCTGGTTTTACTGGAAATATAGCTTCCCAGGAAGATAAAAAACGAAAGATTGAGCAGGCTGAATAAAAACTATAACAGGATTCTTGCATAATCATCTGCCGACAGGCTTACCGAAGGAGATATCCAAAGTATTATAAACACCAGAATATAGCATACCAGCAATAATGGAATAAAAGTCAAGAGAATTCCCCCTGCTTTCCCTAAAAAGAAATCGGAACGCTTTATCCGGTTGCTTAATAATAGCTTTAAGGTACCATCTTCCTTTTCTCTTGAAAAGATATCATAGGATAAAATCACTCCAATCAGTGAAATTATGATGGCGAGAATATTTATAAAATCCATACTGACAAAACGGTTCAGAAACTGGTTCTCATACATGGTAGTAATGCCGGTAGCAAAAGTGGGAACTTCATTATTGTTGAGACTCACCTGACTTCCTACCTGCTCACTGATCCCCTTGGAAAAAATGTTTAAGGGACTGGGCTGAATCAC
>JAUYBT010000096.1 GCA_030692905.1 Bacteroidales bacterium
AGGGATAAGAAAAAATGCTCCAACAGCCATAACAATGATACCTGAAGTTTTTCCTCCCGATGATCCGATGGTTATTACCAGACCTATTGTTACAAGCAGCATCGGCCAACTGAAAATAACATGATAAATAAAATCGGGGAAGAAACCAGTGTTCCTCATTACAAGGAATAGCCCAACCAGGACAAGTATCACACCAATAATGGCTCGATTGTTCTGAAGATGATGATGTTCGCGCCTGTACGGGCGGTTCTCATCTCTGTAGTTTTCATTTGTTTCCATAATTGTAAATTTATTTGTTTCTGAATTAATTACTTTAGTTTTTTTGTTTAAAAAATGAAGATAAAATAAATGACACACCGATTAGAACAATTACTGCCGGCCAATAGAAAGTTTTGATGATTTCCGGGGTTACAACAAAGAAGTTGTCCAGTAAAAAATATGTTCCTCCGGCTATAAGTAATAAACCTCCGGTGAATTGCAGGTTAAGCAAAAGCAATACTCCAATGAATACCATTGCTGTCTCCCAGGTAAAATAGCTGCTGACGCTCCCGAGGTTAAGCAGGTCATTGGTGGCAACGAGGAGTGCCAACCCCAGTACAATGAAAAACAATCCTATTCCCACCCTGGGATGATGTTCCCTGTCTCGTAAATGATGATAATCTATGTGTCTCATATTTGAAATTATTAAATCTGTACCAAAAGTAATTCTCGTTGTAAGAGCGACTAAGAGAAAATCGGTAAACAGCGTATTTCTATCGGTATTTGGTCTTTTAAGGCAATAAATGTTACTTTTTTGTTGATAATTTTTTTAATTGAAGAAGGATTCATATTTTTGCAAACCAAAATTTGAAGAGATGTCCGGAAGATATGCCATACCGTTAAGCGGATTGAAAGAAGGACGCCACACTATTGATTTTGAGATTGGGAAAGAGTTTTTTGAACAGTTTGAGGAGTCGGAAGTTAAGGGAGGAAGCCTTATTGCAAATATTGAGATGGATAAAAGATTTTCTCATTTAGATTTTGTATTAAGGATTTCCGGCAGCGTTAGAATATGCTGTGACCGATGTCTGGAGATGTTTTTCCAACCTGTTAATTGTGAGAACAGGCTTCTTGTTAAGTTTGGGAAAAGCATTGAAGATATTGATCCGGACATTCTTTCAGTACCGGCCGACGAGCATGAATTGGATCTGCAGCAGCATATATATGAATTTATTCTTCTGGCTCTGCCGATTAAAAGGGTGCACCCTGATGATAATAATGGGAATAGCACCTGTGATCCGGAAATGTTGAAAAAACTTGAAGAGCTTATTGTTGAAGAGGAAAATGAAAATGACCCACGTTGGGATGAATTGAAAAAACTAATGAATGATAATTAAATAAATTTAAAATGGCACATCCTAAACACAAACATTCTAAGACCAGAAGAGATAAGCGCAGAACACACTACAAGGCAACTGCGCCTACAGTGGCAAGATGTTCAAACTGCGGATCTTCGGTTCTGTATCACAGGGTATGTCCTGAGTGCGGATTTTACAGAGGCAAACTTGCTATTGAGAAGAAGGCAACAGCTTAACTTCTCTTAACTTAAAAAATGTAATATGAGAATTGGTCTTGATGTCATGGGTGGTGATTTTGCACCTGATACAATCATTGAGGGCGCAGTTGATTCACTGCAGCATTTATCAGTTAATGAGAAGCTTGTCCTTATTGGAGATGAAGCTTCCATTTACAGGAAACTGAGTGAGATGCAGATAGAGCCATCCCTGTTTGAAATTGTACACACATCCCAGGTAATTGAGATGGCTGATCACCCGGCAAAAGCTTTCTCACAGAAAAAGGATTCAAGCATTGCAGTTGGTTATGGAATGCTGAAAAGTGATGTTCTTGATGGTTTTTGCAGTGCTGGAAATACCGGTGCAATGCTGGTAGGAGCAAGCTATACTGTCAATGTGATCCCCGGTGTCTTAAGACCGGCTCTTGCAACAGTCTTACCATGTGTTGATAACCGCGATTCAGTTATCCTTGATATAGGGTTAAATCCTGATTGTAAACCGGATGTACTTCTTCAGTATGGGATACTTGGAAGCATTTATGCAAAGTATATTTTGGGAACAGAGAATCCAACAATCGGGTTACTCAATATCGGTGAGGAAGAAACAAAAGGAACTCCTGCTGTGAAAGCAGCGTATGAGTTAATGAAAGAACATCCCGGACTGAATTTTGCGGGAAATATTGAAGGAAATGCACTCTTCCGCGAAACGATGACTGATGTTATAGTTTGTGATGGCTTTGTAGGGAATGTTATTCTTAAACAGGCAGAAGCATTCCATCATATCTATAAATCCAGAAATCTTAAAGACTCATATTTTGATCGTCTTGACTTCGAAAATATTGGAGGGACGCCAATAGTCGGGATTAATGCCAATGTCGTGATCGGGCATGGAATTTCTAAAAGGAAAGCCATAATGAATATGGTTCTTCAGACTAGGGCAGTTGTACATGCCAATCTGGCTCAAAAGATTAAAGAAGCAATATAATTATGGGAAAAATACGAGCAGCTATTACTGGTATCAATGCCTGGGTTCCGGAATACAAGTTGACAAATCAGGAACTTTCAAAAATGGTTGATACCTCCGACGAATGGATCATGCAGAGAGTCGGAGTAAAGGAGAGACGAATTCTTAAAGGAAAGGGGCGTGGAAGTTCGGTTCTGGGAGAGCAGGCTGTCCGGGGTTTACTATTAAAAACCAATACTGCACCTGAAGATGTTGATCTGCTGATTTGTTCCACCGTTACCCCCGACATGTTCTTCCCGGCAACTGCAAATATCATATCTGATAAGTGCGGAATTAAAAATGCATTCAGTTTTGACCTTAATGCAGCTTGTTCGGGATTTCTTTTTGCTTTGCAGACAGGAGCAGCTTATATTGAAACCGGCAGGTATAAAAAAGTTATTATTGTCGGAGCCGACAAAATGTCGTCAATTACCGATTATACTGACCGGACCACATGCCCTCTCTTTGGAGATGCAGCGGGAGCCGTTCTGCTTGAACCTACCGCAGAGGAATTCGGGATAATGGATTATATTTTTCATACTGACGGGTCGGGTCGGAAATACCTTTACCTGAAAGCCGGAGGCTCTGTTAAGCCTGCCTCTCATAAAACAGTTGATGCTAAAGAGCACTTTATATATCAGAAAGGACAGACTGTATTTAAATTTGCTGTTTTAAACATGGCCGATGTAACAGCAGAGATTATGGAACGGAATAATCTCAAATCGGAAGACATTGCCTGGCTTGTTCCGCATCAGGCAAACCTTCGTATTATCGAAGCTACAGGACGAAGGATGGGACTTGCTCCCGAAAAGGTAATGATCAACATCGAGAATTATGGGAATACAACTTCGGCTACAATTCCCTTATGTATCTGGGAATATGAACAAAAACTTAAAAAAGGAGATATTCTGATACTTGCCGCATTCGGTGGTGGCTTTACCTGGGGCTCTATCTACCTGAAGTGGGCATACGATCCCAAATAAGTCATCTCTTTCTGATATAAATACCCCCTTTTTCTTTCCCCTTTTTATTTTTATCTGCAATAGTTTTTATATTTGTGAGTTATTAAGTTTGAATCTCTAAATTTTTAAATATTATGGCAAAGTACAACGAGACTGATAGCACCACGATTAACCTTATTAGTAATGGAACAGATATAACCGGTGATATAAAATCCAATGGTGATATCCGTATCGATGGATCTCTTACGGGAAATCTCAACACAAAAGGGAAAGTTGTTATTGGTCCAACCGGAAAGGTGAGTGGGGAAGTTATTTGTAAAAACTCAGAAGTTTCAGGCATAATTGAAGGTAAAATAACGGTTGGTCAGTTACTTAACCTGAAAGCATCTTCAAAAATACACGGTGATATAGTTACTTCAAAACTTTCTATAGAACCGGGAGCAAAATTCTCCGGGAATTGCAATATGACTGATAATGAAGACAATGGAAGAGCAGCAATCACAAAAGAAAAAGAACCTGAAAAATCAGGAGAAAAACAAGGAAAATAGCGGGATAAAAGACTACGCCAAATATACAGGCATAGCATTCCAGATGATAGGCATAATTCTTGTTACAACCTGGGGTGGTATAAAACTTGATAAACTGATGGGTTTCGAAAAACCTGTTTTTACAATAATCCTTTCCCTTCTTGGAGTTTTTGCAGCAATATACACTGCAGTGAAAGATTTTATTAAGTGATCCACATTTTTGAAACCACTTCATAAATATATTTTATTACTGTTATTCCTGAATATACTGTTACTTGGCACAGGATATTTACTGGTTTCAGTAGCAAACCTCAATCTCTTCTTCAGCGATATTGCCATTCTATCCTCAGTCTTTTCAATAATTGCACTTATAACTCTGGTCATTTTTTTAAGAGGTCAGACCAAAGAACCAGACAGCCAGACACTACATAGTCTGGTCTCTGTAAGCCTGAAGTTTCTGCTTGAGATGGTATTAGCTCTTGTTTGGTTTATTGTTGCTAAAAAAACATCTTTGCCATCTGTTTTAATATTTTTTGTTTTATATTTAACACTCACTTTGTTTTCGATATGGGTTATACTGAAAACACTGAAAAACAAATCTTTATAAAACTGATATTGATTTGAAAACAAAAAATTTAATTGGTTTTTTCTTCTTTTTTCTCCTTGCGGGAACAACTATTCAAGCCTTTGGCCAGGAAGTTGAAGAAAAAGGGGAGGGTAAAGAAAAATTCAAAGCCAGCACATATATTCTTGAACATATTGCTGATTCGCATGAGTGGCATATTCTTACGAAAAAGAATGGAGAGAGTGTTGCTATATATCTGCCTGTTATTGTATTCAGCAAGGAGACCGGTCTGAATATCTTTTCTTCAAAACGGCTTGCTCATGGTCATGAGTATAAAGGTTTCAGGCTTGAAGAGGAAGGCGACCTGAAAGGGAAAATTGTTTTGGTAAATGAGGAGGGGCATGTTGATGAAGAAAATCTTCCTCTTGACCTTTCAATGACAAAAACTGTTGTGGGGATGTTATCTGCTGCAATAATTGGCCTGTTGTTATTCCTGTCGCTTGCGCGATCATATAAGAAAACAGGAATCAGTCATCCTAAAGGGATTCAGAGTTTCCTTGAACCAATCATACTTTTTGTCCGCGATGATATTGCAATCCCTAACATTGGGAAGGATAAATATGAAAAGTTTATGCCTTACCTGCTAACTGCATTCTTTTTTATTCTAATTAATAATATAATGGGAATTGTTCCATTTCCTCCGCCATTCGGCGCCAATGTTACTGGGAATATTGCAGTTACACTCGTATTGGCGTTGTTCACATTTTTCATTACACAATTTAACGGAAACAAAGCATACTGGAGACATATTCTTGCTACTCCCGGAGTCCCATTCTGGCTATTACCAATAATAATCCCTGTAGAGATTATGGGAATGTTTGCAAAGCCATTTGCCTTAATGGTCCGTTTGTTTGCGAATATTACAGCCGGGCATATAATTGTTCTTAGCCTGGTTTGTATAATATTTATTTTCAAATCATTAGCTGTTGCTCCGGTTTTAGTTATTTTTGTGATTTTTATGGATTGTCTCGAACTTCTTGTGGCTTTCCTTCAAGCATATGTATTCACCTTATTGTCAGCTTTGTTTGTAAGCCTGGCAGTAAAGGAACATCATTGATTTTTATTGTTTAATTAAAACCAAGTATTATGACAGGAACATTGGCAGCAATAGGAGCAGGTCTCGCAGTAATAGGTGCAGGACTTGGTATCGGTAGAATAGGTAGCTCGGCAATGGATGCAATAGCCAGACAGCCTGAAGCTGCTTCAAAGATCCAGACAGCAATGATAATCTCTGCAGCCCTTATTGAAGGTGTTGCATTGTTTGCAGTTGTGGTAGCTCTTCTTGCTTAGTAAGAAATTATGAAGCCTGCAACGGTTGGTTGCAGTGCTTCATTTTATTGAAATCGTTAAAACAACTTATATGATATTATTAGCTAGCAGCCTTACCACCCCTGCAATCGGAACACTTTTCTGGTCAGCACTGATTTTTGGATTGTTTTTTCTGATCCTGACAAAATTTGCCTGGAAGCCTATCCTGAATGCAGTTAAAGCAAGAGATGAGTTGATTAAGGGCTCTCTTGAATCAGCTGAAAAAGCCAGGGAGGAAATGTTAAAATGGCAGAGCGATAATGAAGCAATCCTACGCAAAGCCAGAGAAGAGCGTGAGGGTATACTTAAGGAAGCAAGAGAAGTGCGCGACAAGCTTATTTCTGAAGCCAAAGGAAAGGCGGCAGAGGAGGCTGAAAAACTTGTTGAGAAAGCAAGAACGGGGATTGAAAGGGAAAAGATTAAAGCCCTTTCTGAGATTCACGAGCAGGTTGCAACCCTGTCAGTTGAGATTGCTTCAAAACTGCTGGGTGAAAAACTTAAGCAGACAGGAGAACAGGAGAAACTGATTGATAATTACCTCAAAGAGATTGATTTCAATAAGAATTAGGAAGTAAAATCGGTAATGAACGACAGCAAAATATCAGTAAGGTATTCAAGAGCTTTATTCCTATCAGCGCTCGAAAAAAAGATACTTGATAAGGTTAATCAGGATATGATTTTTATTTCGGAAGTCTGTAAAATTCCGGAAGCAAAAGAGTTCCTTCATAGTCCTATCATAGTTCCCTCAAAAAAGGAAGCGATATTTCACAAAATGCTTGGAGATAACGTGGAGAAAATCACTCTTTCCCTGATCGATCTGGTTGTGAGAAATGGCAGAGAAAGCTATATTCCCGCAATTGCCAGGGTATTCATCCACGAGACAATGAAACACAAGGGAATAACAGAATCTGTCCTTACAACAGCAGTTATGGTAGAGGCTAACGTCAAAAAGCAAATAGCAGATCTTATTTCGGAAGTTTTCAAGACTAAGGTTGAGCTTAAAGAAAATATTGACGCTGACATAATTGGCGGCTTTATCCTACGGGTTGATGACAATTACATTGATGCCAGCATAAGGAATAAACTGCGGAAGATAAAAAAAGAGCTTAAAGGAAGTGTAATAACTCCCTAAAATCAGAAAATTGTTAATAAGGAATTTTAAGAGGATATAATATGGCAAATATTAAACCAGCAGAGGTTTCAAAAATTCTCAGGCAACAACTGGAAGGAATACAGACTGGCGTTGAACTGGAAGAAGTCGGAACTGTGCTTCAGGTTGGTGACGGGGTCGTCCGTATTTATGGACTTTCAAATGTACAGTCGAACGAACTGATTGAATTTGAAAATGGGATTGAAGCAATAGTTTTGAACCTTGAAGAAGATAATATCGGAGCAGTATTACTCGGTCCTACAGAGGAGATAAACGAGGGTGATATCGTAAAAAGAACCGGACGGATTGCCTCTATCGCAGTTGGCGAGGGATTATTAGGAAGAGTAATAACACCTATTGGCCAGCCAATTGACGGGAAGGGTCCGATAAAAGGGGAATTGTTTATTCTTCCTTTTGAAAGAAAAGCTCCGGGGGTTATTTTCCGGCAGCCTGTTAAACAACCTCTTCAGACGGGTATCAAGGCAATTGATGCGATGATACCAATCGGTCGCGGACAGAGGGAGCTTATTATTGGCGACAGACAGACAGGCAAAACAGCTATTGCCATTGATACTATTATTAATCAGCGCAGTAACTTTGAAAAGGGTAAACCGGTTTATTGTATTTATGTTGCAATCGGACAAAAGGGATCTACAGTTGCCAATATAGCAGCAACTCTTGAAGAACATGGCGCTCTTCAATATACAGTA
>JAUYBT010000232.1 GCA_030692905.1 Bacteroidales bacterium
TGCCAGTTTAATGTTCTCTCCGAATTGCTCTAATAGTTTCTGATGCTTAGGAAAAAGTATTTGTTTTTTGCTTTTCATTGTTTATGTCGTATATTATCGTCAAATATAACTGTTTTGATGATAATATGCAACATTTTATATGATTAATTGCAAAAGCCGGACGTCTTAACCACATTTGGCCGGTTAGATAATAATTAACATACATAGCTAAACAACAAGCATTTGACTCCGGCTATTGGTGGTCAATATGATCCGGCCAACTATGGTCAGGGCCACTGGCTTTTCCAACTTGTCGAAGCGAAACGTAGATTCCGCAAAGCGAAAAGAGGAGAGAGAGGGTGATTTTATTAATCAGGGAATTTTTTAATAATAAAATGGATATTTAATTTGATTCATTTCAAAAATTCACTTATTTACAAGCCGATATTAACTTTTGTAACTTTTCTGATAAATCTTAAACCGGAAGAACCATTATGCTTAAAAAAATTAATGCATTAATTTTATTGACCATTATTGTCTTTGTCAGCTGTAATGTAGAAAACAGTAGAATCAAACCTTCTTAAGCAGGAATTACTGTTGAGGATATGAAAAATCGTATTTCTGTTCTTGCTTCAGATGACTTTCTTGGCAGAGCTCCTTCAACTGAAGGAGAAGAAAAAACGATAAGTTACCTGGCAGAACAGTTTAAACAAATTGGATTGAAACCGGCTAATAAGGATAGCTATTTTCAGGGAATGTCACTGATGAAACTTACTGCCGATGCTTCCATGAAACTTGATATCAGTGGAGGGGAAAGTAATATTAGCTTAAAGTTCTCAGATGATTTTATCGGTGGTACTCCCCAGATCAGCGAACTTGTTCAGATCAACAATTCCGATATTGTTTTCGTAGGTTATGGAATCAATTCCCCCGAAAACAGGTGGAACGACTATGATGGACTCGATGTAAAAGGGAAAACTGTCCTGTTGCTGGTGAACGATCCCGGTTATGCCACTTCAGACACCAATCTTTTTAACGGGAAAGCTATGACTATTTATGGGCGATGGACTTATAAATTTGATGAAGCGGCGCGTCAGGGAGCAAGTGCTGCAATTATTATTCATGAAACAGGTGCAGCCGCTTATCCATGGGCTGTCGTTCAGAATAGCTGGTCCGGATCTCAATTTTATCTTGTTGATAATGACCTCTCCAGGTCGAACCTTCAACTGCAGAGTTGGGTGACAACAGAGAGTGCACAAAAAATATTTGAATCGGCCGGCTTAGATTACAACCAGATTATCACATCTGCGGCAAAACGTGGATTTAAACCTGTTAATATGAATCTGAAGGCATCGATTCAATTTAAAAATCAGGTGGAGTATACAAAATCGAACAATGTAGCTGCTGTCTGGCCGGGAACAGGCCAGTCTGACGAATATATTATTTACACAGCCCATTGGGATCATTTTGGGGTCAATCCTGCTTTTAAAGGAGATTCTATTTTAAACGGTGCCGTCGATAATGCTACCGGAACAGCTGCTCTTATTGAAATTGCTGAAGCCTTTACTAAACTGCCGGAAAATCAAAATCGTTCTATCCTTTTTCTTGCTGTTACCTGCGAAGAACAGGGATTGCTTGGTAGTAAATTTTATGCCGAAAATCCACTCTTTCCATTAAATAAAACAGTGGCCGTGATAAATATGGATGCCCTGAATATTTCCGGGAAAACAAAAGACATGACTATCATCGGTTTTGGGAACTCCAAACTCGACGATTATGCTGTGGCGGTTTTAAATAAGTACAAACGATATGCAAATCCCGATCCTACTCCTGAAAAGGGAAGTTATTTCCGTTCCGATCATTTCAGCTTTGCTAAGAAGGGAGTGCCGTCATTATACCTTTCAAAAGGGATTGATGATGTTGAACATGGGGAAAAATGGGCTTTGGCGGAATCAGAGAAATGGGTAATGGCTAATTATCATAAACCAACCGATAACTACGAACCCGATAAATGGAATTTCAATGGGATGATTGAAGATATTAAGGTCTATTTTGAAGTTGGCTATAACCTGAGTATTATAAGAGAATTTCCGGATTGGAATGCTGGTTCTCCATTTAAATCGATTCGGGATCAGATGATGAACAAGAACGCAAACCGCAAGACAGTTTTCTAACAACAAGCATTTAACGCAGGCTCTTGGTGGTCAATATGATCCGGCCAAATATTCTCAAGGCCGCTGGCTTTTCCAGTTAATACGCACTTTAAGCGATTCTTAATTAGTTTTGTAAATACACTATTATTTCAGAAATATTTATATTTAACTATGTGTTGTGAAAAATACATATCCAAATGAAATATAAACCATCTCGCATAAGAAAGATATATCCTATTGAGTCACCATGTAAAAAGACCATATATAATTCATTTATTGATGCAAAAGAATCAATAGACTATCTTCAGGAGAATAAAGGTGTAAAAGATTTGTCAGCATATAAATGTTCCGTGTGTGGATTTTGGCATTTAACAAGTAAATAATTTATATCGTCGTTTCTCAATTATTGATGAAAGAAAAAAATGGTGGTAATTACCACCGACCATCCTATAAATATGAATTAATTTGGAAATCAATAAATATTACTAAATTGAAATCAGATTTTTGTCCGGTTTATTGGGAGTCGATACAGTTAACTTAGGATGTGGTCTTTTACATCCGGTTAAGCATGGTCTCTCAAAAACGGTATAGGGTGGTCAATATGACCGATTTTTCCACAGATTTGAGTAATCTATTTTGCTACAATAAAGAATTATACATAATTTCAAGCTTTAAAGTCAATTCGAGATAGAATAGGCGGGGAAGATAAAATGAGAAAAAGTACAAAGACACCATGTGTATAATCCATATTCGGCTGCTATGCAAGATAGACCTTTTTATCAATAGTTAGGAATTTACAACTCAATGACGTTCTATAAATGAGTTTTTTTGAAGAGATCAGATTAGAAGATATTGTTTTATACAATTATGTTAATGCCCAAGTTGTAGCTGTTAGCAAAGAACTTGATAATATTAAGAATGTCTTTAATGAATATACTGATCATTCTTCACAACATGCAAAATGTGTTTTAGAAATCGGCGAAAGATTAAATACTTCAGTATTAAATAAATTCGAGAAAGCCCTCTTCATTCTTTCTGCATATTTTCATGATATTGGAATGAATGTATCACAAGAGAGAATAGATCAATATGTTGAATCTCTAAATGATAACCTAAACTTAGACTTTTATCTAAAGGAGGTCGTTGTAAGTCAGGATTTAGCTAAGACGAATATGACAGAAAAAAAAAGGTGTAAACGGTAAATAACAATGCAAGTTTTCGGCAATTAAGAATACGAGATTTCGGTAAATAAGGATGCAAGTATTCGGTAAATAAGAATGCAAATTACCCTCCCTTCGTTAAGTTCCCTTTTAAAAGAAAAGCTGGAGGATTAAGAGCAAATTGGCCATGGCCAATTTGCTCTTAAAAAGCCTCAAAGAAATTAATCTGACTTTTGGTATCTAAACCAAACCAGTCAGCTATGAAAAATTTTGATAATAAATGGATTATGTATCACGAGTTACATCATCGACACCGAAACGGAATGACCCCACCCCAGATTGCTTCATTCCTGGGAATGGACACGCGAACGGTAAAAAAATTGTTAGCA
>JAUYBT010000247.1 GCA_030692905.1 Bacteroidales bacterium
ACCGGCACCATTTAATAAACCTGTTAAAATCTGCACAGAAAGTCAGAACAACAGGTGCTTCAGTAATCATCTTCTGATTAAAATGGGATGGTGCAAGCTCTCTCTTTTTTTCTTCATCCCTGGTTATGATAATGCTATAAACCTGCATATTCCCGGTTGTAGAAGCCCGGCAACCCATCGTGAGAAGATCATTAAGAAGCTTATCATCAACAGGTTCTGATGAATATTTTCGTATTGTCTTGCGATTAAGTAAAATATCTGAAATTTCTTCCATTTTTATATGTTGTAGAATATCCAACAAAGTAAACAAATTCCGGTATAACCTGAAGAGGTATGAGAATGATTTTCTTATCTTAGCATGAATCAAAAAAACCTAATCTGTTAAATCATCACATTATGAAAAAAGGTCTTTTCATCTCATTTCTTCTTGGATTTTTAATCTGCATAAATCCTGGAATAGCCCAAAAGAAAAAGGAGACAGCCAAAGATCAACTCGAGGTACTGAAATCTGAGTTTCCTCCTGTTCTCAATAGGGTTAAGAAAGCAGGAGATGATCTGCAGAGACTTGACAAACAACTTGATGCAATAAAAGCACCATGGACCCCGGGGAGAGTACCCGTTTTGTATTTACCATATAACCACAAAAAACAAGGATGTAAAAATTTGTTTAAATAAAATCTTAATAATACATTTGTAGAAACCAATCTTATCAAGAAGTACTTTATTTATAAGTAACCCCTAAATTTATAAGTAAACCCAAAGATAAAATAGAAAAAACTAAACTTAACCTAAAAACTACCGCTTATGATGCATTAAACACTTAGCTTCTCTCAAAAAACAGGTGAATCATACCCACACTACCTGTCCTTTCAAACAATCATTAACATCAACTAAAACTTTGGTGTAAGTTGTTATGCAATAATTAAATTAATCTAAATTATGAAAAAAATCAACTTCTTTTTAAGAACAGATTTTAAATTGTGTTCGGAAAAATTCTTTAAAATTACGAGACTCTTTACTATACTATTTATGGTAGCAATCTTCAGTGTATTCGAAAGTAAAGCATACTCCCAGGATACATACACGAATGATGCTTCCAATCAGACTGTTCTCAGTGCCGTTGACGGCGAAAATAATGCAACTGCAATTCCGCAGCAGCAGAGAATAACCGGAACTATTACAAATGAAGCCGGCGATCCTTTACCAGGCGCTACCGTTCAGGTTGAAGGAACAACGCTTGGGGCTATTACTGATGTTGACGGAAAATACTCCGTTGATATACCTAACCAAAATGTTGTAATTGTCTTTTCATTTGTGGGATATATTACCCAGAAGGTCCCTGTTGCAGGAAAAACAATAATCAATGTTTCAATGGTTCCAACACTGGAAAGTCTCCAGGAAGTTGTGGTAATTGGTTACGGTACTCAGAAAAGAACTACAATTACCGGATCAGTGAGTATTGTGAAGGGAGATGAGGTTGCCAAGATACCGGTTGCTAACATTTCCAATTCCATTGCCGGAAAACTGGCCGGAGTAAGCATGAGGCCCAATGGTGGGCAACCTGGTGAGGATAACCCTGACATTCATATCAGGGGAATCGCTACTACCGGGACAAATACTCCATTAATCGTTGTTGATGGTATTATAAGGGATAACATCAATCAGGTTGACCCGACAATTATCGAGTCGGTATCTGTTCTGAAAGATGCTGCTGCAGTTGCACCTTATGGATTAGGAGGTGCTAACGGCGTTATCCTGATTACCACTAAAAAAGGAGAGATAGGTGCACCTACCCTGACACTTAACTCCTATTATGGATGGCAAACACCTACTTACTATCCAAAACTTGCGGATGCTAAAGATTATATGAGAATGCGAAATGAATCATATCGGAATGAAAATCCCGGGTTGACAACAATACCATTTGCAGAAGATCTGATAGCTAATTATGATGCTTTGAACGCAGGAGATCCTGACAAATACCCGAATAGTAATACTAAAGATCTTGTAAACTTATCAGTTCCCATTCAAAACCATAATTTACAACTAAGGGGTGGTTCTGAAAAAATGAAATATTTTGCAAGTATGGGATATTACAAACAAGATGGTATGTTTGACGCTGTTAATTACAGCCGATTTAACTATAACATGAACCTGGAATCAAAGGTCACTAATACTACAACAGTATCTCTTTCTATCCTCGGTTCAAAAGAAAAAACCAACGATCTTGATGTTGTTTCTTCAGCAAATCAGCTTTTCAGAAATGGATTCAAATTTATACCTACAGAGGCAATTTATTACACTAACGGCTTTTGGGGACAATTTGCAGGTAACTCTCCTGTAGCTGTGCTTAATAGTGGAGGTTATGATAAAAATGCTGGGAATACGATTTTAAGTACAATTACTGTGGAGCAGCAATTACCTTTTATTAAAGGATTAAGTGTAAAAGGAACTGCCAGTTACGACTCACGAGACAATTTTGTTAAGGGATGGCACACACCTTTCTATTTCTGGGCTCAAAATACCGCTACAACACCTTATACTTATACAAAACAAATTTCAACACAAGAGGGTGGCGCTCCTGCTTACACATACCTGACTCAGACACAGACTCAAAGAAAGTATTTTACTTACCAGGGCTTTGTTAATTACCAGAGATCATTTGGTCTCCATGATATTACAGGATTGTTCGTTGCAGAAGCACGAAACAATACATATGATCAGTTATATGCTCGAAGGAATAATTTTGCTATCCTGGTTGATGAAATGAATATGGGTAGTTCAGCCAAACCCGATTACGATAATGGCGGTTCATCATCTGTAGGTTCCCAGATTGGTTACGTATACAGGTTAGGATATGTTTATAATAATAAATACATGCTGGAAGCTTCAGGCCGCTACGACGGGCATTATTATTTTGCCCCGGGTAAAAGATGGGGATATTTTCCTGCTTTTTCAATAGGCTGGAGGATTTCGGAAGAAAGTTTTATGAAAAACCTTTCTTATATCAATAGCCTGAAAATCAGGGGTTCGTGGGGAAAATCAGGTAACCTTGCCGGAACTGCATATCAGTATCTAAGCGGGTATACTTTAGCTGGAAACGGTTATGCTTTTGGTACCGGCACAATGGTTCAGAGAGCCTATGCTCCCCGTGAATCAAACCCCCGTATCACATGGGAAATATCTACAAAAACAGATGTCGGTTTTGAAGCCACATTATGGAACAGTTTGTTAATGGTTGAAGCAGACTATTTCTTTGAAAGAAGAACAGGTATGTTGCTGGCTCCGGCGATTACTGTACCTCTTGAATATGGTTTATCCCTGGCCGATGAAAATGCCGGGGAAATGGAAAACCGTGGTATTGAGTTGACTGTTGGGTCCAGGTATGAATTGCAAAACGGACTTAAATTAGGTTTGGATGCTAATTTCAGCGTTGCCAAAAACAAAATGGTTCAGGTATTTGAAACTGCTGCTACCTTTAATAATCCTAATCGCAGCAGGACAGGCAGAACTTATGGTACTCCATTTGGCTATCATGCTCTGGGGTTGTTTTCCACTGCGGATGACACAAACGGAGATGGCATAATTAACGCTACCGATGGATATAACGTTATCCAGTTTGGAGCTCTGCATCCCGGCGATGTTAAATATGAAGATATCAGTGGCCCAAATGGTGATATGATCCCCGATGGTAAAATTGATAGTAACGACGAAGTCTCAATAGGCTACCCTGTTTATCCTCTAATTAGTTTTGGTTTTACTCCTACTGCTGCATGGAAAGGATTTGATCTTAGTTTGTTCTTCCAGGGTTCAGCAATGGTCTCATTTAATATCCAGACCTTCCAGACGGTTCCGTTTCTCAATAACAATAGTAACTTTGATTATGAGTATTTTAACGACCACTGGACGCCAAATACGCAGGATGCTACATATCCAAGAGCTACCTCAAGCCCATATGCAAATAATATCCAGGGTTCTGATTTCTGGATGAGGAATACATCTTACCTCAGGCTGAAAACCACGACTTTCGGCTATACATTCCCAAAAAGTGTTATACAATTTTTGAACATTAAGAGTGCGAGGGTATATTTTTCAGGACAAAACTTATTGACCTTAAGTAGCCTTAAGTTTATGGATCCTGAAATGGGCTATAGCAGTCGTGAAACTGCCTATCCAAACATGAAGTCATTTTCTTTTGGTGCAAATGTGACCTTCTAACTATTTCATTTATAAAAATTAAACACTATGATAAAGTTTAAAAAAATTAGAAACATTGCGCTTATAGGACTAATACTTATAAGTACTTTTTCCTGTGACCAGGAAGATTTCCTTGAAACTACCAACAAGTCGAACCTGACCGACGCTACTATGTGGGCCAGCGAAGGCAATGCTGATATCTTTCTAAATGACTGTTACCAAGAGCTTGTCACAAAAAGCAATCAGCCTGACAATCTTGATAATTTTACCGATGATAATGATGCAGGATTTTACTACACATCTTTCAACTGGAAAAAAGGTATCTGTGTTGCTTCAACTAATAGTTACAGCGTTTGGGGTTCCCAATCAGGTCCTGCCTGGGATGCAAACTGGCCTGGAACTTATACTAAAATCAGAAAGATTAATACGTTTATTCAGATGGTGAACAAGAATGCTGCAAATTTTTCAGCAGAATGGATTGCAAAACGTATTGATGAAGCTAAATTTTTAAGAGCCTATTTTTACAGCGAATTATTTATGCGCGTCGGGGGTTTGTCTATTATTACAGTACCCCAGGATAGAACAACTATGACTGAAGCTGAGCTTTATGTACCCAGGAGCACCTTCGAAGAAACCTTTAATTTCATTATTGGTGAATTAGATGCTGTAATCACTAATGGGAATTTGGCAGTCAAATATTCAGCCGGTAGTGCAGGTGCAGGCAGAGCAACCCGGGGAGCAGCCCTGGCATTAAAAGGATGGCTCCAGTTGTTTGCAGCTAGTCCTGCTTATAATTCTTCATCACCGGCTGTTCCTGCCAGTGCTGATAATTTACAGGCTTTTGCAACTCCTAATGCTGCCAGATGGGCAACTGCTGCTGCCACTAATAAACAATTCATTGATACCTATGGACATAAAGGCACTGGTACTTATAAATTATTCCCAAAAATGGCTGAGTTCTGGAGGGAATCAAATGAATATAATTCTGAAGTCATATGGGACAGGCAACACGTTGCTACTACTATGGCAAATTCCTTTGATACTTATGGTGGACCTGTCTGGATACATAGTACCTATTATACATGGGGTAATTATTGTCCCACCCAGGAGCTTGTTGACCAATATCAGATGGCTAACGGTAAGAATATTACCGACCCGGCTTCCGGTTATGATCCTCAGAAACCTTATGTGGGCCGCGAAGCCAGGTTTTACGATTTTATCGTTTATGATGGAGCAACTTATAAACAAGACTGGATGGCAACAGCTGACATAATCTATACCCGTATTGATAAAGTGAATCCTTCAAAAAATCAGATTGACTATGGTTCAGATGATGTTGGAAATACGGCCTATTATTTTAAAAAGCGGTTGGATAACAAGTCTCCAAGAGGCGGAAGTTTGTGTGGAATGAACCATGTTTATTACCGTTACGCAGAGGTTCTGTTAAATTATGCCGAAGCTCAGAACGAAGCTGTCGGACCTGATGCCTCTGTTTATGAAGCAATTAATGCTGTCAGAACCAGGCCGGGTACTGATCTTCCGGTATTGACGCCCGGTTTAACCCAGGTTCAGATGCGTGACGCAATTCGCCATGAACGCAGAATTGAACTGGTCTATGAACATAAGAGACTTTATGACCTCTGGCGTTGGAAAATTGCAGAAGTAAATATGAATGCAGATTTGCATGGCATGACGATCACCAATTCTGTGCCTGCTAATAACAGCGGAGTGTGGGTTTATACACCAACTTCGCTTAATCACCCGCATGTATTTACGCAAAAAATGTACTTTAATCCAATTCCACAGGCTGCAATTGATCAGAATACAAAGCTCAAACAAAACTGGGGCTATTAATAATTTAGTATTTTTTAATTAAAGGCCATAAAAGCAGAACTTTTATGGCCTTATTATTTTACATAGACAGATGCTTTCCTGCTCACCATACTGATACAATCCTGATTAGCATTAAAAGTGCCACTATTTTTATAAATTTGGAAAAATATTACTACGGATGATCCGACAAATAAATAACGAAACTTCGAAACGTCTGCTTATCGGAAGCCTGTTTATTGTTTTCTTCCTCTATTTTGGGTTTTTTAACAAATATCATATCCTGTACCTCGAACAAAACCAGCTGTTTCTATTTAATCTTGATTTTATTAAAGAACAATTTTCGTTGCCGGGTGGTTTGCCACTGTATATCGGGAGTTTTTTTACTCAATTTTTTATCTCTTCGTGGGTCGGAGCATTTATTTTCACCTTGAATGCTTTTGCAGTTTTCGTACTTTCAGATTACATTAACAAAAAACACAACTTAAAAAACATCATTTCAGCCCTCGTGCCGGTATGGCTTCTGGCAATTTTACAGAGTAACGAGTTATTCACATTTGGCCAGTCCATGGGGTTTTTATTGCTTGTATCTTTTTTTGCCTTATATATTTCGATCAGCAAATCAGCGTTCCGTTATATTTTTTATTTTGCCGGATGGCCATTTCTTTACTTACTCACCGGGGGCTATTCTGTCCCGGCCGTATTATTGTGTGCCCTCCACGAATTGCTTTTCAGAAAACAGAAAAATCATCACATCATTTTTGTTTTGTTTATTATTACAGGAGTATTAGTACCTTATGTTTCCGCTCATCTTATATTTTACATCCCCGGTAACAAAATTTTTACCTATCCCGTTCTTTTCGAACTGCATTCCTATTCACTTTATGCCTTAATATTATTGCTTGTCTGGAATCCATTGTTATTACTGGTTAATTATTTTCTGAATAAGATTAATTCTATTAAAAACAGGTTATTACCATGGAATCGGACCAATGTGCTGGCGAGTGCTCTTATATTTGCACTCATGGGTTTTGGAGTTTATAAGTACGCCTATAATAAAAGGGCGGAGATTATGCTGGGAATTGACCATCATGTTCAACAAGCTGAATGGGGAAAAGTCCTTAAGTTATCTGACCGATACCCTGATCTCAACACTCTTGTGATTTATTATACAAATCTGGCATTGTACAAAACCGGACGTATGTCCGATAAAATGTTTAGTTATTCACAAATAGGTGCTAATGGATTAAGGCTTAGATGGGAACGCAATTCAAATCTCTTCTTTGGAGGTGAAATATTTTATTATTTGTCATATACAAACGAAGCCTATCGCTGGGCTTTTGAAGCTATGGTGGCAAAAGGATTAAATCCAAGATCGTTGAAAAGATTGGTTATTACGAGTATCACAAATGGAGACAGTGCCATTGCAAAAAAATATATACATCTATTGAACCAGACTCTATTTTACCGGCAATGGGCACAGCATTATAATACTTATCTGTCTGATCCTGCGTTAGCTGAAAACGACCCTGAAATATCCCGAAACCGTGATTTACTGATTCATTCCGATTTTATTTCAAATGCTAATGACATGAATCTTGATGATTTATTGATTAACCACCCTGAAAACAAAATGGCTTATGAGTATTTAATGGCTTCCTTGCTTCTTGAGAAAAACCTTGACGAATTCGCCAGAATTATTCTCGTGATAAAAGACTATGGCTATACCAGAATGCCTGTCCATTTTGAAGAAGCCCTGATATTTTATAATAGCTATGAAAACAAAAATATTATGCCAGAGGGCTTTTCATTTCGGCCAGAAACCATCCGGAGATTTCAGGATTATGCAAAAACATATACTACATACAGGAACAACCCTGCTGTGGCTGCAAAAGAGCTTAAAAAAAGATACGGAAAAACTTATTGGTTTTATCTGCAATTCATTAACAACAAACAATAAAGATGCGAAGAATAATCAGATTTAATTACAATCATCCGTTCATATACATTTTTTTGACTGCGATGCTTTTCATGAATATAAGCTGCAGACAAAAATTGCCCCATTTTACAGAAACAAATCAGAATGTTGTTTTGAATCCTGATTATACTTCAATTTCAATTCCTCCAAATATTGCTCCATTAAATTTCATTATAAATGAAACTGCAAATCAATACCTGGTCAGGTTTCATAATTCGAATGGTATTGATTTTATAATCCGTTCAAAAGATGGTAGCATTGAAATTCCTCAAAAAAAATGGAATAAGCTATTATCAACTACTATTTCAAAAGAATTCTATATGGATGTGTTTGTTAAAAAATCTCAACAATGGGAAAAATTTAATACCATAACGAATTATGTTACACCCGATTCGATTGATAAATATCTGGTATACAGGCTAATCGAACCCGGATTCGAAACCTGGAATAAAATGGGCATTTACCAGCGAAATCTTGAAAATTTTAAGGAACCACCTGTCATGCTTAACAGTTTAAGTGACGGCAATTGCATGAATTGCCATACATTCTGCAAAAACAACAGCAATACAATGATGTTCCATATGAGGGGGGAACATGGCGGTACTATCATCTATCACAACAAAAATCTTTTTAAAATAAACACTAAAACCGAAAATACAATTTCTGCTGGTGTGTATCCTTCCTGGCATCCCTCTGGAAATTATATTGCCTACTCCGTCAATAATATTGTACAGAGTTTTCATGCCATACCCGGGAAAAGAATTGAAGTTTACGATACCCTATCGAACATTATTGTTTACGATATAAATAAGAATATTATTACCAGCTGCAAGACTCTATCAGATCCCGATCGTCTCGAAACATTTCCAACCTGGTCGCCTGATGGCCGCTACCTCTATTTTTGCTGTGCCAAAAAACAACCTATGGATAAATATAACCAGATCCGGTATGATCTTCTGCGTCTAGCTTTCGATCCTGAAAATTGCAATTTTGGAACACTTGATACCATCTGGTCCGTATCAGACCAGGGAAAGAGCGTCTCCTTTCCAAGAATATCACCCGATGGCAAATACCTTCTTTTTTGTATGTCCGATTACGGAAATTTCACTATATGGCACCCTGAAAGTGATCTGTACCTGCTTAATCTGACTACGGGTAAAACATCCCAACCGGAAATAAACAGTAACAATACTGAAAGTTTTCATACATGGTCATCAACAGGGAGATGGATTGTATTCAGCAGCAGAAGGGTAGATGGTTTATACACACGGCTATATTTTTCATATTTTGACTCATCGGGCCGGGCACACAGACCTTTTATCTTGCCACAAAGAAAACCCGGATTCTACTTTAACTTTCTGAAATCGTATAACCTTCCTGAACTGGTTACTACCCGGGTAGAATTGAATCCGAGAAAACTTACAAAGGTTACTTCATCTGTACCTGTAAATATCGTCTTCAAAAGTGCAGATTAAAAAAGCAACCTTTTGCATTTTTTTATCGATAATTTGACTGAGCAACGTACCAAATCTTATTGATCCCGATTGCCATCATTTTTAAGAATAATTAACCTTATTTGTTATTAATAAATACCAAAATCCGGGAAAAAATGAGAAATAAAATTGCTTTTTACAATAATGTTTCTTATTCTTGTTTACAAATTTAATCATTTTTGGTATTATGCTTTTTTAAAACAGGAAGCCGAATTAATTTATTATTACCATAAATCCTAAAATCAGATATTATGAGCAGACCAATTACACTTTTTACAGGACAATGGGCAGATTTGCCATTTGAAACTGTTTGTCAGAAAGCCAAATCATTTGGCTTTGACGGCTTGGAACTCGCTTGTTGGGGTGATCATTTTGAGGTTAATAAAGCTGATGAAGCATATTGCCGCAAAAAGAAAGAGACCCTTGCCAAATACGGACTTAAAGTATATGCTATTTCTAACCACCTTGTTGGCCAGGCCGTTACTGATCGTATCGACCAGAGGCACAAAAGTATTTTGCCAGCTTATATCTGGGGAGATGGAGATCCTGAAGGTGTTCGTCAACGGGCAGCACATGAGATGATAAGTACTGCTGAAGCGGCTAAAAGGCTCGGAGTTAATACTGTTAACGGATTCACAGGAAGTCCTATATGGCATCTTATTTACTCTTTTCCGCCTGTTACTCCGGCTATGATTGAAGAAGGTTATGCAGACTTTGCTGCACGCTGGACCCCTATTCTTGACAAATACCATGAACTGGGTATTCTCTTCGCTCTCGAAGCACACCCTACCGAGATAGCATTCGATATTGCATCGGCACGCAGAACACTGAAGGCAATTAACAACCATCCCAATTTTGGTTTTAATTTCGATCCTTCTCACTTTGGTTACCAGGGGGTTGATTATTTAGAGTTTATACACACCTTCGCTGAAAAGATTTTCCATGTACACATGAAAGATGTAGGATGGTCAAAAGTACCGGTTGAGGCAGGTGTTTTCGGTGGGCATACTGATTTTGGAACACGCGGACGTTTCTGGGATTTCAGGAGCCTTGGCCATGGTGATATCAATTTTGAAGAGATCATCAGAGCACTTAATCGCATCAATTACAAAGGTCCTTTGTCGGTTGAGTGGGAAGACAGTGGAATGGACAGGGAATCCGGAGCAAAAGAGGCATGTGAATTTGTCCGCAAAGTTGACTTTCCATCATCCAACATAGCATTTGATGCAGCTTTTGAAAAAAAGTAAATTGTAGTACAAAGCAACAAAAACCTTTTAAAACTAACTCTTACCTAACAACCTCAAAATGGATACTATTAAGAAAACCCAATTATTCAATGCAAGCTGTGTTGCATTAGTTGTTACAGCACTGGCCTTTGCCACCAGAGGTTCCTTTGTGGAAGCATGGGCAAGAGAATTCAGCCTGACCCATACCGAAGTGGGATGGATTATTGGCACCGCCTTCTGGGGCTTTACCCTGGCAATGATTTTTGGTGGACCACTGGTAGATATTATTGGTATAGGAAGAATAATCTCGATTGCTTTCTTCTGCCATGTAGCCGGAATAGTTCTGACTATTATTGCAACCGGTTTCTGGTCATTATTTATCTCAACCTTGTTAATCGGTGTAGCTAACGGTAGTGTGGAGGCTGCTTGTAATCCATTGATAACAAGCATGTACACAGACCAGAAAACGCGGCGGCTTAACCGCTTTCATGCCTGGTTTCCTACAGGTATAGTTATCGGAGGTCTGGCTGTGTTTCTGTTTAATAAGTTTGGTCTGATCGACTGGCGCTACGCAATGGGCATAATGCTGATTCCGACTTTTGCATATGGTTATATGTTTCTTAATAAGGAGTTTCCACAGACAGAGCGTGTTGTTTCAGGTTTTTCGTATAAAGACATGTTAAAAGCATGTGTTAGTCCTCTTTTCCTTTTCATGGCTTTCTGCATGATCCTTACCGCAGGAACTGAACTGGGTACAAATCAGTGGATTGCTGCATTACTGGCAAACGTTTCAAGTAATCCTATACTTCTGTTAGTATGGATATCAGGTATCATGGCCCTGGCACGTCAGTTTGGCGGAACACTGATACATAATCTTAAATCAACCGTTGTATTGCTCACCTCTTCTGTTCTGGCTTTTGTCGGATGCATACTGATGGGTTATACCAGCGGAGCAATGGTTTTTGCATCAGCAGGCATTTTTGCATTGGGTGTAGCATTTTTCTGGCCCTCCATGTTAGGATTTGTATCTGAGAATGTACCTCAGAGCGGTGCTTTAGGTCTGGCAATTATGGGAGGTATCGGCTTCCTTGGTGGAGCAATAGCACAACCCGTTCTTGGAGCAATTTTTGATGCACAGACAGTTGCAGCTATCCCTGCAGGACAAACTGTTGAAGTTCTGAAAGCAGCAGTGGCCGGAACACAGGAGGCTGCAACCTTGGCACAGGTTCAGTTAACAGGTGGTGCTCACACATTAAGATTTGTTGCATTCGTACCGGCTGTTTTGATTCTGTTCTTCACTTTCCTGCATATATGGAAAAGAAAACATGTTTAAAAAAGTTTACCCCCCATCCCCCCCTAAAGGGGGGTTAAAAGAACATGGATTTCAAAGCCCCCCATTTGGGGGGTTGGGGGGTTGAAAAAGAGGGGGCAAGCGGCGAAAAAAGGTTGTAATTAACTGAATATAATATTATTAAGAGCACTTAGTAAATATAACAAAAAAATATGAAGAAGATAAGAATGGGAATGATTGGCGGGGGCATTGGGGCATTCATTGGTGATGCTCACCGCCGTGCTTCAAGAATATGTAATGATTTTGAGCTTGTAGGTGGGATTTTTGATGTCGACTATGAAAAGAGCAAACAGTTCGCAAAAATAGAAGGCATCAATCCCGACCGCTGCTATAAAAGTGTTGATACACTTATTAAAGCAGAGTCAGCCCTGCCTGCAGATAACCGGATGGAAGTTGTGACCATAGTCACACCAAATGCACTCCATTATTCTTTTGCCAAAAGTTTTCTCAGCAATGGTTTTCATCTGGTTTGCGAAAAACCTATGACCATGACTGTAAAGGAAGCTGTAGAACTGGAAAAACTGGTTACAAAAAATAAGCTGACTTTTGCATTAACTCACACTTACACCGGATATCCCATGATCCGCCAGATGAGGGATCTTATTTCTAAAGGAATACTTGGCACAATCCAGCGTATCGATGCACAATATTATCAGGGCTGGATCAATTCGATCATTCATGGAACTGGTAGCAGGATAACAGGTGTATGGAGACTTGATCCTAATCATGCAGGAGCCAGCAGTTGTATGGGTGATATCGGAGTGCATGCCTTTAACCTTATAGAATACACTACAGGCATGGAGGTGAAAGAGGTACTTTCTGATCTTAATCCTGTTAAAGAGGGTATCCAACTTGATCTTGACGGAACTGTCTTATTGCGTTTCAGTAAAAATCTGAAAGGAGTTATCCGGGCAAGTCAGGTTTGCGGTGGGGAAGAAAACAACCTTACGATTGCGGTTTACGGATCAAAAGCCAGCCTTAAATGGGCACAGGAGAACCCAAATTATCTCTATATGTTAAGCGACTCCGAACCGACTAAAATATATAAGCCTGCTCATGGATTCAATGATCAGCTTGCTGAGGCCAGCCATACAATGCCGGCGGGTCATCCTGAAGGTTTCTATGAAGCTTTGGCAAACATTTATAAAGGTACAGCTAAATCTATAAGAGGTGAGAAATTTACTCCAGGGGAATTCCCGACTGTTCATGACGGTGTAAGAGGAATGAAGTTCATTCATTCAGTTGTTGATTCAAATAAAGAAGGAAATATCTGGGTTAAA
>JAUYBT010000078.1 GCA_030692905.1 Bacteroidales bacterium
AGTGATCTTACCGGAATCCATATCACTCCCCGGGGAATACACGATATTCTTTCATGTTTTTATTATTTCCGGAATCATATTCTTCCTGTTGACAGCAATTTAAAAAAAGACGAAGTGATTACCATTACAACCTGGTTCACAGATGAGCTATACCCGATAAGATTAAGGTATGTTGGGACAGATGAAATAAAAACAAAAGCCGGGAGAATCAGGTGCTATAAATTTAATCCGGTAACAGAAACCGGACGTCTGTTTAAAACTGAAGAGGATGTTTCGTTCTGGTTTTCAGCCGATAAAAATTTTTTACCGGTCAAGATACGATTTGATATCTTTGTAGGGGCATTTTCAGTTGAGATTTTGAGTTATGAAGGACTGGTGTACCCTCTTGAAATTAAAAAAAGAAATAATTTAAATTAACATAGAGAATAACTTAAACATTTATGGCAAGTACTGCAGATTTTAGGAATGGGTTAGTCATTGAGTTCAACAATGACCTTTATACAATTGTTCAATTTCAGCATGTTAAACCAGGTAAAGGACCGGCTTTCGTGCGGACAAAACTTAAAAACCTTAAAACAGGAAGGGTAATTGATAATACTTTTTCTTCCGGAACTAAAGTTAATCTGGCAAGAGTTGAAAGACGTCCGTATCAGTTTCTTTATAAGGATGATATGGGTTATTACTTCATGCACCTTGAAACATTTGAACAGATCCATGTTCAGGAAACATTAATTGAAAATTTTGATTTTCTGCTGGAAGGCCAGAGCGTTGAGATAGTTGTACATGCCGATACTGAAACCACTCTCTCCGTTGATATTCCTCAATTTGTTGTAATGGAGGTTACCTATTCGGAGCCCGGATTAAGGGGAGATACAGCCACTAATACATTAAAACAGGTTAAAGTTCAAAATGGAGCAACAATTATGGTCCCATTGTTTGTAAATACCGGCGATAAGATTAAAATCGACACACGCGACAGGACTTATGTTGAAAGAGTAAAGGCATAAGCGGCTGATCTTGTAAAATTGTCTTTAAATTACCCTTATCAGGTAATAGTTTTTCTTTCCTTTCTGTACAAGCAGATATTTATTGTTCAGTAGCATTTCCCGGCCAACAACCATATCAGGATTTTCGATCTTCACCTTGTTTAAGCTCAGGCCACCTCCCTGAACAAGTCTTCTTAACTCTCCCTTTGAAGCAAATACCTGTGAATGTTCTGCAAACAGGTCGGCAATTGTGACTCCATTCTGAAGAATTTCATTCTTAACATCAAACACCGGAACTCCTTCAAAAACAGACAGAAAGGTGCTTTCGCCCATCTTTTTAAGCGATTCTGTTGTTCCCTTTCCAAATAATATCTGCGATGCTTCCACCGCTGCATCGTAATCTTCGCTGGAATGAACCATGACAGTTATCTCTTCGGCAAGTCTTTTCTGCAAAAGACGTTCATGAGGAGCTCTGTTATGCTCAAGAATGATGTCTTCAATCTCCTCCTGACTCAGAATAGTAAAGATTTTAATATATTTTGCAGCATCTTCATCAGAAACATTCAACCAGAACTGGTAAAACTGATAAGGGGTTGTTTTTTCAGGGTCGAGCCAAACATTTCCGGATTCTGTTTTACCAAATTTTGTTCCGTCTGATTTTGTTATCAGCGGACAGGTAAGGGCAAAAGCTTCTCCACCAGCCTTGCGCCTTATAAGCTCCGTGCCTGTTACGATATTCCCCCATTGATCTGAACCACCCATCTGGAGCTTACAATTGTAATTGTTGTACAGGACCAGGAAATCGGTACCCTGTACAAGCTGGTACGAAAACTCCGTAAACGACATTCCCTCTTTAGCTTCAGCCCCGATTCTTTTCTTAACAGAGTCTTTCGACATCATATAGTTAACAGTGATGTGCTTCCCGATCTCCCTGATAAAACCAAGGAAAGAAAATTCTTTCATCCAGTCGTAGTTATTTACCATGAGAGCCTTATTCTCTTTATCCGACTGGAAATCGAGGAATTTTGAGAGTTGCTTTTTTATGGCCTCCTGGTTTTTCCTCAGGGATGCCTCATCAAGCAGGTTCCGCTCCTCCGATTTATCGGAAGGATCGCCAATCATTCCTGTTGCTCCGCCAACAAGAGCAATCGGTGTATGTCCGGCCCGCTGGAAATGCATGAGCATCATAACCTGCACCATATGCCCGATATGCAATGAGTCGGCAGTTGGATCGAACCCGATATATCCGCTTGTCTTTTCCTTTATAAGTAAATCTTCAGTCCCGGGCATAATGTCGTGTATCATGCCTCTCCATTTCAGTTCTTCAACAAAATTCATAAATCGATTTTTCAGAATTGCAAATATAACAAACAGGGTCAGATAGTCACCTCTTCAGGCTTCTTTTTAAACCGGTTAAAGCTACGGTTAAAACCTCCTTCTCCTATAATAGGAAAGATAGCCTGAGCAATGTCGGAAATTGGATTAAAGAATATCGATTCTTCGATTCTTTCTTTCGGAAGGAAAGGCCTCCGTGCATCTATAGCATTCAGAACTACAAAGAAAACACTCATTATCAGCACCGATTTTAACAGGCCGAATGCTATTCCGAGTAGTCTGTTTACGAAGCCAAGAGAAACTGCATCCACAAGTTTGTCAGCCAATATGCCGATAAAATGAATTATAACAACAATAATCCCGAATGTGATAAGGAATGCAATAATCCCGACATATTGCCCGGTCATATCAAAATAATCATAAAGTTTTTCAGCAGTAAAACTTGAGAATTTAATGGCCCCCCATATACCAAGGATCAATGCAGCAAGCGAAGCCACTTCCTTGACAAGCCCGTTAATAAATCCCATAATCACTGACAATATGAGAATAACCACAATAACAACATCTATCCAGTTCATAATACTAATATTTTAAAGAATCAAAGGTAGTTTATTTTTCAAAACAGAATAAGATAGACCTACGATACACGATGCACGACTCACGGTTTTAATTCTTCCTTGCGTCGTGTGTCGTATGCCGTGCGCCTTTGTCGTTAAGTTGATGGTTTGGAATGACAAAAAAAAAATATACTTTTGCGACTGAAATTGGCCCCATAGTTCAATGGATAGAATGGAGGTTTCCTAAACCTTAGATTCAGGTTCGATTCCTGGTGGGGCTACTAATTCGATAAGAATAATGGTAGTTTGCTCTCCACCCATTGATCCCTGGAAGAAGTCGTACCAACTACGATAATGGCCCAGACTATCAGGCATTATGAAACCCGGATTTTACTTTAGGTTTATTTTTAATATAAAAACGAAGCGTAATCGGTAAATATCAATGTGCAATTTTGGTTAAATACGAATGTACAACCTGATTAAGAGAAATCCAATTATATTTCAATCAACTATTTTACCAAAGACACAATGCCTTACCTAATAGACACTATATCATTTGTATTACAAATGGCATCCCAAATACTATCAATCAAATTCAATCGAGGGAGAGCCGCTGCGAGCAGCAGACCTTGCAAACCCACGTGTGCCGATTAAAATTGGCAGGATATTTGTACTGAAAATCTGATTAAACTCATAGAATAAATTAATCGTACGATATTATTAACCTAAGTCAAACCAAAAAACTAATCGCTATGAAAACAAAACTCTGGAAACCAATGATAGTCATTGGTTTATTCTT
>JAUYBT010000093.1 GCA_030692905.1 Bacteroidales bacterium
GACAGGGAATTATTTGGATTTGAGGAAGTGTCGGAATACTTTAGCGGGAGATTTCATAAATATGTAATCGGAGTTGTGAATCTTGAAAGACTGTATACTTTGCGGGAACAACTTCGTGGGCTGGATGTTTTTATAGTGAACACCGGAAGAAAAATCAACCCCCCTGCCCCTCTTTAGGGAAGGGCAACCCCCCAAACCCCCCATCTGGGGGGATTAAGATACAGTTTTTTATGTACTAGCCCCCCATTTGGGGGGTTGGGGGGTAAAAAAAGAGGGAGAAAAGAATATATTTAATTTGTAAGAACTTCTAAATTAATAACATAACAAATTGAAACAAACTAATGAAGATATTATTCAACAAAAAATCCTCATCCTCGATGGCGCAATGGGGACAATGATCCAGAAACACAAGCTTCAGGAAAACAATTACCGTGGAGATGAGTTTAAAGATCATCCGATGCTCCAGAAGGGAAATAATGACCTGTTATCCCTTACTAAACCGGAGATAATAAAGGGTATTCACAGGGAGTATCTCGAAGCAGGGGCAGATATAATTACCACAAACACTTTTAATTCCAACAGGATATCCATGTCCGATTATGGTATGGAGAGCCAGGTTTATAATATGAATCTTCGGTCAGCACGACTGGCTGCGGAAGCAATAACCGGATATGAAAATTCTCCGGAACCGGCAGAGCATTTTATCGCCGGCACTCTCGGACCAACCAATCGTACCGCTTCAATGTCTTCGGATGTTAATGACCCCGGAGCGAGGGCAATCACTTTTGATGAACTTGTCGAAGCATATTCCGAGCAGACAAGGGGTCTGATTGACGGAGGAGTCCATATTTTGCTGGTTGAAACAATATTTGATGTTCTGAATTGCAAGGCTGCACTATTTGCGATTGATACTGTCTTTGAGGAAAAAGGGATCCGGCTTCCGGTAATGGTTTCTGGCACTATCACCGATGCCAGCGGTAGGACCTTAACCGGTCAGACACTCGAAGCATTCATGGTATCCGTTTCACATTTCCCTCTTTTCAGTATCGGTCTGAACTGTGCCCTTGGAGCAGAACAACTGCGGCCATTTGTTGAGGAATTATCATCGAAGGCGGGATTTTATGTTTCGGTTCATCCTAATGCCGGTCTGCCAAACCAGTTTGGTGAATATGATCAGTCTGCAACGTTTATGGCTTCAATTGCAGAAGATTTTATGAAAGAGGGATGGGTAAACATAATAGGAGGTTGCTGCGGTACAACACCTCTTCACATCCAAAAAATCGCTGAGGTTTCAAAACAATACAAACCGAGAATTAAACCTGACATTAAGAAATATACAAGATTAAGCGGACTGGAGGTTCTGACAATAACACCTGAAACAAACTTCGTAAATGTCGGTGAGCGTACCAACGTATCAGGATCAATTAAGTTTGCAAGGCTGATAAGGGAAGAAAAATATGATGAGGCTCTTGCCATCGCAAGAAACCAGGTTGAGGGAGGGGCACAGGTAATT
This sequence comes from Bacteroidales bacterium, assembly GCA_030692905.1. Lineage (GTDB taxonomy): Bacteria > Bacteroidota > Bacteroidia > Bacteroidales > VadinHA17 > LD21. The sequence continues at coordinate 1,514 of JAUYBT010000093.1, forward strand.
GATATCTGCATGGATGAGGCTATGCTTGATTCGGAAAAAGCAATGGTAAGGTTTGTGAATCTTATCATGGCCGAACCCGATATCTCGAAGCTTCCACTGATGATCGATTCTTCGCGCTGGAACGTTATTGAATCGGCACTTAAATGTATCCAGGGGAAATCGGTTGTAAATTCCATTAGTCTGAAGGAAGGAGAAGAGGTGTTTCTGGCACATGCCCGTAAAATCAGGAAATATGGTGCTGCTGCTGTCGTTATGTTATTTGATGACAAAGGTCAGGCCGACACATTTGAAAGAAAAATCAATGTAGCTGAAAGATCCTATCACCTCCTTGTGGATAAGCTGGGATTTCCTCCGGAAGATATAATATTTGATCCGAATGTCCTGGCAGTTGCCACCGGTATAGAAGAACACAACAACTATGCTGTTAATTTCATCCGGGCAACAGAATGGATTAAGCAGAATCTTCCGTATTCCAGGGTGAGTGGAGGAATCAGCAACCTTTCATTTTCATTCCGTGGTACTGACAAGGTTCGTGAAGCAATGCACTCGGTATTCCTGTTCCATGCTATTAAAGCCGGGCTTGATATGGGCATTGTTAATCCTGGCATGTTGCAGGTTTACACTGAAATACAGCCGGACCTTCTTCAGCTTACAGAAGACGTGGTACTTAACCGCAGAAAGGATTCTACAGAACGGCTTGTGAAATTTGCCGAGGGCATAAAGAATGAGGGGAAGAAGGAGGAGAAGGAAGATGCATGGCGTCTGCTTCCGGTTGTGGATCGTATTAAGCATTCTCTTATCAGGGGCCTCGATGAATTTATTGAGAATGATGTTGAAGAGGCACGGTCTCTTTTCAGGAGGTCAATTGAATTGATTGAAGGACCGCTCATGGAAGGGATGAATGAGGTGGGAGATCTTTTCGGATCAGGAAAGATGTTCCTTCCGCAAGTGGTTAAGAGTGCAAGAGTCATGAAAAAAGCTGTGTCGAAGCTAGCACCATATATAGAAAAAGAGAGCGAAGGGCAAGAGAAAAAAACAGCCGGAAAGGTCCTTCTCGCAACCGTAAAGGGTGATGTTCATGATATCGGAAAGAATATTGTCGGGGTGGTATTGTCGTGTAATAACTATGAGATAATCGATCTCGGAGTTATGGTACCTGCTGAAAAGATCATTGACACCGCAATAAAGGAAAATGTTGATTTTATCGGTTTAAGCGGATTAATTACACCTTCGCTTGAAGAGATGGTTCATGTTGCTGCTGAGATGGAGCGAAGAAAAATCACACTTCCCTTGCTTCTCGGAGGAGCAACAACCTCGGAGATACATGCCGCAGTTAAAGTTGCACCTGCATATTCAAATCCTGTTATTCATGTCAGGGATGCATCAAAAGCAGCAGGAGTTCTCTCCGCTCTGCTTCAAAAAGATAACAGCGGGTATGTATCTGCAATAAGAGATAAGTATAAAAAGATGAGGGAAGACCATAGTTCCCGACAGGCTGATAAGAACCTTCTTTCAATAAGCGAAGCAAGAAAGAATAAATATGTTACCGACTGGCAGACTATTGAGCTTTTTGAACCGGAAAAACCCGGCCTTCATGTTTTGCATGAAATAGATATTAACGAGCTTGTGGGTTACATAGACTGGACCTTCTTTTTCTTTGCATGGAAGTTATCGGGCAAATATCCGGCAATTTTCAGTGATCCTGTGAAAGGAGTCGAGGCAAAGAAATTGTTTGATGATGCTCAGATGTATCTGAAGAAAATTATTGACCAGAAGCTTCTGACAGCAAAGGCTGTGTTTGGATTATTCCCTGCGGTTTCGGATGGTGATGATGTAAAGGTCTTTTCGGATAAAAGTAAAAAGGAAATAAAATCAGTCTTCAGGTTTTTAAGGAACCAGGAGACAAAAGAGAAGGGTATCCCCAATCTCTCACTTTCCGATTATATTGCCCCTGAAACTACAGGATTAACTGATAACATCGGAGCCTTTGTTGTGACTGCTGCTCTTGATAATGTGGCGCTGGGCAGATACAAAGATGATGATTATGCAACAATAATGATCAGGATTCTGAGCGACCGTCTGGCTGAAGCTATAGCTGAATGGCTTCATGAGAAGATACGAAGGAAATACTGGGGTTATGCAGTTCAAGAGAATTTTCCGATTGAAGAGCTTCTGAAGCTGAAGTATAAGGGGATAAGACCGGCACCGGGCTATCCCGCATGTCCGGATCATACCGAAAAACGGGTTCTCTTTGACCTTCTCGGAGCAGAAAAACTAATTGGGGCAGAACTCACCGAAAACTTTGCAATGGTACCCCCGGCATCAGTGAGCGGCTACTTTTTTTCACATCCCGGATCAACCTATTTTAATATTGGGAAGATAGGCCATGACCAGCTGAAAGATTATGCTTTACGGAAAAATATGACTATTGACGAGGCAGCCAGATGGCTTGCTCCTAACTTATGATTTTTAAATAATGAGTGTAATAGATAAGATTAAAAACGGCTCTGGGTCGTTGTTCACTTTTGAATTACTTCCACCGCTTAAAGGGCATAGCATTGAAAGAATTTATACTACCATTGACAGGCTGATTGAATTTAATCCGGCATATATAAATTTTACTTCGCATCGTAATGAGACAACATATTATGAAAGACCCGACGGTCTCATTGAGAAAAGGGTAGTCCGTATCAGGCCGGGAACAATTGCATTGGCTGCGGCAGTAAAATATAAGTACAATATAACTGTGGTTCCGCATATTCTATGCGGCGGATTTTCGAAAGAAGAGACTGAGAATGTGCTTATTGAAATGAATTTTCTTGGTATTGATGATGTCCTGGCACTTCGGGGCGACCCTCAAAAGGGGAACCGACGGTTTATTGCGGAGAAGGATGGCCATATGAATGCTGATGAGCTGGTCAGACAGATAACCAATATGAATAATGGAAAGTACCTTGAAGAGTCGCTTGAAGATACCTCCCCGACAAATTTTTGTATAGGAGTTGCCGGTTACCCGGAAAAGCATTTTGAGGCGCCGAACAGGCAGGTGGATATTGAAAATCTTAAGCATAAGGTTGAATCGGGAGCAAGCTACATCGTTACCCAGATGTTTTTTGATAACCGTAAGTTTTGCAGGTTCCGGGATGAGTGCAGGAAGGTAGGGATCACTGTCCCGATTATTGCCGGGATAAAACCGATATCTGCCATGAACGACATCAAATTATTACCCCAGGCTTTTCATATTGATCTGCCAAATGACCTTGTGACAGCAGTACAAAAATGTAAAACTGACAAAGAAGCCCGTGAAGTAGGAATTGAATGGGCAACCATGCAATCGAAAGAGCTTATAAAAGAGGGTGTTCCGGGTATTCACTATTACACCCTTGGCCGTTCCGATAATGTCGCCAGAATAGTAAAGGCTTCGTTTTAACTATTAAAAACCCACCCCTGCCCCTCCCAGGAGGGGATTTTAATGAAGTCCCCATGCGTCGTTTGTCGTTTGTCGTGCGTCCTGTGTTTTATAACTTAAACGCCTTCTTAATTTTATCTACATAATCCAGTTTTTCCCATGCAAAGAATTCAACTTTTTTGAGATAAACTTTTTTGCCATTATCATTCACAACTTTTGGTTTGCTGCCGGGTACTTCATAATATACCTCAACATTTTTAACAACATAATCGCGACCAAAATGTCCGTATGAGGCAGTTAGAAGGAACACCGGATTTTTCAGTCCGAAACGCTGAACAATAGAATAGGGACGCATATCGAACAATGAATTGATCTTTAATGCAATCTCTCCGTCGGAGAGCAATTTGCCTTTACTGTCTTTTACTTTAGCTGTTCCGTACGTATTAATGTATAAACCAACGGGTTGGGCAACTCCAATGGCATAGGCTACCTGTATCAATGCCTGATCGCAAACGCCGGCTGCCACAAGGTTTTTGGCAATATGACGGGCGGCATATGCTGCAGACCTGTCGACTTTTGAAGAATCCTTACCTGAAAATGCCCCTCCTCCGTGAGCACCATGTCCGCCGTAAGTGTCAACAATGATTTTACGGCCGGTAAGGCCTGTATCTCCATGAGGACCTCCGATGACAAATTTGCCTGTGGGATTGACAAGAAGTTTAAAATCGCTGTTAAACAGCTTCTGAATTCTTGCAGGAAGTGTTTTCTTAACCCTTGGTATAAGGATTTTCTGAAGATCGTCGCCGATCTTTTTTTGCATTGCCTTTTCTGCAGCCTGTTCAGCTTTGTGTGATTTGTCTTTTGGCAGAACAAATTCATCGTGTTGGGTGCTGATAACTATTGTGTCGATGCGGAGAGGTTTACTGTTGTCGTCATACTCAATAGTAACCTGCGATTTGGCATCGGGTCTAAGGTATTTCATCTGTTTGCCTTCATGCCTTATGGCTGCCAACTCCCGGAGAAGGATATGCGCCAGTTCACTGCTGAGAGGCATGTAATTATCCATTTCACGGCATGCATAGCCGAACATCATTCCCTGGTCGCCGGCTCCCTGTTCTTCAGGCTTTTCCCGAACAACCCCCTGGTTAATATCGCTCGATTGTTCATGAATGGTAGAGATAACACCACACGAATCGCAATCAAAACGGTATTCCGCTTTTGTATAGCCAATGTTGCGAATTACTTTTCGGGCAGTCTCCTGTACATCCACCCATCCTGTTGTACGGACTTCACCACCGCAAACAACGAGTCCTGTTGTTACAAAAGTCTCGCAGGCAACCTTTGATTCAGAATCCCAGCGAAGGAATTCATCAAGTAAAGCGTCTGATATCTGATCGGCTACCTTATCGGGGTGGCCTTCGGAAACTGATTCGGAAGTAAATAAATATCCCATAACACTATTATTAATTTATTATTAAACAACAGAGTGGAAGTTTGGTTGATTGGGAAAAAGGAATTATCCGCGGTTTAGCATTTTTTTCCTGTGGTTGCAATCAGCACAAATTTTTCCACCAAAATATAATGGCACAAAGCAAATAAAAATATTCAGGAAAAGCAAAATTATTATCCGTTAGTTAAATGCCTGAAAACATCTTCAAGATTACTCTCCTGCTTCTGGAGAGAAAGAACCGTAAGATTATTGTTTACAGCAAAAGAGAAAAGCGCGGGTCGGATATCCTCATCACCGTCAGCCTCCAGGAGCCATAGATTGTTCTTAATTTGTTTTACAGTGGTGACATTGGCAATCGCCGCCAGCGATGACTCCTTTATATCTTTATCGAACTCAACCTGAATAATTTGTTTCGGACGCCTGATTATTGAATAGATGTTACTTTTTTCTTCATTTGCTACAATGACACCTTTATCAATGATTATTACCCTGTCGCAGATTGCTTCAACCTCCTGCATAATATGTGTCGAAAGCATTACGGTCTTTTCCTTTCCGGCCTCTTTGATGAGCTTCCGTATCTCAACGATCTGGTTTGGGTCGAGGCCTGTGGTTGCCTCATCGAGTATCAGCACACCGGGATTATGGATAAGTGCCTGGGCAAGTCCGACCCTTTGTCTGTATCCTTTAGAGAGCGAACCAATCTTTTTTTT
>JAUYBT010000175.1 GCA_030692905.1 Bacteroidales bacterium
AGCAATAGCCCTGAAAGTAGGCATCCGGGACTGGATACAGTATACAGCATTCAGTCATTCAAGTTGCCAGATAATGTGACTTTTGCCGGCGAGAAAATGCCTCTCGACAATTTTGATACGAGGGAAAGTCTGGAACGCGAAATCCTGATCAGTGCATACAGACACTCCTCAACAATTCTAATTATAAAGAGAGCAAACAGGTTCCTCCCGCTAATCGAGAAGATTTTAAAAAAATATAATATTCCTGATGATTTTAAATACCTGGTAGCAGCTGAGAGTGAGTACAGTAACATGATTTCTCCTGCCGGTGCAACCGGCTTCTGGCAGATTATGTCTGAAACTGGCAGGGAAGAAGGTATGGAAATCAACACAGTTGTTGACGAACGGTACGATGTTGAAAAGTCAACCCGGTTTGCATGCGAATACTTTCTGAAGTCCTATGAAAGATATGGTAACTGGACTCTGACAGCAGCATCATATAACGGTGGAAGAGCCGGAATTGATGAGCAGATATTTATTCAACATCAAAATAACTATTACGATCTTCTTTTAAGCGAAGAGACTGCCAGATATATATTCAGAGCAGTTGCATACAAGTTGGTCATTTCAGATCCTGAGAGTTTTGGATTTAATATTGGTAAAGATGATTTATATCCCGAACTGAAATTTTATGAGGTAAAAGTGGACAGTGTAATAACTAATTTTTCAAGTTTCGCTGAAAAGTTTGGGACAAATTATAAAATGCTGAAATTTCTGAATCCCTGGCTCAGGAAACCATATCTGACTCCAAGACCCAACAAAGAATATATGATAAAAATTCCTGCGGAGGGGATGCGGAATATTGAAAAAACAGAAACTGTGAACTGATCTTTTGATAGGGGAGAGTTGAGATGAATGAGGAGATAAAAGTCCTTGGAGCCAGAGTCCATAATTTGCAAAATATAGATGTTACCATTCCGCGAAACAAGCTGGTAGTAATTACCGGTTTAAGTGGCAGTGGAAAATCATCTCTCGCCTTCGATACAATATATGCAGAGGGTCAGAGACGCTATATGGAGACTCTTTCAGCCTATGCCCGGCAGTTTCTGGGTGGAATGGAACGACCCGATGTGGATAAAATAACAGGATTAAGTCCGGTAATATCCATTGAACAGAAGACCACAAATAAAAACCCCCGGTCAACAGTCGGAACAATCACAGAAATTTATGATTTTCTGAGGCTTTTGTATGCAAGGGCCGCCGAAGCATATTCGTATGCATCAGGTGAAAAGATGGTTAAATATACAGATGACCAGATACTTGAGCTTATAAAGAGCCGTTTCCCGGGGAAAAAGGTATATTTTCTGGCTCCTGTAGTGAAAGGGAGAAAAGGTCATTATAAGGAGTTGTTTGAGCAATTAAGACGAAAAGGATTCCTTAATGTTTGCATCAACAACGAAATAAGGGAACTGACATCCGGGATGAAACTTGATCGTTATAAAACCCATTATATTGAACTTGTAATTGATAAGTTAAGGGTTGGTGAGACTACCGATAAACGGCTTAACGATTCAGTCCTCATGTCGCTCGATCAGGGCGACGGGGTGATGATGGTACTTGATACAGAGAGCAATGAATCCCGCTATTTCAGCCGTCACCTTATGTGTCCGGTTACCGGTTTATCATATAATGAACCTGCACCTCATACTTTTTCTTTCAACTCTCCGCAGGGTGCATGCCCTCACTGCAACGGTCTGGGTGAGGTATCAAGCATTGATGAGAAGAAGCTTATTCCCGACAGGGAACTTAGCATAAGAAAGGGAGGTATTGAACCTCTCGGGAAATACAGGAATATCTGGATTTTCTGGCAGATTGAAGCAATTGCTGAAAAAAACGGGTTTACTCTCGACACTCCTATAAAAGAGATTCCTGAAGATGCTCTTAATAAAGTGCTTTATGGTTCTGATGAAGTACTTAAGTTGTCCAACACACCACTGGGAATGACCTCTAACTATTTTCTGACGTTTGAGGGTGTTGTTAATTTCGTCGGGAACATTGAAACTATAAACGGAAAGAAAAACGGGACAAGGATTAAGGACCAGTATGTGCAGTATAATGTTTGTCCCGATTGCCATGGAACACGACTGAAGAAAGAATCATTGTTTTTCAGGATAGCTGATAAAAATATCGGAGAGCTCTCAGCATTGGATATAAAAGAGTTATCTCTATTTCTGGCCAATATTGAGGAGAAGATGAGCAGGAAGCAAAAATTAATTGCTTCAGAAATTCTGAAAGAGATAAGGGCAAGGCTTGGTTTTCTGCTTGAGGTGGGACTGGAATATCTTTCCCTTAACAGGGGTGCAAGAACTCTTTCGGGAGGTGAAAGCCAGAGGATCCGTCTTGCTACTCAGATAGGTTCAAGACTTGTGAATGTGCTCTATATTCTCGATGAACCGAGTATCGGACTTCACCAGCGAGATAACCGGCGGCTGATTGTAGCTTTAAAACAGTTAAGGGATGCAGGAAACTCGGTAATTGTGGTTGAACACGATAGAGAGATGATCCTGTCAGCCGACTATGTGATTGATATGGGTCCCGGTGCCGGACGTCATGGAGGCCTTATTGTTGCCCATGGTAATCCTGAAGAGATAAAGAACTCAGATACTCTTACCTCTGGTTATCTGAATAATAAAAGAAAGTTTCATATCCCTGAGGACCGGAGAAAAGGGAATGGAAAATTCCTTATGCTTACAGGCGCTTCAGGTCATAACCTTAATAATGTGGATGTTATATTACCTCTTGGAACTTTTATCTGCGTTACCGGAGTATCAGGAAGCGGGAAATCATCGCTTATTAACCAGACTCTTCATCCTGCACTGGCAAAGAAATTTCATAATTCCGGGAAATCGCCATTACCCTACAAGGAAATCAGCGGGATTGAACAGCTTGACAAAGTAATAGAGGTAAGCCAGTCACCAATCGGAAAAACTCCCCGCTCTAATCCGGCTACCTATACCGGTGTTTTCACTGATATCCGGAAGCTTTTTGAGCAGACAACTGAAGCCAAGATCCGCGGATTTGGTGCCGGAAGGTTCTCATTTAATGTAAAAGGAGGTCGTTGTGAGGGATGCGAAGGAGCCGGGATGAAAACCATCGAAATGAATTTTCTGCCCAATGTATATGTTCATTGCACAGAATGCAACGGAAAACGCTATAACCGCGAAACACTTGAGGTTAAGTATAAGGGACAGTCCATCAGTGATGTGCTGGGAATGACTGTTAATATGGCCGTTGAATGCTTTGCCAATGTGCCTTCAATCTATCATAAAATAAAAACACTTAAGGATGTCGGGCTTGGCTACATCAAGCTGGGGCAACAGTCGACAACACTTTCGGGTGGTGAGGCACAACGCGTTAAGCTTGCGACTGAACTGGCAAGACGAGATACCGGAAAAACACTTTATATCCTCGATGAACCAACCACAGGATTGCATTTTGAGGATGTCAGAGTGTTGCTCGATGTGCTTAATAAACTTGTTGAGAGGGGTAATACTGTAATTGTAATTGAGCATAACCTGGATGTGGTTAAGATGGCTGATTATGTTATTGATCTTGGTAAGGAAGGCGGGAAAGCCGGAGGCAATATTATATTTTCAGGATCGCCGGAAAAACTTACGGAATGTGCAGAGAGCTATACCGGAAAATATCTTAAGGCAGAACTTATGGCATAAGAATTTAATTATATTTGAAAGAATAAATTTTTATCGATATCCAAAATGGAGAAACCATCTGATCTTGTAAAGGATGCTTTTGAACAGAAAACATGGCATGAGATTCATACAACAGATTCATGGAGAGTATTTAAAATAATCTCTGAATTAGTCGAAGGTTTTGAAAAGCTTGCACGTATTGGTCCCTGTGTTTCAGTTTTTGGTTCAGCAAGAACTTATCATAATGATAAATATTATAAGCTGGCTGAAGATATTGCCTTCAAACTGACACAGAATGGATATGGAGTCATAACGGGTGGTGGACCAGGTATTATGGAAGCGGCTAATAAGGGAGCTACACGCGGAAAAGGCAAATCTGTAGGAATTAATATTGATCTTCCTTTTGAACAACATCCGAACTCATATATCGATTCAGATAAACTAATCACTTTCGATCATTTCTTTGTTAGAAAAGTGATGTTCATGAAATATGCACAAGGTTTTATAGTTCTTCCGGGTGGATTCGGAACATTTGATGAACTCTTTGAGGCAATAACACTTATTCAGACCCGGAAGATCGGGAAGTTTCCGATAATACTGGTAGGCAGGAAATACTGGAGCGGACTTATAGATTGGATTAAAGAGGAGATGCTTGGCGTTGAACATAATATATCACCGGAAGACCTGAATCTGTTTACCCTGGTTGATACATCAGATGAGGCTGTGGATTGTATTGTTAAGTTCTATTCAAGGTACCTGCTTAGTCCTAACTTTTAATCAGACTTTTCTCATACGATCCATTTCCCTTGTTGCATCCTTGCGTTTGAGGGTTTCGCGTTTGTCGTATTCTTTCTTGCCTTTTGAGATTGCGATTTCGGCTTTTGCCAGACCTCTGGCGTTAATGAAGACTTTTATAACTATTATAGTGAGCCCGGTTTCTTTTACTTTCCTTTCAATTTTTCTTAACTCACGGGAGGTGAGAAGAAGCTTTCTTTCGCGGAGCGGATCATGATTATTAAGATTTCCCCACCAGTACTCCGAAATGTGCATACCCTTGATGAAGAGTTCTCCATTATTGAAAAAACAATATGAGTCGGCAATAGTGGCTTTTCCAAGTCTTATAGATTTTATTTCAGTTCCCGAGAGCTTAATCCCTGCGACAAACTTTTCGAGGAACTCATAATCGTGAGAGGCCTTTTTATTCTTAATAACAATATTGCCTGTACCACCTTTCATATAAACTGATTAAGCGAAGAATGCATAATAGACCCTGTCGGTCAGCATGGTAAGTATAGGTTTGTTGCGATATAAATCCATAAAAAATCATATTTGAATGCCCGGCAAAATTAAGTAAATTTATGGTAAATTGTTTTTCCTTCTAAAATCATTAATTGTGACGCTGTGGAATTGAATTCAAACTATGATTTATTAGTTGTTACCGGGCCCACCGCTTCAGGTAAAACATCCCTGGCTGTTGCCATTGCAAATAGGGTGGGTGGTGAGGTCATCAGTGCAGATTCGCGCCAGGTGTACAGGGGTATGAACCTTGGAACAGGGAAGGATTATGATGACTATCTTATTGATGGCACCCGTTTACCTTGTCATCTGATTGATATTGCTGATCCAGGCTATAAATATAATGTCTTTGAATATCAGCGTGATTTTAATAAAGTTTATTCCAGCCTGAGGGATTGCAAAGTATTCCCTGTTGTGTGCGGAGGTTCAGGAATGTATGCAGACAGTATTATTACAGGATACAAGATGTTCGAGGTACCACCAGATAGTGGTCTCAGAATTGAACTTGAGAAAAAATCGATGGAGGAGCTCAAAGAGATACTTTCAACTTATAAAAATCTTCACAACACAACAGATATTGATACCAGGAAGCGTGTTATCAGGGCAATTGAAATTGAACATTCTTACAGGAATCGGGGGAAACAGCACACTGAATTCCCAAAAGTAAGGTCTCTTGTTGTAGGTGTAATGTTCGATAGGGAGTCGAGGCGAAGAAGGATTACAGAACGGCTTAAACAACGTCTCGATGCCGGTATGGTCGATGAGGTGAAGCACTTAATTGATCAGGGGATCAACACAGAGACCCTGATCTATTATGGTCTTGAATATAAGTTTATTACCCTCTACTTGACCGGAAAATTATCTTATGATGAAATGGTCAGGGATCTTGAGATAGCCATTCATCAGTTTGCTAAAAGGCAAATGACATGGTTCCGGGGAATGGAGAGGCGTGGCATAAAAATCAATTGGCTTAATGGTAATTTACCAATAGAGGAAAAAGTGGAAAGAGTAGTGGAATTACTGACAGCATGAACTCACCCCCCGTCCCCCTCTCTGCTACGCAAAGAGGGGGCGTAATTCATTGTATATTAGTTAATTTCCCCTCTTTACGAAGTAGAGAGGGGATTAAGGGGTGAGTTCGTGAAGAGCAGGGATAAGTGATTTTATTTCAGATAAGTTTCAAGCCACTCAAAAAATTCACGTTGCCAGATCACTGCATTCTGCGGTTTTGTGACAAAATGGTATTCATCCTCGAAGAAAAGCAATCTGCTTGGAACACCATGCAACTGGGCAGCCTGGAAAGCCTCCATGCTTTGTGTATATGGTATCCTGAAGTCGTTGGCTCCGGTAATGATAAGGATTGGGGTATCCCAGTTATCAACCATTAGGTGAGGGGAGTAAGTGTAACTCTTCGGCCCTATCCAGTATGGACCTTCGATGTCTTTATCGGG
>JAUYBT010000106.1 GCA_030692905.1 Bacteroidales bacterium
TGGATCAAAATGAATATTAAACCATCTGAATACATCCCAGTCAGACTGTATGCTTTTTATTCTGTTCTCATCGCCATTCTTTTCATCCTGATCGACCACAGGATAATTGATATACACTAACCAGGCATTAGGCAATAGTAAGAAGTCAGATCTTTACCCCCTTTTTGCGTAGCAGAGAGGGGGCAAGGGAGTGAGTTCATGAAGACTAGGCTTCCGTCTTTATGTTTTAAAAATCTGACTATATTTGCACCGAAAACTCGAAGAACTAATTGAGTAAATCAACAAATGGTTGATTTACAGACAACTAATATTATGCATGTAATTGAGGTCATAACAAAACACGATAAAAAGGAATTTATTAATTTCCCAAAAGGATTATACAGAGAAGATCCGTATTGGGTCTGCCAGCTTGATTCAGGTATCGATTCTGTGTTTGACCCTGCAAAGAACCATACTTTTAGCCACGGCGAAGCAATCCGCTGGATATTGAAAGATGATATTGATAATACCATTGGCAGGATAGCAGCTTTTATCGATCGTGTAAGATCAGCCGCCAACAACCAGCCTACCGGAGGCATTGGCTTCTATGAGGTTATTGAGAGCAGAGAAGCTGCCTTTACCCTCTTTAATACAGCCAGGGATTGGCTTGCTGCACGGGGAATGGATGCCATGGATGGCCCGGTAAACTTCGGTGAAAATGATAATAACTGGGGTTTACTTGTAGAAGGATTCATGCAACAGGGATTTGGTATGCCATACCATAAAAGGTACTACAGGGCCTTCTTTGAGGAGTACGGTTTTAAAAACTATTTTGAGCAATATTCTTACCACAGGGATGTAAGAGGAGCGGATAACGAGATAGTTCAGTTTCCGGAACGGATCATGAAAATTGCCGGATGGCTCTCTAAAAGGCCAGGCTATTCATTTCAACATTTTGAGATCAGAAACAAAGAAAAGTATGTAAATGATATTGTTGAGATTTATAACTCAGCATGGTCGGTGTTTAAAGAAGATTTTACACCCCTTGATCCGGCATTTCTTAAAGGATCTCTTAAAAAGGCAAAAGGAATCCTCGATGAAGAACTTATATGGTTTGCCTATTTTAATGATAAACCAATTGCATTCTTCATCCTGTTCCCCGATCTGAACCAGATTCTTAAACAGCTGAACGGAAAACTTCATCTTTGGAATCTGATCCGGGTTGCATACTACAAGGTAACCCATAAAATGACCAGAATGAGAGCTGTCGTCGGAGGAGTTCATCCATCGTATCAGAACAGTGGAGTTGAATCTGCGATCTTTCTGCAACTTTACAAAGTATTTAAAAAGAAACCCTGGTTTAAAGAATTGGAACTGTCATGGGTAGGTGATTTTAATCCCAAAATGATTGCAATTTATGAAGCCCTTGGCGCAAAGAAAGCAAAAACACACATTACTTACCGGTACTTTATCAATGATAAACTGACTTTTATTAGATATAAGGACGAAATGGCTGATAAACACAGGTTTAAGCATGATATTTCACAACAAGATCAATAATTTCACAATTCCTTTTGTATTTTAAATAATGTTAATTAATTTTGCAAACCCTAATCGGGGAGAATTTATCTGGGTTATTAAGGACAAAAAATATAGAGCAATGAAAAATGGAATTCATCCGGGCAATTACAGGTTTGTGGTATTTCAGGATATGTCAAATGGAACTTCTTTTATTAGTAAGTCAACCGCACCTTCTAAAGAGAACATTAAATGGGAAGATGGAAATGAATATCCGCTTCTCAAGATTGAAATTTCAAACACATCTCATCCATTCTATACCGGTAAAATGAAACTTGTAGATACTGCCGGCAGGGTTGATAAATTTATGAACCGCTATAAAGATCATGTTGGGAAAAGGAAATAACTGTTAAAGCAGAACAGATAAAAGCCTTCCATCCGGGGGCTTTTTGTTTTTATCTGTTCTATGGCACAATCATTGCATAGCTCTCTTTCGGGTCAGATGTAAAAATATTATGTAATTTTGGCACATGTGATGAAGGTAAAAGCAAAAAGTAAAAAGACAAAAGTAAAGTAAGAAGTAAGTTGTAAATAGTAAAGAGTAGGAAGTTTACCCCCTCTTTACGAAGTAGAGAGGGGGCAAGGGGGTGAGTTCATGAAGACAAAAGACATCAGTAAAAGTAAGGAGTAAGGTACCAGATGGAAAAGAAATTCAGGAAACCTGTCAGCGAGATATTACTTCCGGATATTCTTGATGGAGAGGGAGATATAATTCCTATTATTGCCGACGGTGATGACGGTGAGCTTGAAGATGTTGAGGTTCCGGAGACTATTCCAATACTATCACTCAGAAATACAGTGCTTTTCCCTGGTGTGGTTCTTCCGATTTCAATTGGTCGTCCCAGGTCAATTCAACTGATAAAAGATGCATACCGCAACGATAAAATAGTCGGTACTGTTGCACAAAAAGATCCGGATATTGAAAACCCGAATTTCCAGGACCTTCATTCTGTTGGCACTATTGGTCAGATAGTTAAGCTTCTTGAGATGCCCGACGGATCCACAACAGCCATTATCCAGGGGCGTAAAAGAATGGTGTTACATGAACTTGTCTCCGATGATCCCTATTTCATGGCAAGGGTCAGAACAATACCTGAAATAAAACCGGAGATCTTAAGTAAGGATTTTGATGCTATAGTGGGCTCTCTGAAAGATTTGTCGCTTAAGATTATTAAGATTAATCCGAATATCAGCCCCGAAGCCTCTTTTGCCATAAAAAATATTGAGAATAATACATACCTGATAAATTTCATCTGCTCCAATACTGATATTAAGGTTCAGGATAAACAAAAGCTATTGAAAATGAGCAGCTTGCGCGACAGGGGGTTTATGCTGCTCGAGTTTCTTGTTCAGGAGATTCAGGTTCTGGAACTCAAAAATGAATTGCAGTCAAAGGTTAAAAGCGACCTCGATCAGCAACAACGGGAATTCCTTCTTCATCAGCAGATGAGGACCATTCAGAATGAGCTGGGAGGAAATCCGGTTGAAAAGGAGATTGAAGAGTATCGAAAAAAGGCTGAAACAAAAAAATGGAATGATGATGTCAAAAAGGTATTCGGGAAGGAACTTGATAAACTCCATCGGCTCAACCCTGCTGCTGCTGAGTATTCTGTTCAGGTAAATTATATTCAAACCCTTCTGGATCTGCCTTGGAACTTATATACAACGGATAACCTGGATCTTAATAATGCACGACGAGTCCTCGACGGGGATCACTTTGGCCTCGATGAGGTAAAGGAAAGAATACTCGAACACCTTGCAGTTCTTAAGCTTAAAGGCGATCTCAAATCTCCTATCCTCTGCCTTTATGGCCCTCCCGGGGTAGGAAAAACTTCTCTTGGCAGGTCAGTTGCCAAGGCCCTTGACAGAAAGTATGTCAGAATGTCACTTGGTGGATTGCACGATGAGGCAGAAATAAGAGGTCATAGAAAAACATATATTGGTGCAATGCCAGGAAGAATAATCCATAATATCAAAAGAGCCGGCTCCTCAAACCCCGTTTTTATTCTGGATGAGATCGACAAAGTGGGACAGGATTTCAGGGGCGACCCTTCATCTTCCTTGCTGGAAGTTCTTGATCCGGAGCAGAATAGCACTTTTTACGACAACTTCCTTGAAATGGAATACGATCTGTCAAAAGTGTTGTTTATTGCTACTGCTAATAATCTTGGAACTATTAGTCCTGCGCTCAGGGACAGAATGGAACTGATTGAAATAACAGGTTATCTTGTTGAAGAGAAGCTTGAGATAGCAAAGCGGCATCTGTTCCCAAAACAACTCGAAAATCACGGCGTCAGACAGGAACAGATCACCATCGATAAAAAGGTTATGGAAACACTTATCGAAAAATATACAAGAGAATCCGGTGTCAGGGAACTTGATAAACGTCTGGCAAAAATAATAAGGGTTACAGCAAAGAACATTGCTTCTGAAACAGAATATGACCCGGATATTTCACAGGCAACTCTAAGTGAAATGTTGGGCCCGCCAAAGTATATCCGGGACCTTTATTCCGGAAATGACCAGGCTGGAGTTGTTACCGGCCTTGCATGGACAGCTGCAGGAGGAGAGATATTGTTTGTGGAAACCAGTATTAGCAAAGGTACCGGCAAGCTGACTCTTACGGGCAACCTTGGAGAGGTGATGAAAGAATCGGCCATTATCGCCCTTGAATACCTGAAATCGAATGCAGCAATGCTCGACTTACCCGATAATTTCTCCGAAAACTGGAATATACATATTCATGTTCCCGAAGGTGCGATTCCGAAAGACGGACCCTCTGCCGGTATAACCATGGCAACTTCCATTGCCTCGGCATTCACACAAAGGAAAGTAAAGAAATACCTTGCAATGACAGGTGAAATAACTCTGAGAGGAAAAGTTCTTCCTGTTGGTGGTATCAAGGAAAAAATTCTTGCTGCTAAACGTGCAAGTATTAAGGAGATAATCATTTCGGAAGAGAACAAAAAAGATGTGGAAAACATTAAGGAAATATATATCAGGGGATTGAAATTCCATTATGTAGAAACAATTATGGGTGTGCTTGAACTTTCGTTGCTGAAACAAAAAGTGAAGAACCCGAAAAAAATATTATTCAAATGAAGAAAATAGCAGTTTTTCCCGGATCGTTCGATCCCATCTCAATCGGACATGAAGCTATTGTAAGAAGAGCGTTGAGCCTGTTTGATGAGATAATTGTTGCCGTAGGTGCCAATGCTTTGAAAAAAAGCTTCTATCCCCTTGCAACAAGGAAAGAGATGGTAACAAAAGTCTTTCAGAATGAACCAAGAGTGAGAGTTGATCATTATGAAGGACTTACTGTTGATTATTGTGGGGGAAATGACGCAGGTTATATCCTCAGGGGGCTCAGAACATCTGCTGATTTTGAATTTGAAAGAGCTATTGCCCAGGTAAACAAAGTGATGGCTCCCGGCATCGAAACAGTTTTTCTGCTTACAGTCCCCGAACATACACATATTAATTCAACTATTGTACGTGATATTATTAGAAACGGCGGGGATGCTACCATGTTTGTTCCCGGAGTAATAAATCTTAAAGATTACAAAGGGGAAGAGGATTGAAACATCAGGTCCTGAGAACCGAGGAGTTTATGAGTTCCATCAACGACAACCATGCACTGCTTTTAATCTTATTTAATTCATCAGGGAAAAGCCATTCAACTTTCGTAATACTCTCATCAGTCTGAGGTTCAATAATCATTTCCCCATCATATTGCATCAGAAACCAGCTTGTTTTCTTGAGGTATGAAATTCCTTCCCAGCTATAGGTATGATAACTGGGACATATTGGTTTGACGATATTATGGCCTACGATCCCGCACTCTTCACGTACCTCCCTTAAAGCACATGTTTCCGGTTCTTCACCTGGTTCAATATGCCCCTTGGGAAGATCGAGTTTTCCTTTCTTTTCAATAAATAGGTATCTGCCTGATATGTGCCTTACCAATCCGCCTGCAGCCCCCACTTCTGTAAAATAGATCCTGAAGATCTTCCAAAGATGCTTGATGTCGGGTCCGTAAATATTGATGGAGGAGATGCTCTTATCTGACTGAAAATCTGCTATTATCTTATAAAGTTCATTCGTATCATAGAATTTATGGAATAAGCCGTATTTTTGTAACCGGTCAGGTTCAGGGCTTATCATTATGAATCTGTTTTCGAAATGAACTTTATACATATTCTTATGGAGAATAGCGCAAAAAAAACAGCTGAATATCTTTTACAAATAAAAGCAATTAAATTGCAACCATCAAATCCTTTTACATGGGCTTCGGGATGGAAGTCCCCAATTTATTGCGATAATCGCAAAACACTCTCATTTCCTGAGGTGAGGTCATATATCCGCGATTCTTTTGCTGTACTTGTCAGGGAACTCTACCCGGCGGCAGAAATGATAGCCGGCGTTGCAACAGGAGCAATAGCCCATGGTGCCCTTGCCGCCGATAAACTTGGGTTACCATTTATCTATGTCAGGTCAGGAGCAAAGGAACATGGTCTGGGTAACCAGATTGAAGGTTATTATGAACCAGGGCAGAAGGTGGTAGTAGTTGAGGATCTGATATCTACCGGAGGCAGCAGCCTGAGTGCCGTCAAAGCCCTGAGAGAAGCCGGTTGTGATGTCCAGGGCATGGTTGCAATATTTACTTACGAATTTAAAAAAGCCTCAGATGGATTTGCTGCTGAAAATTGTGCTTTGCATACACTGAGCAACTACTCAGTACTTGTTGATACTGCTGTTGAAACAGGCTATATTGGGCAGGTTGAAGTTGAAACATTGAAAAAATGGAGAGTCAATCCTTCAGTCTGGGGAACAAAATAGTAATTAATTATGGATGATATGTCATATTTTGAAAGCAGACCCGGCAAATTATCATGCACTGCAGAAGAGGTATTTAATTTTGTTACAGATATCAGGAACTTTGAACAGTTCATCCCACCGGGGACCATCAAACACTGGCAGGTTGAAAGAGAATCGGCCTGTTTAAGCGTACCAATGCTTGGAACTGTAAGTTTCCGGCTTGCTGAAAAAGAGATGTATACTAAAGTAGTTTATACCGGGAATGCCCTGAAAAAAAATGACTTTTCATTGGTTTTGCATATCTCCGGTAATAACAAAAACCCTTCTGAAGTAAAAGTTTCTCTGAACGCAGATCTTAACCCGATG
>JAUYBT010000150.1 GCA_030692905.1 Bacteroidales bacterium
GATATGTATCTTGTTCATCAAATAACCCTCTATTGCCCGATTTTTTATATTTTTGTTGTTTCATAATTACTCGTTTTTCTATGTTAAATATACGAATAATTATTTGAATATCAATAAATTAAATTATAGAAGTCCCCTTTATATTATTAGCAGTTTTTACATCCTTATTAGTTATTGCAGGATGTGAATATGACAACTATGATCCCCCTACATCGTTACTTTCCGGGCATGTTGTCTATAACAATACTCCTGTCGGAGTCAGATCGAATGCAACACAGCTTGAATTGTGGCAATATACCTGGGATACAAAAGGTAAAATTGCACGCGCTAAAATATCTGTTTATATTGCGCAGGATGGTTCTTATTCGGCCAGGCTTTTTGACGGAGACTATAAGATAGTACGTCTTACTGGAGCCCCATGGTCCAATCCGAATACAGATACTCTTAATGTAACTGTCTCAGGTAATACAACTTATGATGTTCCTGTAACACCTTTTTATACTATAACAGGTGAAACCTTTACAAATAGTGGAGGTGTAATAACCTCGACATGTATGGTTAATAAAGTTGGTACGGTTGCCATTTCAAGTCTTACCCTGTATATTGGTGTCACCAACATTGTTGATGCCAACAATAACGCACAAACTAATGTAATTAGTTCTTCAGGCCTTACTGATCTCAGTACTCTGAAGACTAACACTGTTACACTTACAAACGTATCTCCTACCTTACTGGCTTCAAGGAAATATGTTTATGTCAGATTAGGGGTACAAATATCGGGTGTTGGTGAGCGTTTTTATACACCTGTTCAGAAAATTACGCTGAACTGATAAAGTTATTTTTTAATCTATTTATTATGCACCAGGGGCTCAGGCTCCTGGTGTGTTTTTTATCCGGCTTGTTTGTTGGCGATATTTCTTAAATTGCAGTTATCGGGTTCTTCGGGGTTCCATTAAAAACAATTATATTATGATGAAAATTATCAGGGTAACTGACAGGAAAACAAGGCATAAATTCCTCGATGCTGCAAGAATTATTTATAAAAATGACAAGATATGGGTATGCCCTTTTGACAATGAAATAGAGGCCATCTTTGACCCGAAAAAAAATCCCTATTATAAACATGGTGAAGCAGAACGCTGGATTCTGGAAGACAATGAGAACAATCTGATTGGCAGGATTGCAGCTTTTATTGATAAAAATCTTGCCCGATCCTACGAGCAACCCACCGGGGGAATGGGGTTCTTTGAATGTATTAACGACAAACCTTCAGCCTTTCTGCTCTTTGATACTGCAAAGGAGTGGCTTAAAACAAGAGGAATGGAAGCGATGGACGGTCCGATTAATTTCGGGGAAACCGATAAGTACTGGGGTTTGCTTACAGGAGGTTTTACCCATCCCTCTTTTGAGGTCCCTTACAACCATCCTTACTACCAGGAACTCTACGAATCATATGGTTTCAAAACATATTATAAAATGGAAGGTTTTCACCTTGACCTTACTAAACCGCTTTCAGACAGATTCCGGAAAATTGCAGAATGGGTAGCCAATAAACCGGGATATGAATTCCGCCACTTCATATGGAAAGATCAGGAAAAATACACACAGGATTTTGCTGAGGTATTTAATGAAGCCTGGGCCTCATTTAAGATCCATTTTGAACCCCTTGAAGCTGAGTACATAAGAGGTGTGCTTCAGAAAGCAAAAGCAATAATCGACGAGGAGTTTATCTGGTTCGCCTATTTTGAAGGAAAACCAATAGCAATCTATCTTATGTTTCCTGATCTGAATCAGATACTTAAACACCTGAATGGAAAACTGAACCTGTTCAGTATGATAAAATTCCTTTATCTGAAAAAACGAAATACCATGACAAGGGCAAAAGGCCTTTTGATGGGTGTTATACCGAAATATCAGAGGCTGGGAATCGAATCAGCTTTCATCTTGAATGTCAGAAAGGTACTTGAAAAAAAACCTCATTATCATGAAGTTGAATTCTCATGGGTCGCCGACTTCAACCCTAAAATGAGAAAAATATTTATCTCTATAGGAAGTGTCCCCGCAAAGAATTATATAACCTACAGGTACCTCTTCGACAGGTCAAAAGAGTTTAAAAGATATCCGATACCTGAAATCAAATAACTAAACCGAATGAAAAAAGAATACCCTCTAAGGTTTAATCAGCTTACCCGGTTGATTCTCTTCTCAATAGGTTGGTCAATAGTAATAGGGACCTGTTCCTCAATAGTATTAGCGGAATCAAGTTGCAAAGCTTTTACATCTGAAATGCACAGCAGCCTGGACAGACTGTGAAGTGTAAGAGTGATATTCTCAATGCCTGAAAACTTATAGTCGCGTGGCATTACCCTGTCAATCAGAACATATTTAAAATCTGCAGGAAGAGAATGCTTTCTGAGCGACTCGAAACTGCTTTCAAGTTTTATTTCTCCAGAGGCCATCAAGTCTTCCAACACCTCTTTGAAGTATAGGTTAATCTTTGGTTCTACCTTAAACCCAATATGGAAATCAACTCTTATCAAAACTCCCGGAATGATCTGGGTGACCTGATATTCAAATTTGTCCGGCTCATCAATTCTGTCAACGTGCAGAAACCAGTATGTATCTGCCCGTTTGGGTTGTTTCCGGAATATTGAATAAATCACCTTTGATTCAACCTGATCTGGTCTGTTGGCCTTTATAATATAAACAAGGTTGGTGGCAGTTTTAGGAACAGAATTATCTTTGGACAGGTCTTTGAACAGTTCGATATATTTGCCGAGATTTGTAAATGTCACATATCTGTTTTTCAATTTCCTCCCGAAATACCAACCATACATAATCAGAAAGAATAATGCAGCCAGAAGAATTGTAAACCATCCTCCATGATTAAATTTATGGAGATTTGCAATAAGAAAACTACCTTCAATTGTCAGAAAAACGACAAGTAAAAGCAAGACTAATTTGTGATACACTCCCTTTTGATATAAATAATATGATAAAAGCAGTGTGGTCATAATCATAGTTAATGTGATAGAAAGGCCATATGCCGCTTCCATATTAGATGATGCCTTGAAAAAGATAACAACAAAACTACAGGCTATCCAAAGAAACCAGTTTACGTAAGGTACATATACCTGACCCTTCAAAAAAGTCGGGTGGGAGATTCTGATTTTTGGCCAGAAGTTAAGCGATATTGCTTCACTTATCAATGTATATGACCCGCTTATAAGAGCCTGACTGGCGATGATAGCTGCTGTGGTGGCAATTAATATCCCCGGAAGCAGAAACCATTCAGGCATTATTCCATAAAACGGGTTGACATCATTTTGAAGACCGCCTTTCATTATTAACCATGCGCATTGTCCAAAATAATTGAGCAACAATGCAATTTTTACAAAAATCCAGGATACCCTGATGTTTTTAAGACCACAATGTCCAAGATCGGAATATAAAGCCTCTGCTCCGGTTGTAGCCAGAAAAACAGCACCAAGCAAAATAAATCCTCCCGGATATTCAGAAAGGAACCTGTACGCATATTCCGGGTTCAAAGCTTTGAGTACTTCAGGATGTTGGGATAATTGCGAAAAACCTAAAATGCCAAGCATTGAAAACCAGATGACCATGATAGGACCAAATGATCCTCCGACAACGTTTGTGCCGAATTGCTGTATAAAGAATAATACCGCGAATATCAGAAGAACAATAGCTATAACCGGGATTTCCGGGTTAAACAATCGTAATCCTTCAACTGACGAAGTAACTGTAATTGCCGGGGTTATAACACCATCGGCCAATAAAGCACTGGCGCCAATCATTGTAAGTATGGCTGCCCATGAGGATTTTCTTTTCATAAGAGCAAAAAGAGCATAAATACCGCCTTCTCCCTTATTATTTACTCTCAGGGTTATGAGCACATATTTAATGGTAGTCTGCAGCGTCAGCGTCCAGAATATGCAGGACATTGAGCCATAAATGAGAAGTTCATTAAATTCACTGCTTCCGCTTACAATAGCCTTCATTACATAAAGAGGGCTTGTGCCGAGATCTCCAAAAACTATTCCAAGGGTGACTATTACGCCTGCGAAAGAGAGTTTCTTAATATCCAGATGCTTACCCGTCCCGTCCATGATTCTCTTTTTAAATGTTTTTGCCAACCAAAAATTCAAACAAAAACGGCCAAAGTTAGTAATTATAAATATTTTAAGGATCAGCTTATCAGGAATAATTTTGGTAACTAATCAAGGAAGTCCGAAGTCCGAAGTCGGAAGACACGGAAATCCGACGTAGAAGTTTGAATATTGACGTCTGGATATGATACTTCTGACTTCTGACTTCCGACTTCCGACTACAATACCGATAACACTGATTCATTACCAATTTTGAATTAATATGAATTTTCGTGACGATTTGTAATTATTCCGATTTTTATAAATATAATTGCATAACTATTGATCTTGTTATTACAGCTTAAACTTAACAGATGAATAATTCCATAGCACTTCTTTCAGTTACTGCGATCTCAATTGGCTTTATTCATACCCTTCTGGGACCGGATCATTACCTTCCGTTCATTGTGCTTAGCCAGGCTAAGAAATGGTCACTGAAAAAGACCATGTTAATCACATTTCTTTGTGGTCTGGGGCATGTTATGAGTTCAGTTGTCCTGGGGCTGATAGGTATTGCGGTAGGAATATCTGTAACCAGACTGGTATCAGTGGAATCATTCCGCGGGAACATTGCAGCATGGTTATTTATTGCCTTTGGACTGGTTTATATGATCATCAGCATAAGAAATCTTATTAAGAAAAGAAAACATAGTCACTCTCATTTTCATATTGATGGTGAGAAACATGTTCACGAGCATAATCACCATAAAGAGCACACTCATATTCATCAGGAAGACACATTTAAAACAACTCCATGGATACTATTTCTTATTTTTGTTTTTGGGCCCTGTGAACCTCTGATTCCGATATTGATGTATCCTGCTGCTGAAAATAATATCTCCGGTTCAATACTCGTATCGGTACTTTTTTCTGTAGTTACAATAAGCACAATGATGTCTATAGTGCTTGCATTTAAACTGGGACTGAATAAAATTAATCTGAAACCTGTTGAGAAATACAGTCACCTGATCGCCGGCGCAATGATCTTTTTTTCAGGTCTGGCTATTCAATTTCTGGGTTTATAGTAATCTTTCTATACCCCCGACCCCATGTATCAAAAAGACTACATCCTCCGCATGATTGAAATGCTTGGTACTCTGATAGCCGGAATCCTTGGACTGATAAAAAGGGAGATTACAAACAGGCCACAGAGCAGCTTGGAAATATCTATTATGACATGCTGAAAGAGGATGCCGTTTTTTTCAGGGCAATACCTGAAGAGGAGCTGACACATAAACTATTGGATAAGCATAATTATACCAACGGTCATCTTGAGATCCTTGCCGGGCTCTTTAATGCAGAAGCTGAGCTCGCACTGGCACAGGGAAACAAGTCCGGAAGTCTTGAATACTCCAGGAAGTCGCTAATACTATTTGAATTTATTGAT
>JAUYBT010000157.1 GCA_030692905.1 Bacteroidales bacterium
AGGTATTGGCATTGTAGAAGCACCGAGAGGAACTTTAATCCATGATTATGAAACCGATGCACAGGGATTAGTTACTAATGTAAATATAATTGTCGGCACCACTCATAACAATGCTCCTATAAATATGTCAGTTAAAAGAGCGGCAATTGATTTGATAAAAAATGGAAAATACGACCAGGGAATGATAAATAAAATTGAAATGTGCTACAGAGCTTATGACCCTTGTCTTTCCTGTGCAACCCATTTCTTGGATGGCAAATTAGCAGTAAAAATTGATATATTAAATCATAATGGTGAAGTTATAGATATTCTGCAAAATTTTTAAATATGGCTGAAATTCTTATTATTGACGACGATAACGACTTTGCAGAAGTAACTAAAGTTATTCTCGGAAGCAGAAACTATGAAGTTATTTCGGCGGATAATACTAAAGAGGGTTTGCTCTTATTAGAAAACGAGAATCCGGATCTGCTTATTTTGGATGGAGAATAAAGCGACAGGTTTTATTATTTCAAGACAGGTAAGAAAAAACCCAAAGTTCAAGAAGTTGCCAATACTAATGCTAACCGGTATGCGGGAACAAACGGGTTTTTTCTTTCCTGACGAACCAAAGCATAGCATAGCAGGTTCCTCCCGGTAAATGAGTTCCTTGAAAAACCAACCCATCCGGAAATTCTGCTTGAAAAAGTTGTTAAGATTTTCATTCAAAAGCAATATCAATTAAACTACATTTATGGTTTGGGAAAGTTTAAATTATCACTAAAATAATATGGTAATAAACGAGAGCAATCCGAACGCCAATTTTGAATACATACATTACTCAATCACATTTTTAAGTTGGCATAAAGAATAATTCCATACGACATCATGCATAAATGCCGGAAATAGGTGTTTAAGAAGTTGCATTGAGAAATTAAATCCTACATAAATAGATAACATATATTCGCTATCGATAACCACATTACCTTTCTTATGCACATCTATTTTAAAGAGTAATATCCCACCCCTCCCAATGCCATCCATAATCTCATATTGTAAATGCTCACCGGGGATAGCTTTTAATAAACGCAGGCTAAATGAAAATAGATTATGGTAAATGTTATAACGTATGATACTGCCTGGCTGATTTGCCTCACCAGATATTCTTCTGACATCTATAAATCTTGGTTTGAAATACTTCCTGTCTTTATCACCGAATTTACCCAATTCTTTGAAGATCTTCTCTCGTGGGGCGCTTATTCTGATAGAATACATTCTCTTAAAATCTAAAGAACCTTCTCCCAGATTCCCGGGAAACTCTTCCTTTATCGCTTTTGTCTTAGCTTCAAATGACTCTTTCTCTACACCAGTAGTAAATCTTGCAAAATTACCCCAAATCAGACCGAAACATAATTCAGTAATATAGTTTCTCAGTGTTACAAATAATCCCCCTGATATAATCGACCATATTACAAAGGGATGGAACATAGCTAAGATGATGTTTTTATAAGTATCTTCTCCGCTTGCTGTATTCCAGAGGATCTTCTCAAGCCTTCTGTTTTCCCTGGCCTGCATCTTTCTTTCCGTAATAACCGCCTGGTATATTATCCTGCTGAATAAAGAGCTGCTGAAACATATTCTTATGAATAAAAACACTAGTTTACCCAAGGCGTTATTCGTCTGGTATTTTCTAATAACCGGCCCATATCCTTCTTTAAGGCTTCTTTTATCTATGCCTCTGGTTAAAACTACTTCTGCCAGCTTAGCTGATATTTCATAAGCAGAACCTATCCCGTCTTTATAAAGATTGGCGGTAAGCATATCTCCGACAACCGCAATCCTGTCTCCATACGGATTCTTTGCAACTCCGATAGTCATATTAGGGCTGCAAATGCATATATTCTTTAATTTTACCCCCTGCGGAAGTATCTTTCTTATATGCGGCAGACTCATAAATTCATTTATTATCCTCAGGTTATCCTTAGTGATAGAATTATCAATGCTTGGACCAATTATAGTAACGGTAATATATTTTCCTTTAGGCACTATGGAGATCATTTCCAATTTCAGGCTGCGTGAACCGTGTAAAATAAAATAGAGCTCTCCATTAATCTTATTCATAAATCTATCGTTATCTCCCGTATTAAGTTCAAATATTATGGTCCTTCTTACTTTGGGCGGACGGAATCCCGGCATCAACCTATGCAGGTAGGATACAGGCTGTTCCCCTGCGTCTAATCTATTGCCCACAACCCCGTTTACCCCTCCTGCAAATGCCACAAAATCTGATTCCAATATTTGGCTGTTGCCGTTATAACTCACTACGACCCTGCCGTCTTGAGAATATCGCAGGCCGGTAACTTCGGCGGTGATAATTCTTGCCCCTTCTTTTACGGCGTTCTCCAATAAGAAAGAATCAAAATTATAAATACTATCATTCCTGCCCCTTGGCCTTGATCCCCTGTAAACCGAGATCATCTCTTTTAAAACCTCCAGAGATATGGTTTTCCAATCGGCAATGATATTAATTATAAAGACCTTATCCATGATAACTTCGGCAGGCAAATTAAACCCCATCTTCTGTAATGCTTCACATATCTTCGGACTTAATCCTCCTGCACAATAGTTACACTCTCCTATCAGACCATCCAAACCTTTCTCTTCGTGTATGTTCATGGTCTTTTTCTTTTCCATAATGATAACTTCTATTTTTATGCCGGATCTTTTTGCCTTCCTTAAAAGGTTAATCGCCAGGAATGAGCCTGCGGGCCCGCCGCCTATAATTACCACCTTTGAGCCATCTGTTAATCCTAATCTCTCGTAAGTCTTGCCAAACGGATTCAATAGATCGAACTTATTACGTGACAAAAATGATAACAATTTGATAATAAATAACATATGTCAGTAACTTGATGATAACTAATATGAATTTATTGATACAATACCCTGGTATTCAATATCTTAAGAGAAATACTATCAAGTATGGCTCCAGGATATGAGAACACCCGGGCTGAGAGTAAAAATAACATTTTATTCACAACATTATCACAAGTTTTTGGTGACAAAATGAATTTGGCCCGAATAAAGTTCTTTGGCTTATTTATCTGTGCTCTTTGCAAGGTTCAAACTGTTTGCTTTGAAAAATTTCACTCTCATTGATCTTTTTCAATGATCAGAAAACATTTCCCCAATAGCATCAACCCAACGCTCACTATCGTTCAAGCTTTGTACTAATGTGAGCTCCGTTCCGCCGTTTTGAAGGAATAGATCTTTGTACCCGTTACCGATTTCGATGGTGGTCTCCAGGTTATCGGCGGTAAACGAGGGACAAATTAGCAGCAGGCGCCCGCTCAATTTCATATCTGGTAATAATTGTAACGATACGTGCAGCCTGTTGTGCCTCAACAGGTGTACGCCCGGCTGTGATCACCACATCGTTAAGTTCATAACTGATCTGCAGGCTGTCGTTACTTCTCTGTGCCTGCGTTTTTTCAGGTATTACTATAATGTTGTATATAATACATAGTGTGCAAATTTTTATTACTTTATGCAGGCTGTTGAATACCGCATAGTTTTTCCGGCTCCAACAGCGAAAAGCTGCTATTGAAATGCCCGTTCTCTTTTTTTGTTTCATCATAAGAAATAATTAAATTGGTTAACCAGGCAAATATAGCCTTATTATAAACCCTCCAAATATCCGGGAAAAATAGCTGCAAGCCTTAATCTTTAAGCAAAAGGAGAATTAAGAAGATGGAAGTCAGAAGACTAAAATGTTAAAACCCGGTCAGCCCAAACAACCAAATTAACACAGTCAATCATTGTTGAAATTGGACACGCTTCTGTACTATCAAGTTGACGTGACTTCAAGCATGTTCCACATGCAAGTATCTCTCCACCTGCATTTACATAATTCCTGAGTTGTTCGTCAACGTTGAATTTTTCGTGTGTTAAGCCTTCGCATTCAACGGCTTCACCCATTAAAAATACTTTTACTTCATGCCCCTGCTTTTTGGCGGTTACCGCAAAACGAAAAGCATTCCAGGCTTTCTCGTATTCTTTGGTTTCGATAATAATTCCGATTTTCATATTGTTCGAATTAGATCAATAGTTTTCTGGATTAATTGTAATGAGCCAATACTGCCATTTTCTGAGCCTTTTTCAAAATCGCCTTCAGTTTGAGCCATTGTATTTGTTAAATGAGCAAAACAAATAATTTGCGCATTTTTCTTAATGGCTAATGAATAGAGTGCCGATGCTTCCATTTCGACAATATCTGCACCATCATCTATCATAGCTTTAATTGCACTTTGTGTTTCTCTATAAGGTGCATCTGTTGTCCAACTTTTGCCGGGCTTAACTGAGATATCTTCTTTTGAATACAATGTTTGTAGTTTATTCCGAAAATTTTCGTTGAGAATCGCTTTAATATTAGATGGTAGGTAATGATAACTTGTCCCTTCATCTCGGATAGTTTCAGTAATTAGCATAAATTGAGCGTAATCAGAGGATTTTTTTAAGATACCTGCTGAAGTTATACTTATAATCAAGTTACATTCTGATGCTAATAGTTGTTCTGATACCAATACAGCAAATGAAGCCCCTACAACATTTCCAATTATCCCGATTTCTATATCTTTATACCAAAAGCTATATAATGTTGTATGATAGCAAGCCCAACAATTATTTATTTTTGCATTTCCTGATTTTAATAAATATTGCACTATATCTCCATCAGGGTCAAGTATGCAAATTTTAGGAACACTGCATTTTTCTATCTGCGTCTGTCGTCTTGCTTCCCGCAATAAATTTTCAGGACTAAAAACTGATTCTTCTTCGTAATTTTTATTTGATAGTATGGGTTGCGTTAAATCCATCATTTTTTACAGTACAGAATTTGAAGTTATTAATATACTGAAGGGTTATTGATATTTTCTATTTTTGAATTAATCTCTGGCAAGAAGAACTAACATCAATACCATCATAACTCCCATCACCGTTCCCATCGCAATTACCTTTTTGTTTACGTGTGTTTTTTCTTTAGGGTGATTCATATTCATATCGCCCATTGGCATGCTCATCATATCCATTTTTGTGCTGTCCGTCATGCTTGTCGTAACAGAAGAGGATTTTTTAATAAGTTGCATACCACATTTTGGACAATTTCCGGGCTTGTCTGACAGGATTTCAGGATGCATTGGGCAAGTGTAGACGGTAATTGTATCATTCCGCGATGTATCTGCCGCGAATCCGTTCTCAGGTTTGTTTAATCCTGAACTAGCCTGCCCGGCACAAAAAACAGGGATGGCAAACGCCAGTGTTATAACCAGCGTTAAAAGTTTCTGTTTAAATGTTTTCATAACGTTGCAATTCATTATGTTATCATATTATTTGGAGGATAACTTAAAAAAAACTTTAGAAACAGTATCAACAGCAAAATCAATTTCTTTCACGGTAGTGTTTTTTCCTGTGGAAATTCTTACCGTGCTTGCCGCTGTCATTATATCCACATTCATAGCCTTTAATACTGATGAAATCTCTATATTACCTGAATGACATGCAGAACCGGTGGAGATTAGTACATCGTTACTTATAAATGAAGCAAATGCATGGGCTTCAACTTTATCAAATACAATACTCAAGGTATTCGGAAGACTGTTACCTAAATTACCGTTTACTTTTACCTTATCACCAAGTTTATTTTTAAGTCCGTTCAATAAACTTTCTCTCATTGTTAACATGTTTTGGAGATTTTTATCAAAATCCCTTTTTGCTATTTCACATGCTTTCCCTAAGCCGACAATCTGGATTACGTTCTCTGTCCCCGACCTGATTCCTCTTTCCTGACCCGCACCATACATTAGGTTTTCAACTTTAGTACCTTGTTTGATGTACAGTGCACCAATGCCTTTTGGTGCATATAGTTTATGCCCGGCTATGGTGAGCAAATCAATTCCAAGCATTGCAACATCAGTATCAATTTTCCCAACAGATTGTGCAGCATCTGTATGGAGCACTATGTTTTTTTGATGTGCAATAGCGGCAATTTTTTTGATTGGCTGAATTGTGCCTACTTCATTATTGGCGTGCATTATTGTAATAAGCACAGTATCTGGACGAACAGCATTTTCAACATCTCTCGGATTTACCGTTCCGAACGTATCAACCGGGAGCCAGGTAATTTCATATCCCAATGAATTCAGATACCTGCACACTTCTGTTACTGCCGGGTGTTCAATGGCCGAGGTAATAATATGTTTCCCCTTATGCCTATTTGCAAAAGCAACTCCTTTTATCGCATGGTTATTCGATTCAGTACCGCCACTGGTAAATATTATTTCTTCCGGGTTGCAATTGATTAAAACAGAAACTTGTTTACGTGCCTTTTCAATTGCATCCTTATTTTGTCTTCCAATTGAATATGAACTGGAAGGATTGCCAAAGAAGGTTTGAATATACGGTATCATTTCATTTGCAACTTCCGGGTCTATGGGGGTTGTTGCATTATAATCAAGATAAACCGGTTTTTCCATAATTTGCTTTAAAAATTGTTTTGCCGTTCAATGAATACCAAAACCTAAAAATGCACTGGATACAAGTACTATTATGGCAAAAAAAAGACATATTTCGCAAAGCTTTTTCCTTCTTGCTCTGAGTTTAAAAAAGAAAGCTTCTTTTTCTGAATTAGGTTGACTATCTTCTGAAAACCCAACAAATATTTTACTTAATTGGGGATTAATCTTTAAAAAAATAATTGCCATAATAGTAACCATTCCAAATACGAATGCAAGTTTAACAATCAGGGCAATTGTTGCAACGGTATGCATTTCCTTTAAAGCTCCATGAAACAGATAGTGGTTAAGAGGCATACCCATTCCTGTGATAAACAATGTAATGATAAAAAACAGGCAATAAGGTGCATTACCCTGAAGGGTATCTTCAACTACCTTATCCAGCTTATAAGAAAGCTTCGGTCCATATTGACTTCTACTATTAACCAGGTTACGGTTATAGAAAGGGGCGGCTGCACAACCTACTAAAGCTATGTTATGCAATGCAAGCAAAACTCCATGAATAATTTGTTCCATTTTCTTTATTTTAATGGTTCGACAATTTTTAATTTTTTACTAAATTTTTCATTTTCCATTCAGGATACCCTTCATCCAGCCTTCTTACATTAAACCCATTTTCATGTAATATTCTTACAGCCTCGTCTGCCAAAACACAAAACGGTCCACGACAATAAGCAATAATTCCTTTGGCTTTAGATAAGTTTTTGAGCTTTGTCATCAGTTCGTTCATTGGCACAGAAATAGCTCCGGTTATATGCCCGAACTCATATTCAATGGAAGGCCTCACATCCAATAACAAAATATTATCACTTTTTACCATGCTGTCCAACTCTTCCAGACTAACTGCATTAAGCGATTTGCTATCTTCACGCTGACGGTTCAGTGTTTTTTCAAGTTCGGCAATTTCACTTACAGCGTACTTAATCACATGTTGATACAATAAAAGAAATTCATCATTGACCAAAGAATAATATACATATTGTTTTTCTTTTCTTGATTTTACGATGTTGCTGTTCTTCAGGACTTGTAAATGCTGTGAAGCATTAGCAAAAGTCAAGCTTGTAGTTTGCACAATTCCTTCAACGCTTTTTTCTCCTTGCGAAAGCATTTCAATAATTTCTAAGCGAAAAGGATTGGATAAAGCTTTAAGCAGTTTTGTAAGCCCATGGTACATAGCATCTTTAAATTCTCTGTCTTTCATTATTCAATTTATTGTATTTGTCTTTGCAAATATAAAATAATAATTCAAGTATTCAATAATTATATTGAATACTTGAATTAACTTCAAAATAATTTATAAAATGTAATATTTGCTATGTGTACAAAGGGAAGGATTTTTTTAAAAAATAAAATTTTACTGATCCAATAAAACAGCCTTATAATATTCCTTTTTAGATTTATTTTTACTTTTTATTTCTTATTAAGCTATTGATGTCCATGTCTGTGGTGCAAGTCGGGATCGTGAGAATGTTCGTGCGTTATAGGATTATGATCATGCACATGTGAATGCCATTTTTGATCTGTTACTGTTTCATCCTCGTGCGAATGGGTATGATGCCCATCAATGTGTTGATGGTAATGAATGTGTTGCATAGTGTCGTGTGTATGCGTATGTCCATGTGATAGCAGGTTAATGACAATTACTGCAAGGGTTAAAAGAGCAATGGAAACAATATGTACCCATTGAAAAGAGTCGTGAAAAAACAGATATGACAAGAGAACTCCCCATAATGGCGCTGTTGAAAACAATATTTGCCCCCTGGTTGCCCCGATATTTTGAGCGGAAGTAACATAAAGCACAATACTGAAACCATAAGAGAAAATCCCGACTATAATTGCCGGGCCGACATTCCCAAACTCCATGGGCTGAATGGCGATGAGGCATCCTATGATAAAATTAACCGAACCGGCAATCAGGCCTTTGACAAATGTAACGGTTTGAGGAGAAGCCCCATCGGTTAGTGCTGTTAAATGGTTATCTACACCCCAGCAAACACAGGCGGCAGTAATGAGCAAACCTGAAGTTAAACTTCCTGTACCTTCACCCAGAGCAGTAATAATTCCGGCTGTGAATGTTAATGCTACACCAAGCCATGTGTATTTGTCAAGAGTGTCTTTGAAAATCAAAATACCTAAAATGGCTGTTGCAACCAACTCCATATTTAACCAGATAGAAACTGAAGCTGCATTGGCTGTTTTTAATCCGGCCAATAAAAGCAAGGGACCAAGGAATCCACCAAAAAAAATTATCCCTGTAGTTTTAGCCCGGCTGCCCGATTGAAAGAGTAATTTCAGTCTGCTGTTTTTTCTGAAAATGTAAGGCAACATTGCCAAGGCTGCACCCAGATAAAGTAACCCTGCTAATTGAAAAGAGTTTAAACCCGTCAATAAAAGTTTACTAAATGGTGTGGCAATACCAAATAGGAAGCCTGAAAGAATACCTGTAATAATTGCAAATCTCTTCATTAATTTGCTGTGAGTATAATGGACAAAAATATAAATTACAGATGACTAATAACTTTCTGCAATTTATTTGTCACCTCTCCTGCAATTCCTTCCAATGCCGGGTTTTGAATAGCCATCATTGAAGCAATGGGATTTACAGCTGCCACTTCAATGTGGTTTTCTGAAAACTCCTGAACAACCACATTACACGGGAACATTGAACCTATTTTATCCTCCACCTGTAAGGCTTTATAAGCATAAGCAGGAATACAAGCTCCGAGAATTGTATATTTTTTAAAATCTATATCAAGCTTTTCTTTAAATCTTTCATGCATCCGAATTTCGGAAACAATTCCGAATCCTTCAGTTTTAAGTGCTTCGGTTATCCGATTTATTGCTTCGTCAAAGGAAGCATTGATTGTTTTACTGAAATAGTATTCCATACTTCTGAATTTAAATTATTAATTTTCACTAATTACAACAGTTATCTTCTTTCCCTTTCGCTTTCTCAAATGCTTCTTTCCCCTCCGAAACTGAAAAATAAATTAAGCCTGCTGCTCCGATTAAATCAGCATAGGCAAATCCTGTCAGTTCATAAATAAGACTTGATAAAAGTAGTACAATTGACATATACACACACACCTTTGTACAATTGGCATCGGCAATAATTGGTCCCGAATTAAGTTGTTTTCCGACGCTCTTTTTTGCATTCATAAGCCAGGTCATTACAATAATAGAGATAATTGAAATGACAACTCCCCATAAAGTAGTTACGGGTTTGTGGTGAGAAATAATATTAAGGACGATCCCTGCCAGAAGACCGGCAGACAATAAATAAAATGCGTAGCCTGTAGTCTTTAATGCTCTTATTTCGAATTTGGTTTTTGAGCTTTCAGGATTTTGTCTAATGCGATAAATCATTACAGCGATGCCAACTCCAGACATCACTTCAATAAAACTATCCACACCAAAACCAAACAGAGCCAGGGTTTCATCTGAGTAACCAAAAAACATCGAGACGACACCTTCGATAATATTATAAAAAATTGTAAAGAGGCTTAATAAAAAAGCTTTATTGTATAATTCTTGTTCATCCGGAGTCTGCTGTTTCATTATTTTAAATTTAAATGAAATTAATATTTAATGCCACAGTCTTCCGTAGTTCCAAATTCCACCTGTATAGTGGCGTGTTCAATCCTGAATCTTTCATGCAACTGGTTCTGAATTGAAGTTATAAAACTAACGTCGGTCTGTTCCCATGTTGTAAGATGAACAGTCAATGCTGCATCAATAGTGCTTAACGCCCAGATATGAAGATCATGTACACCAGAGACTTCCGGCAGTTTTTTGAGAAATTCGCTGACCTCCTCAATGTTTATGTTTTCAGGTACAGCATCCAATGCAAGATTGACAGAATCTATTAATAAATGATAGGAACTGTAAAGAATAACAGCAACGATTGTTAACGAAACCAGTGAATCAATCCATTGGATACCGGTAAATGCCATGATAACACCTGCAACTACAACTCCCATGGATACCAACGCATCAGCCACGAAATGAACAAAAGCGCTTCGGACATTCAGATCGTGCTTCTTTCCCTTCAAAAATAACCATGCAGTAAAGGCATTTACCACAATTCCTATAGATGCCACAATCATTACACTATTAGCATTTATCTCTGCAGTCTTACTTAGTCTTTCTATTGTCTCATAAACAATAAAAACCACAGCTGCCAGCAAAAGAATAGTATTAAGTAAAGCAATAAGTATTGTTGATCGCCGAAACCCATAAGTAAATTTCATAGTAGGTTTTCGCTGTGATAATATAATTGCCATCCATGAAAATGCGAGTGCCAGAACATCGCTCAGGTTGTGACCGGCATCGGCTATTAAAGCCATTGAGTTTGAGAGATAGCCAAACAGAGCTTCAATAGTTACGAAAATGATATTAATTGTAATACCGATTTTAAAAGCAATACTCAGATTTATATCATTATTATGAGAATGATTGTGTTCCATTAGTTAATATATACAATTCAGTAAGCCATATCACCTGAATTTTACTCAGATGAAAGAAGGTCATAACCTCCTTTAATAACAATCATTGCTGCATTAATGTTAACTAGCGCACCAATAACTCATAGTTTTATTTTTCTCTAAATATCTTTTCCCCACTAACGACCGGTAAAATCAGATTTTACAAAAACCACAAATTATTTTTGCCAAATTCCGGCATAGTGCTGCTTTCAAAATGGGGGAAGATTTCGGCGACCATTTCGGGATATTTAATTGTGACAGGTAAATTCTGTTGTCTTACTGATTTCCAGTACATCCTGCTGAATTGGTAGACCTGGTCTATGAGGTCCTTTACAAGTCTATCATCTTCAAGAAGTTTTTTATCACTGGCTGATATGCTCAGTTTTATCGGGAATGGATAGCCTTCGGTCGACTTGGGTAGTGTATTTTCATATCGGGTATTATTGCAAAGCAAGAATTGATTCCACCCAATGCTTATGAATGTTCCACTGACAGGGATAAGTTCTGGACAATTTAAATCAAACAACACAAGATCTTTGCTTTCGGTTTTGTTAATAGTAATGATGATGACAGGTATATCCAAGCCCATCTCATGCAACTCCTTTTTTATAGGGGCAAGCTCCTTGTTACTCATTGTTTTATAGAAATGTATAACAAGACGCTTAACTTCATTGTTCTGTTTCCTATAGTTTTTTATGGCTTTGCTTATTGATCCTGCCAGTTTGTACATGTCGCTCTGCGAATAGCACTCAAAGCCTTTAAAATGGCCATCATTTGAGAAACAAAAGGCACTACCTATATACCGGCTAGCAGAGCTAATTGATTTAAAGGCACCTACACCGACAACCAGCTCATTGTGTAATGTGCGATGCAATCGCCAGGGAACTCCATCAAGCTTGGCAAGAATGGCCACACCGATATTGACTAAGCTGTAGTTGTAATTCGGATCTGATATCTTCTTTGTCTCTATAACCTGGGAAGTTATCCCATATTTCAGCAATTCCTCTTTTACATGAAAATAGTATTGATGTTTTGTGATATCATGTTCATTCTTACCAAATGGACTTAAATAGATAGCTATGTAGCGGATAGACGGATCAAAGGATCTGCTGAAAAGACTCTGTTTTATCTCAGGTAAAGGATTTTCGATGTTGGTAAATGTAATCTGGTCGCTTTTGATGATGTTCAGAGGAACTTTAAGCAGTTGATTTAGTTTAGGAAAATTTTTATATCCGTCCTTAAAATAGGTATATAGCAGGTTTGCCTTGTCTTTATCCCCCTCATGACAAATAAAAAACATATTAACGTGAGGGAAGGGACAATGGGAGTAGGGCCCATAACTAATCA
This sequence comes from Bacteroidales bacterium, assembly GCA_030692905.1. Taxonomy (GTDB): domain Bacteria; phylum Bacteroidota; class Bacteroidia; order Bacteroidales; family VadinHA17; genus LD21. The sequence continues at coordinate 12,380 of JAUYBT010000157.1, forward strand.
GCCCGGTATAGGGAACAATATCTGTCTTATTTTGTCCGAACTGGAGCCGATTGCTTCCTGGGGTAGTATTATTAATCCTTATTGATTCAACTTTGAAAAAACTTCCATCATGCAGTGGAATAATTCTTTTAAATTGTTCAGTTTTTAAGAAGGTACTTACGAAATAATCGAGGTTTGATTTATAAACTTTATACCTGTTTGTCCCAATCCTCTTTGGTTGAACAGGTATCCCCAATGCATATTTCAGGCTATTGGTAAGGATAGGAAATACTTTCTCCCAATTGTATTTTGCTTCATCAGGTAATCTGTCATACTTGTATATCTGATTTTCATACACCACCCTTTTAAAAAGGGTAGTTTCAATGTCCAGATCAATAATACTTTTTTTGTGCACTAATGAAACTCCATCATAGGAAATGACTAATTCCGGATCAGCTCCGTTCCGGCCTATCTGTACTCTCAGTGTAAAAACTTTGTATGCATTGTGCCCAAGCGTGCTTTCCAGCTTATCTGAAAACCATACCTCAATATCCCGGACAAAATTGGAGTTAACCACATCAGCAACAGTTTTAAAGTGTTCGAAAATAAGCCAGTTGTAATAGTGTTTTGCAAATCTGGTGCTTTTCGTAAGATTTACTTTAATTACATCTTTCTTGTCTTGTGAGCTTTCAAATTCAGTATAAAGATGCTGAAGCATCTGTGTTTTTACTTCAGGAAAAATTTCTTCAATGTTTACCGGGAACTCATATTGATTGATTGGCAGACTGCCATTCCTCTTTTCAGTGTAAAAAGCAAAGTCCTTTTGTTCAACCGGATGATTGAACGTAAGAATGTTTAATATGAGATTTTGCACTGACATTTATTGCTTATCCTTTTTGCTTTTAGTTGATTTAGTTTTTGATGTTAACTTTTTTACTTCTTTGTCAAAATCGCTTTCATAAAGATGATCCTGAGAAATGCGATATTTCTCATATTCCTGCTCTGCAAGGCGTTTTGCTACTTCATGGGAGATAGTCCCTGCATTCTTCAAAATATAATAATCATTAAATTGGAGGAAACCATCTAATTTATGTATCCAATCTGCCATTTTCATTGGGATTTGACGGGATGCCTGATTCTCGGCATAATCAAGATACATGCTGACAACCCTTTCAAGTTCTTTTATTTCTTTCTCATGCAGGTAGTTCTTTGCAATTGTAACATCTGTTTTTATGATTTTACCGGAAGGGGCGTTTTTCCATGTTTGTAAACCCATGTTCGGTTTGGTTGAATCAGCACGGGATGCAACAATTTGAGGGGCTGTCTGCTTTGTAATTGCCCAATGTAATTTATTCTGAACTGTTTTGAAGAAAGTTTGTGTAATCTCAGCATCCTTATTGTAATCGATGCTGCCCTGTTGGTAAATATCTGTGATTTTCTGGTAGAATCGTCTTTCACTGGCCCGTATCTCCCTGATGCGTTCCAGGAGTTCATCGAAATAATCTTTGCCGAAGAGTTTTCCTTGTTTCAACCGTTCATCATCCAAAACAAAACCTTTGATTATAAACTCACGCAATGTTTTGGTTGCCCAAATACGGAACTGGGTAGCTTGGTAGCTATTTACCCGGTATCCAACAGCTATAATGGCATCCAAATTATAAAAATCAACATCCCTGGCAACATCACGGGTGCCTTCTTTTTGAACTATCCGGATTTTCCGGATAGTTGCTTCTCTAAGCAATTCGGTAGTATTATAAATGTTTTGAAGGTGTTCATTTACGGTACGAACATCAACACTAAATAGTTCAGCCATTTTCTTTTGGCTAAGCCAAAAAGTTTCATCGTTGAAAATTACTTCTATGCTTACATTACCTTCAGGTGAAGTGTAAAAGATTATATCTGAATATCGAGGTTGGAGTTCGTTTGTCATAAATCTGAAAATATTTATAATTGCCTTATCAGTTCTTTTGCTTTATCCACTGTATATGCCCCAGCAATATCTTTCTTGTCGAAAACCATAAAATATAGGAAGTTTCGCCCGGCCAATTCAGCCCATTTATTTCCTAAACGACATTTGGCAGCACTATCGGAATTGTCACGGTCATCACCTTTTGTTTCTATGATTATAACTTTGCCGGATTTTGAGACAGCTATAAAGTCGGGGTAATGGTTGGATTGAAACCCATTTATCGAAAACCCTTTACCTCTGCCTAAATTGCGATGCCAGAAGGAAATGTTTGGCAAACTCGCAATATCTGTAATTACTGTGGACTCAAAGTTATTCATGGCTCCTTCACGTTCATACAGGGAATTTCCAATCGAAGCGCCAAGTGAGCCAGGTACTATCATTTCGGAGAAATTCCATGCAGGAGCAGTTGACACTTTGCCAATCTTAATAAGATCATTGAACCGGCTTTCAGCATAAGAATCTGCATGAATGCGGATCTTTGCTTTAATCTTGTCCGAATAACTCAACTTTCTTACAAGAATATCCTGCAATTGTTCAGGATTAAGCTGGTTCAGAATCCGTTCCACATAAATCCTTATCTCCTGATCCGGAATAGGGTACAAATTGCCGACAAGCTGAACAATCTGATAGGCGATGTCTTTAATCTGGCCATCTTTTGGCTTTGCAAGAATATATTCAACAATCGGATCCTTCACCCTCATATCTTCTATCTTGGTAAAGCGTGGTGCATATTCGTCTTTCTTAATCTGCTCAATATCCACCTTGTAGAGATCCGAAGAAATCTGATCAAAGTCAATTTTTGAATCTTCACTACCTAATTTGAAATCTTTAAGAAGAGACTCCTGGTTGAGCAATATTGTATCTGTTCCGAATACATCGCTCTGCTGGACCTGCAAAAAGAATTGAGGCAGTTTAATCTTTGATGCAATATCTTTATTTACATCAACAATCCGATAACGCTTTACTTTATCACCCATTTCCTGAAATATATTTTCATCAATTGGTTGCTGATTTTGTTTTTCAATCTCTGCATCCATCTCCCGGTTTTGTTCTTCTGCCATACTCTCAATTTCAGCGATTGCTGAAATCTTCTTTTCAGGAGTATTTACGGAATCAGGATTGTATGAAATACGGTCTACTTCGATTTCTTCCTCTGCATTTGCCATTTCCCCTAGCCTTTCCGGGAAAAGAAATGATTCCAGAGGCTTCTCGATTATCTTATTCTTAACTTCTTCGGGCATATCATCTTTGTCCCTATAATCCTTTTCACTGAAACCCGAGGCCTGCAACCCTTTGACAATATTCTGCAAGGTCTCATTGAATCTTTCAGAAGCAGTAAGTACATAAGATATATTAAGCAATGGGGCCGAATGTTGCATTACATAAGGTTGCCGCAATACACGTCCAAGTATCTGTTCAACATCAACCGCAGAGGACTTGTCTGCCAGGGATGCAAGAATATAGGCAAACGGGCAATCCCAGCCTTC
>JAUYBT010000200.1 GCA_030692905.1 Bacteroidales bacterium
AGCGTTTCTTTTTGCGGCAGACCTGTTCAGACGGATTAACCTTCAGGCACGGATATCTTTTGTGAAACTTGCATCATATGAAGGAACGAGCTCCTCCGGGTCAATCAAAGAGCTTATAGGATGGAATGAGGATATTAAAAACAAGACCATTGTTGTTATTGAGGATATTGTGGATACAGGAAATACCCTGGAACGCATAGTGGATGAGCTTGTTATAAGGAAGGCATCTGAAATAAAAATAGCTGCAATGTTCTATAAACCTGCCGCATACACAAAAGATATACCTGTTGATTATGTGGGTTTTAAAATTCCAAAAGATTTTGTGGTTGGATATGGTCTCGACTATGATGGTTACGGTCGTAATCTGTCATCCGTTTATACATTAATTAAATAATTCTTAATTCGTAATTCTTAATTCGTAATTTAATTTATTCTATGGTTAATTTTCTGATTTTTGGTCCTCCAGGTTCAGGCAAGGGAACACAGTCGGTAAGGCTGGCTGAGAAATTCAATCTTATTCATCTTTCAACAGGCGATATGCTTCGCGCTGAGATTATTGCAGGTACTGAGCTTAGTAAAAAGATGAGTCTTATTATGTCGAAAGGAGAGTTGGTGCCCGATGAGGTTGTAATTGAGATGATTGCATATAAGATTGATAACAGTAAAGGGTCAGCCGGATTTCTATTTGACGGTTTCCCACGCACAGTAGCACAAACTGTTTCTCTCGAAAAAATGCTGAATGAAAGAGACATGAAAATCGACCAGATGCTAGTCCTCGATGTTGACCATGATGAGCTTGTTAAGAGATTAATAGCCAGGGCTGAATTATCAGGAAGACCTGATGATAAGGATCCATCTGTTATTGAAAACAGGATTGAAGTTTATAGAGAGAAAACAGAACCAATTATTAATTATTGCAACGAGAAAGGAATATATCAGCCTGTAAATGGGATGGGAACCATTGATGATATCTTTAAAAGACTTTCTGATTATATGAAAAAGATGGTTTAACCCCACATTGTTTACCCCCCCTGCCCCCCAATGGGGGGTTAAGAAAGAAGTGACGGTTATGATCCCCCCAAATGGGGGGTTGGGGGGTGGAAAGTTGGGGATGGGGGGGTGAATAAAACTGGCAAGTAGTTGAATATTATTAAGTTATAGTTCTTAATATTATAGGAAATGTCCGGATCAAATTTTGTTGATTATGTAAAAATTTACTGCCGCTCCGGTAGCGGAGGCGCAGGATCGGCTCATTTCCGCAGGGAGAAATTTGAACCAAAGGGCGGACCTGATGGAGGTGATGGTGGCAGAGGAGGACACATAATTCTGAGAGGTAATAATCAGATGTGGACCCTTCTGCATTTAAAGTATCAGCGTCATATTTTTGCAGGGAATGGTGTGTGTGGGAGCAGACAAACATCAACAGGCGCCGACGGGAAAGATATTACAGTTCAGGTTCCTCTGGGTACAATAGCTAAAAACAGCGAAACAGGAGAGGTCCTTTTTGAGATTATAAGTAATGGTGATGAGAAGATCCTGGCAAAAGGCGGCAGGGGAGGCCAGGGAAATACCCACTTCAAATCCCCAACAAATCAGACTCCGAGGTATGCCCAACCCGGAGAACCTGGAATAGAAGAAGAATTCATTCTTGAACTTAAAATTCTTGCCGATGTCGGACTTGTAGGTTTCCCGAATGCAGGTAAATCAACACTGCTGTCGGTAGTTTCTGCCGCTAAGCCTAAGATTGCCGACTATGCTTTTACAACTCTTGTCCCGAACCTTGGAATAGTCAGTTACAGGGATGAAAAATCATTCGTAATGGCTGATATTCCCGGAATTATTGAAGGGGCACATGAGGGCAAAGGCCTTGGCATCAGATTTTTAAGGCATATTGAAAGAAATTCAATGCTTCTGTTCATGGTCCCGGCTGACAGCAAAAACATTAAAGAGGAGTATGAAATCCTGATTAATGAACTGAAGATGTACAACCCTGAACTGCTCGATAAAAAGCGTGTTCTGGCAATTTCAAAATCCGATATGCTCGATGAAGAACTTATTGATGAGATAAGGAAAGATCTGCCCGATCTTCCAAGGATATTTATCTCCTCATTGACAAGCCAGGGAATAATCACGCTGAAGGATATGATATGGAAAGTACTTAACAATGAATGATTGATATTATATGCTTGAACGACTGGATCAACAGCTTTTCCTTTTTCTTAACTCATTAAATTCTCCTTTATGGGACACCGTGATGCATGCCATCAGTGGCAAAGTAATATGGGTCCCTCTTTATCTTGCCATTCTTATCTTCCTTGGAATAAAGTACAAAAGAAAATTTCTTGTTATTCTCCTTTTTATAATTCTGGCTGTAACTCTGGCCGATCAGATATCTGTGCTTTTTAAAAATCATTTTCAACGGTTGCGTCCTTGTCACGAGCCCTCACTTGAAGGACTTATTCACCTTGTAAATGGCGAATGCGGAGGGAAGTTCGGCTTTGTCTCTTCACACGCTACAAACTCATTTAATGTAGCTTTCATCAGCCTGCTTTTCATTAAGAAGAGATGGTACACAATAAGTATTATCCTATGGGCATTAGTTGTTGGATACAGCAGGATCTACCTTGGAGTCCACTACCCCGGCGATGTGATCTGCGGATCGCTACTGGGAGCATTAATCGGATGGAGCATATATAAATTATATGAGTTAACCGACAACAAAATTCTTCAGCACAGGAAATTTTTTAATCCCTCCGAAACGTAGTAAACCAATGTTATGTTTTGCATAACCCTGGAATCGACCGATCCGTTCTTTAATCTTGCGATTGAAGAATTGCTCCTTAAAAACAGTAAGGAAGAGTATCTGATTCTTGGTATCAATAACCCGTCTGTGATTATTGGAAAGCATCAATCACCCCACAGGGAGGTAAATACAAAATTTGTCATTGAAAATGATATACCTGTCATCAGGAGAATCTCAGGAGGAGGAACAGTGTTTCACGATAAGGGCAACCTGAATTTTACTTTTATCAGACAAAGCGAAGCCGGCAAGCAAATTGACTTCAGGAAGTACACACTGCCGGTCATAGAATTTTTATTGTCACAGGGGGTTGAGGCGAAATTTGAAGGAAAAAACGACATTAAAGCGGGTGGATTAAAGATATCGGGAAATGCTGAACATGTTCATCGGAACAGGGTCCTGCATCATGGCACGCTGCTATTCTGCACTTCTCTGGATGTGCTTAGAAATTCTTTACGGAAAGATACATCTTGTTATACTTCCAGAGCTGTTGAATCGAACCCCTCTTCAGTGATGAATCTGAATGAAAAACTGAATAGTTTCCGGGATATTTATGAATTCAGGACGGAGATGATGAATTATTTTCTTAAGAACCTGCCAAATGCAGTAATTTATAAGCTTTCTCCTTCAGAAACAGAAGAAGCTGAATTACTTGCAGCTACAAAATATAAGACCTGGGAGTGGAATTATGCATACGGTCCTGAATATACTTTTAATAATAGCTTTCAGATAAATGGGAAAAAGCATACTTGCAGGTTGTTTATTAAGGATGGCAAAATCCGGGAATGTGAAATTGAAGGTTCAGATGAAATGGCCGACGTCAATAAAAAACTGATGGGCTGTCGGCATATGGTTAAAGATATGTTGGAAATTTTTGAAGAAGAAAATATTATCCTTTCTGATGATGAGATTTATAAGTTTTTTTAAGAGTCTCATGAACTCACCTCCCCGGTGTCATTCTCCCTTTTTCTTGTCAACATGAACTCACCCCCCAGCCCCCTCTTTGCGAAGCAGAGAGGGGGTGATTAATGAATTAGTTTTATATTTGGTTATAAATTTTAAGAGTCATGAGCAGAGGTAATTATCTTGATATTAAAACAATAAAAAAACATGCGAGGGAACTAAGGAAAAATGTAACAGAATCTGAAAAGCAACTTTGGGAACAGCTTAGAAATCGAAGACTTTCAGGGTATAAATTTCTCCGTCAACACCCTATTATTTACAAAGCCGATTACAAAGGATTAAATTACTTTATAGCAGATTTTTACTGTGATACAAAAAAAGCAGTTATTGAGCTTGACGGCTCAATTCACAATGGAACAGAAGAATATGATAAATTCAGAGACACTGAGATGAGATTTAAAGGATTACATGTTTTACGATTAAAAAATGAAGAGCTAAATGATATGAATAATGCACTCAAAAAGATCCGAAATTATTTGAACTCAATAACCTAATATCCAGTATTATACTTGATTAAAATTCCCCCTCTTTACGAAGTAGAGAGGGGGCTGGGGGTGAGTTCATGTAATTTACAGAGAGGGGGCTGGGGATGAGTTCGTGGGTTCGGGAAGAGAAAAACCCAGTTTGTACATAGTTGTAGCTTTTAATATTTTTGTCAATTGAATCTTTATCTTAAAGAGAGGCCAATTTGGAAATGAGTCATTAATATATGGATATTTTTAAATCTATAATAGTCTGGATAATAGGTCTTTGTTTCATGGCGATTATGTTCCCTCTGACATTTATTATCTGGTTACTGGTTCTTCCATTCGACAGGGAACGGGTTGTTATTCACTGGTTGCTGGTGTATCAGGGGTTGTTCCTGGTACGACT
>JAUYBT010000250.1 GCA_030692905.1 Bacteroidales bacterium
ACAATGTTAACTCCGGGGAGTGGTCCCTCCGTTTCAGAAGTTACTTTACCAGTAACCGTTCTTTCCTGAGCGAAGGCTATGCTGATCGCAAAGCCAAAAAGAAGAAGAGATAATATACTTCTCCTCCATAAAAATAAAGAATTTCGCAAGGTTCCCATAGTTAAGTTCTTTTAGGTTAGTTAATTTAAGTGTACAATAATATAGCCTGTTAGCATAAAAAATATATTTTTTCGGATAGGTTTTCAAAATTATAAGTAAATTTAACATTTATATTGTTATTGTCAAATAAATTATAAAAATATTTATTCGGGTTCATGACATAAATTTTCAACATTCAATAAGATTATCTATATCACTAGAAAACAGCACAGTTGGAAGAAATGTTAATCCTTACTTAAACTATTGGAACTTCTCAGATGCATTTTGATCTTGATTGGACTTATCGCGTTATTGAGTTCTACTTCTTTTGGTTTAAAAATTCTATCAGACTACCAACATCAGGGCTGATTCCTGTTTTTACATAAAAGCCTGAAACTGCATTGGCAACAATTAAAGATTTTAACAGATCAAAATTATTAGCTCTGGAGAAACAAAAACCTGCATTGAAATTATCACCTCCTCCGGTCAGTATTATTGGTTCTTTACAAAAGAAAGTGTCACATTTTTCAAAAGCTACTCCATCATATGCCAGAGCATCTTTTGTCCGGTGAATAACTAACTCATCAACATTACAAGCCCTGAACAGCATTTTGATAAAATCTTCGTCTGAACCATTATCTGAGAGATCAAGTGCTTTAGCAATTAAATCGGCTTCATTCTGGTTCAGGCTAATAATTACTCTGAAATAATTTCTGAAATTGGATAAAAGAGCTAAGGCCAACCGTATTTCTTTCTTCGACCTGCGTGAACAATCGGAAAAATCTGTAAAAAAATATGGTTGTACTTCAGATGGTAATATTGAAGGCAATACTTCATCAAGAATTCCTTTCCAGATGAGAGATGAATTCTCAATCTCGCTCCAGTTAAGTAAAGAAACCAGGTGCTTCCCTGAAAAAAGCTGTCTGATCCGATCAATTCCCAACAGCCCTTTGATACCATCCCAGGTAAGTTTATTATATGGTCCTGGATCAAACATGATCACTTTTGAATCATTGAATTCGAGTGCTGTTGCTGTAATAGTATCTCCTACAGTATGAAGAGTACAGTTTGCAGACATTGTCCGGAAAACAGGCAGAATATCCGGAAGACCAAACGTACCAACACAGTCAAGCTTAATGCCAAGATTGCCCAGAGCATTTCCGGTTATAACCATATTCCCTCCTACCTTGGATAATTTTGTTTGAAGTTCAACACCACAACTTTTGCTACCAAGATTTATCAGAAACTCTCCGAATTGGTGACTGCTATTGTAAGATCCGGTATCACTGTTTTCCTTTTTATCTTTAACAACCCGGACAATATTATCTATGCATGCATCAAATCCAAGGAAGGCATTAATTTCTTTAATTTTCTTCTGCTTAAGCTGAGAAACTATTATATGAATAGCATTTTTGAGTTTTCCCGCCATGTAGACTAAATTAAAGATATTCAGCTGCCTCTTTATCAAGAAGTAAAAAAGAATTCAGATGTGATTTTAAAATTGAAGCAGGAAAAACAGGAGAAATTTCACTATCCATCAGTCGCCTGGCAACTTCAGCTTTTCTGATACCGTTCAATTGTAAAATTACCGTTCCAGCCTCCATGATGTATTTCAATCCCAGAGTAATACCTGAAGTAAGTTGCACTTTATCCGAGAAGTATTTCTGGCCAACAATTTTTGTAGTTTCATCAAGATCAACAATATGCGAATAGAGATCGAAAGAGCATCCCGGTTCGTTTAATCCAAGATGGCCATTCATTCCCATACCTAGCAGAATCATATCAATTGGCCCATTTTTTTTAATAAAATCATCAGTCTTAATACATTCTTGAAGTAGATCAGAGGATTCACCATCGAAAAAGTAAAAATTTTCTTCAGAATAATCAATCTGATTAAACAGATGTTTTTTCAGAAATGAGAAACAATTTTCGTTTCTCATCCTACCTATGTTTGCCCATTCATCCAGTCCGACAATTCTACATTGTTTAAAACTTATTTTCGATGTTTTATTGAGTTTAATCAAATGCCTGAAAGTACCGACTGAGGTTTCACCTGCAGGAAAACAGAGTAGTGCATCAGGTTTATCCGAAATAATGGCTGCAATCATTTCCGCAGTTCTCACCGATAATTCGGAATAGTTATCATAAATGATTTGTTTCACATTAATAGAAAATTTAAAATTTATATACGTATATTACAGCTATTCCCCACATCAGATTTTCAACTCACCCCAGCCTTTCCTGTATTCTCTCTTAATAAACTGGTTGGCTTGTTCGAAGTTTGTTATTCTCATATTTGCTCCATCCCACTTGTAACTGATATACCGGCCTGGGAAAGTATATCCTTCCATCTCACCATACACAGGGTCTTTTCTCTTTATTTTTTCACGAATATTGAAACTTCTCAATAACAAGTTGCCCATTAATACAGTTTCAGTAAGCGGACCAGCATATCCGACAAAAGGTGAATCAACTTCGGCATTTCCATAACCTGCAATACAGGCATCGATCCACTGCCACCAGTGACCATCCATGTCTCCTAAAACCCGAGGATATTTTTGAGGAACATTAATCTCTTTATTTCTGGAAAGAGGCAATAATATCGGATTTCGTCCTCCCCAGCCACAGGCAGCTTTTCCTTTTGTTCCGATAAACAGGGTACTTCCTTCGTAATCATTTAATCCCGGCCAATCGCCCATTACATCATTCATATTCACATCAGGATCGATCTCGTATGGACGTTCCGGAGTTATTCCTCCATCCATCCAATAAAGATTCAAATCCTTTCCATTCTTCAACTGGTATTTAAATCGGATAGAACTCGATACAGGGCCACTTTCCGGGTACAGACCCTCAGTGAAGATGCCATTATAAACTGTACTTGCACTACAGGAAACCTCAGTCGGATATCCAAGATTAAGTAATTTAAACGGAGGTCCCATTATATGGCAACCCATATCACCCAATGCACCGGTTCCAAAACGCCACCAACCCCTCCAGTTGAAGGGGACCATATTATCAATATAACTGATTTCTTCTGCAGTACCTAACCAAAGATCCCATTTAAGTTCTTTTGGGACAGGAGGATGTGCATTAGGCCAGGGTATTCCTTGTGGCCATACAGGTCTGTCTGTCCAGCAATAGACCTTTTTAATATCGCCCAGCACATCTGCTTCTATCCATTCCCTTAAAGTACGCATACCGTCACATGATGCACCCTGATCGCCCATCTGAGTAACAACCTTATATTTTTCAGAGGCTTCCGTCAGAATACGAGCCTCATATATATCATGAGTAAGCGGTTTTTGAAGGTACAGATGTTTTTTAAGCTGCATTGCACTAAGACCGACAATAGCATGATTGTGATCAGGTATTGCAACAGACACAGCATCAAAGTTCTTACTCTCCCTGTCAAACATTTCCCTCCAGTCATAATAGAATTTTGCTTTTGGAAAATCTTTCCGAGTCTGAGCCGCTTGTCTATCGTCAACGTCGCATAGAAAGGCAATTTCTGCATTTTTTTTAGGAGCAATTGAGTAATGACGAATATCATCCCTTCCTTCTCCGCCACATCCTATTGCGGCGATAAGAAGTTTATCACTGGGAGAGACATGCCCCAGTCCGCTTATAGTGAAATTTGGAAGAATAGTGAAAGCAGCTGCTCCGGAAGCGGCAGTTTTTACAAAATTCCGCCTTGACATGTCTTTGGGATCCTTTGATTTTTGATTAATTGTTTTCATTTTAATAATTCATAAAATGTTAAATAATAATCTATATCATTCATTTTGAAGTCTTCTTAAGTGGCTTAACTGCGATCTCCTTAAAGAATACAACATCATTTTCACTATGATTTTGAACACCGATATAACCGGAGTCAGGACGGGATCCGCGTATGGGTTCAAAATCAAATTTGCGGTCTGGCACCGGATCACCCTCTTTATAATCTGTTACTTTGACTCCGTTTAAAAAAACAATAGTCCTTGGACCGTTTAAAGTAATTTCCATTGTATTCCATTCCGGACCAGGTTTACCTGTTTTAGCTAACGGTTTTGACAGAGAATACACAGTGCCTGTATAATGATATTCATCTTCATCAGATAGTTCAGGTTGATTATCTATCTGAACTTCGTAGCCATAATGGATTGGCATCCACTCTTCACGCGGTTCGATGGGTACTCGTATAAACACGCCTGAATTGCTGTTAGTGTCGCGCATTTTAAAAACTACCCGGATCGTACAATTCCTAAACTTCTCTCCAGCCCAGTATAAAAGGCCCATGCCTCCATGTCCCCTTATCAGACCATCTTCTACAGACATATATCCGGGTCCTGCATGTTTCCACCCTGTAAGGTCTTTCCCATTAAATAATTGTCTCCATCCACTGGTATCAGCAACGCTGGCTGATATGGTTGTTGCAAAAAAAGATAAAATACAGACAGTTATTATTAATGTGATTTTGGTTGAAATAATTCCGAAAGGAATCCTTTTCATGATAATAGCCTTTTCTTTCATAGTATTGATGTTTTTATTTAGAAGTATTTTCCCTTTTTAGTGTAGCATTTTTTACAATTGGCTTTGCCCAATAGCTCAAACTCAGAATATAAGCTAAAGGTATATATAATATCATCATTCCAAGTTGTAATCCGAAAATGTCTTTCAACTTTCCTATAAGTAAAGAGAATATTGCACCTCCTGCTATTGCTGTACAGAGTATTCCTGCAAACGAACCATGATACTTTGAAACACTATTTAAGGCAAGTGAAAAAATGATGGCGTACATCACCGAAAGACAAAAACCTAGAGCAGGAAATCCAATCAAAGCAAATTCAGCTCTACCGAAAAGGGTAAATGATAATACAATTAATGCGCTGACAGCAAAAATACGAAGTACAATTTTACTGTCAATAATTTTCAATAAGATAAGGCCAAGAACACAACCTACAGTCATCATTCCCCAGAACATACCAACAGTTACGGCACCTTCTGCTTCCGGTTTAAATCCATGATAGGTTCTAAGAAATTCAGAAATCCAGTTTGCAATTCCCTGTTCTGTACCCACATAGGCAAATATCCCGAGGAAAAACAGAATTACTGTCTTCTGTCTGAACAACTCAATATGTGTTTCCCAGGCACCAACAATTTCATCCTCCTTGCGTATAACCTTTGGAAAACGTATAAAAAGAATAGCCGCCATCATTAGAAAACTTACAAAAGTAAAAATCCAGTAGATTGACACCCATGGCAATTGATGTGGTGTCAGATATGAAATAAAAGTTACAAAGAGTCCGTCATTGGTCTGGTGATCACTAAGATGAGTCACAAGATACGAATAAACAAACGGACTAAGAAAAGAGGCAACACCAAAAACCAATTGAACAATAACTGAATTAAACGCAAAATGCTCCTCTCCTCCTGCTACTCTTAGCAAAGGAAATATTGCAACCTGTAGAAGCGCCATTCCGCAGCCGATGAGAAATAGCGAACATAAGAAAACAGGGAATACCGGAAAAAGAGAGAATAACAGTGCTCCTGAAAATGCTAGAATCCATGCAAAAACTATACTTTTTTTTTCATCGAATTTCTGGACAATCATTCCTGAAGGAATTGACATGAAAGCATATGCAATAAAAAACGAAAACGGAAGTAAACCAGTCATTGTTCCATTCAAAGCAAAGCTATCACTGACATTCGGATTAATTGACCCAAGGATATTAGTTAAAAATGAAATTGCAAAAAATATCAAGAAAATAAGGATGACCAGGTAGTAGTTTCGTTTCATGGTGTGTTTTTAATATACCCATCAAGTTTTTTATTTATGACACCTAAAATTTTAAAAATAACAATATTCTATTTAATTACGAAGGAAATCCTAAATTAAGTATACACAATCTCTGTCTTTTTGGTCTCAGAATTTAATGTATATTTGCTGCATTAATTTGATCCCAACCACGATGAATAAAACCAGGAATCATGGCTATAGTATAAATGAATTCAGGTATATTGCCGGCCTTTTCGTTAGTTTACTGATCGTATCTGGATGTCAATCCAATAATAAGTCTTCAACTAAATCACAGAAACAATCGGCCGTAACACTTCCTCCGGCAAATGATGATTATTATCAGGAGATCGGGCAGGCGATCGGATTGGATTTTATTCATTCTATTGGTGCAGAACATTTAACCAATATTGTTGAATCAAGTGGCGGGGGGGCCGCTTTTCTTGATTATGACCAGGATGGGTACATTGATTTATATATCTGCAACGGGACCTGGCTCGAAGGTTTCAGTAAAGGTGAAAAGCCGGCAAAATTGCCTGAGAACCACCTTTATCGCAATCGCGGGGATGGGACTTTTGAAGATGTTACGAATAAGGCCGGCGCGAATGATCAGGGCTATGGCATGGGGGTGACAGCAGGCGATTACAATAATGACGGTTTTCCGGATCTGTTTGTAAGTAATTACGGACCCAATATTCTTTATAAAAATAATGGCAACGGTACTTTCACAAATGTTACCAAACGAGCCAGGGTGGCGGGAGGAAATGAATGCAGTGTAGGAGCTGTATGGCTGGATTATGATAATGATGGTCTGCTTGATCTCTACGTGGGGAATTACCTTAATTTTGATCCGCAATATAAATATTATTATGCTCCTGATGGTTTTCCCGGCCCTATGGCCTATGACAGCCAGCAGGATGTTTTATATCACAACCAGGGGAATGGAATATTTGAGGATGTAACCAAAAGCATGGGAATCATGGACGTAGACGGAAGAGCAATGGGTGTGGGGGCTGCTGACTATGATGATGATGGTTTCGCTGATATTTATGTGGCCAATGATCATACACTGAATTATCTTTGGCACAATGATGGGGGAAAGGGATTCACTGATAATGGCACCATGTCAGGAACAGCGTTCAGCCAGGCAGGGGAAGCAACGGTCAGTATGTCGGTGGATTTTGCCGATTATAATGGAGACGGATTGCTGGATCTTTTTGTTTCTGATGATTCGTATTGTTCTCTTTATGAAAACCTGGGTAATGGTGTGTTCGCTGATAAGTCCAATTTTTCCGGTATTTCCATGGCGGCAGCACAGTATGTCGGATGGTCCTCATCTTTTGTTGATTATGACAATGATGGTGATGTGGATATTTTTAAGACAAATGGTGCACTTAAGCACCTGTATGGGCATGAAGATCAATTATTTGAGAATACCGGAGATGGAAAATTCAAGGATGTTTCCGTGGAGCGGGGCAAATACTTTGAAGAAGAATATGTTGGTCGCGGGGCATGTTTGGGCGATTATGACAATGATGGAGACCTTGATGTCTATATTGTGAATCTGAACAATCGCGGTATGTTTTTAAGAAATAATAAAGGGAATCAGAATAATTGGTTAACCCTTAATCTTATCGGGCAGACCAGCAACCGGGATGGAATAGGCTCCAGGGTAAAAGTGACTGCCGGAGGCAAAACGCAGACAGCTCAGAAAAAAAGTACAACAGGTTATCTTTCCCAGAATGACCCCCGGATGCATTTTGGCCTTGCTAAAAATGAGATTGTTGAAAAAATTGAGATAAAGTGGCCTTCAGGTAAACTGCAGGTATTGGAGAATATCAAAGCTAATCAGATTCTTACTGTTAAAGAACCCTAAAATAACCTTTTAATGAATAGAACAAGAGCGACCATAATCCTTTCTATCATAATGGCCATTGGCTCTTCAGGCGTCTTTTTTTCATCCTGCAAGGGAAAGTCAATGGATGGCATGATCGTTTTTACGCAGGTTGCCGGAAAGGTACAGGATATTAATTATATCACCGGAGATTCCTGGCGATATATCCCTCAGGCACGTATCGTGGCACTGGACCCTGATAAACCCGGGGGATCATTGAAGGTGCTTACAGAAGGTTATTTTTCAGCACGGTCTCCTGAGATTTCCTGTGATGGCAAATGTCTGCTCTTTGCAGCACAGCAAAAGCAAAACGATCCCTGGCAGATATGGGAAATGAATTTAGAAGATTCAAAAATCAGGCGGGTTACTTCTTCTTTGGAAAACTGTATCGATCCTGCTTATTTACCCGGTGGACGTCTGGTATTTAGCAAATTAACCATAAATGATACAGTGAATACAGGACATTCCCTGTATACCTGCAATCTCGATGGCTCTAATATTAAACAAATTACTTTTAATCCGCATACATATTTTGCTTCAACTGTTTTAAAAGATGGTCGAGTTTTAACAATCAGCAGACAACTTTATCCTGATCAGGAAGATCCGATATTGCTGATTTTGCGCCCCGATGGTACAAAGGCAGAAATGTTTTATAAAGGTATGGCAGGTAGTGCATTATTCAGCCGTGGATGGGAAACAATGAATGGCAAAATAGTATTTATTGAATCCGACAAAGGCAGTAAGGAAAGAGGAAATTTAGTTTCCATCAATTATAATCGGCCTTTATATACCAGGGTTAATCTCACTTCTGAGATTAAAGGCGATTTTCGCACTGTTTTCCCGCTGCAATCAGGCAGGCTATTAGTCTCCTATCGTCCGACTGAAGCTTACCGGTATGCACTTTATGAGTTTGATCCGGAAAATAAGGTTCTTGGTCAGCCTGTTTATAACAATACGGACTACGATGCATTAGAAGCTGTTGTAGTCGAAAAACATACCAGGCCTAAAAAACTGCCAAGCGAAGTGGATATGGGAGTGAAAACAGGATTGCTCCTATGCCAGGATATCAATGTCTTTGAAATGCAGTCATCAGGCAATGGCTCCTCCTTTCCGAAAGCCTGTAAAATTGAGGTGTTGGGAATAGACTCAACTCTTGGAGTTGTTCGGGTTGAGAAAGATGGTTCTTTTTATTTAAAAGTTATCGCTGATACTCCCTTTCAGATTCAGACAATTGATGAGGATGGCCGTATTTTGCATGGACCCTGTGGCTGGATATGGTTGCGTCCTAATGAGCGGCGCGGATGTGTAGGCTGTCATGAAGACCCTGAGCTTGTTCCCGATAACAGATTGTCCCTGTCTGTTAAAAAACCTCCGGTAATTATTCCGGTTCATATAAGTGATGTTAAAGAAAAAGAGATTTCATTAGAATAGATATGAAGACATCTTATAAAATATTGTTGATCTTCGGAGTTCTTTTTGTGCTTGGATTGGTTGTTTATTTTCCCGGGCGCAAATTGGCCAGGGCACATGTTAATTATAAGACGGCGGTTGAAGACCATCCGCTTTTATGTACCTCATGTCATCTCTATAACCAAAAGGAGGGACTGGTTGCAAAACTGGTCAATGAAGATTATTACTCACCGCTTAATATGGCTGTTTCTAAAGATGGTGGACGGTTGTATGTTGTTGCACAGGATGCCAATGCCTTACTGGTCATAGATCCTGAAAATCGTAAGGTATTACATATAATCAAGATTGGAGAGCACCCTCATAGTGTGGTTGTTGATGACGATGGAAAAATGGCTTATGTAAGTAACCAATGGTCTGATAATGTGTCTGTTGTTGATCTGGCCGAATTTAGTGTAATAGATACACTAAAAACAGGTGGTGGTCCGGCAGGTCTTGTTCTAAGTGCCAATGGTCAATTTCTATATGTAGTCAATTCATATACTTCAAATTTATCTGTCATTGATCTTCATACCAAAGAAGAACGAAAAAGGTTAACCACCGGCAATAATCCTACAGGGGCCCAATTGTCTCCCAACGG
>JAUYBT010000251.1 GCA_030692905.1 Bacteroidales bacterium
ATGCTGTTTAAGGGTACTAAAAGAAGAAAAGCATATCATATTCTGAGCCGTCTGGAAGATGTTGGCGGAGAGCTTAATGCTTATACTACTAAAGAGGAGACTGCCATCCATGCCTCTTTTCTTAAGGAAGATTACGAGAGAGCCATCGAATTAATCAGCGATATAACCTTTAATTCCATTTTCCCGGAAAAAGAAATTGAAAAAGAAAAAGATGTTGTTATCGAAGAGATAAACTCATATCTCGATAATCCTGCTGAACTCATCTTTGACGATTTTGAGGAGTTGATCTTCTCAAACCAGCCGATAGGCCGGAACATCCTTGGCACTCCAGAATCAGTCAAATCTTATTCACAAAAAATGATATCTGATTTTATTTCAAACAATTACAATACCCGCCAGATGGTTTTCTGTTCAGTTGGGAATATTCCGGATGAAAAAATTCTGAAGCTTTTTACAACACATTTTGAGGATATTGTTACGAATAAAAGGGAACCAAGAACCAATAAAACCTGGCTATACAAACCTGCTTCAGTGACGAAAAAGATGGATACATTTCAGAATCACTGCATAATCGGAAATCTCGCATATGATCTGAAAGACGAACGCAGGATGGGGATGTTCCTGCTTAATAACATACTGGGTGGTCAAGGGCTGAACTCTAGATTGAACCTCTCGTTGCGTGAAAAAAACGGACTGGCGTATAATGTTGAATCCAGTTATAATCCATATTACGATACCGGCATCTTTTCGATATACTTCGGTACTGATAGCCAGTATCTTAATAAAAGCATTTCTATAATGATGGCTGAACTGAAAAAGCTTCGTACTTCAAAACTGGGCACAAGACAGTTAAGCAAAGCAAAAAATCAGATAAAGGGCTACCTTGCAAGAGATTACGAAAATCATGAAAGTCTGATGTTAAGTCTGGGGAAAAGCCTTCTCATCTTTAATAAGATTGACACCATTGAGGAAATATGTAAGAAGATTGATAACGTCACAGCTTCTGAATTGCTCGAAACAGCCAATAACATCTTTGAGCCTTCGGAACTGTCAACACTGATTTACAAATAGACGGAAGTCGGAAGTCGGAAGTCAGGAGCTAATAAGGAAAGTTAAAAGTCAAATGACTTCGGACTTCGGTCTTCGGACTTCCGACTACTTAAATGCAAATAATAATGAACAATAAGCTTGAACAATTCCTTCTGGAACATACTACACCCGAAGACCCTGTTCTGGAGGATCTTTACAGACAGACACATATCCGGTTTGTAAATCCGAATATGGCAACCGGTCATCTCCAGGGGAAATTCCTTGAATTTATATCAATGATGATCAGACCGGAAAATATTCTCGAGGTCGGGACATTTACAGGTTATTCGGCTATCTGCCTTGCAAAAGGGCTAAAACCTGGAGGTAAGCTGATAACCATAGAATCAAATGATGAACTGACTGCTTTCTCCCACTCATATTTCTGCCGTGCAGGTGCAGAATCAAAAATTACCCGGCTGACAGGAAGGGCGCAGGAAATTATTCCCGGCTTAGATCTAATGTTTGACCTGGTTTTCATTGATGGAGACAAAAGGGAATATGTTGAGTATTACCGGCTTATTATCGACAAAGTGAAACCGGGTGGATTCATTCTTGCGGATAATGTGCTCTGGGGAGGGAAAGTACTTGAGAAGGAGACAACAGATCCACAAGCTCTGGGGATCATCGACTTTAATGAAATGATCCGTAAAGAGACAATCATCGAGAATATAATAATTCCCCTCCGGGATGGATTAATGCTGATCCGTAAAAAGGGAAAATAAGTGGTACAGTTTTTGCGTTAACTGAAAAAACAATTATATGAACCGAGCCCCGACGCGTCGGGGCGAGCTCAATCATACCATTAAAATCAATTATATTATGATAAAAAAACTAATATTTTCAGCTCTGTTTCTTTTGACGGTTATTGCAGCACAGGCAAAGACAAATAAAGCTGTCCTGCTTCAGGATCTGGAGAAAAACCAGTCTTCCAATCAGAATGTTACTACAACAGCCACATTAAAATCTTCAAGCCGTTTATTCGGAGCCAAGGATGACCTTACAACAGTGATTTTTATAATTCCTTCAGGCTCAACTGTTACGGTTCTGGGTTCGGATAGTACTTATTATCATGTTGCTTTTGAAGAAAATGAAGGCTACATTTTCAAAAGTCATGCAGTTATAGATAAGACACCGGTTAATACACCACAGACAATTCAGCCGCAACAGGCATTACAGGAAGTGCAGCCTGTACAGGAGCAACAGATGAGCCGGTTCTCATACCTCGAAAACAAATATGGTTCTAACATGGCTGCAAGGCTCATTGCCGGGAAAATATGGAAAGGGATGAATACAGAAATGGTAAAAGACAGCTGGGGGACTGCTGAAAAGATCAACAGGGTAATGACCGGGAATATTATAAAGGAAGAATGGATCTTCAAAAACACCTGGCTCTATTTTGAGAATAATACGCTGGTTGAGTGGGGGCCGATAGGAAAATAACTTTTTCGCTTTTTATAAGTAGTGTTATTTTATCTGCTGGTCTTTGCAGATAAAAAAAAATTCTTATTTTTGCCCGTGAAATTGCGGGAGTAGCTCAGTTGGTAGAGCACGACCTTGCCAAGGTCGGGGTCGCGGGTTCGAGTCCCGTCTCCCGCTCAAATATGAGGCTGAGAAGACAGCCTTTTTCATTTTATTACAATTTAACCAGATTTGCCTGCATTTATCTGTCCAACTTAAAGTAAAATGTTTTAACTTTCGACGCTCATATATTATCATTTTGAACTTACCCTTAATCAATTAACTATGAAACAATCTTTATCACTGATCATGATCTTAATGATCATTGCCCTTTTCTCATGTAAACCTCAAAACAAAGAGACAGGGTTATTAATTCCATTTGAGAAGTACACATTGGCCAATGGTTTAACAGTGGTGCTTAATGTAGATAAATCAGATCCTATTGCGGCTCTGGCGGTATATTACCACGTGGGATCAAGCCGTGAAGTTCCCGGGAAGACCGGTTTTGCCCATCTTTTTGAACACATGATGTTTCAGAAATCCGAGAATGTCGGGGAAGACCAATTATTTAAAAATATTCAGGGAGCAGGTGGAACATTAAATGGCAGCACAAGCCAGGACAGAACAAATTATTACCAGGTTGTTCCTAAGAATGCTCTTGAAACGGTATTATGGATGGAATCAGACAGAATGGGTTACCTTACCAACACTGTCACAAAGGCTGCCCTCGTAAATCAGCAGAATGTTGTTCAGAATGAGAAGCGCGAGAGTGTCGACAACGCCGCTTATGGATTTAATTCCGGACTTATTGCAAAAAACCTTTACCCTAAAGGACATCCTTACAGCTGGACTGTTATCGGAGAAATGGAAGATCTTGCAAGTGCTTCAGTTGAAAATGTAAGAGCTTTCCATAAAAAATTCTATGCTCCCAATAATGCAACACTGGTTATATCCGGAGACATTAACACGGAAGAGGTTAAGGCCCTGGTTGAAAAGTATTTCGGTGAAATACCTTCCGGAGAGAATATTGAAAAAAGAGGCCCTATGCCTGTTACGCTTGCATCAACTGTCAAACTATACCACGAGGATAATTTTGCACGGGCTCCCCAGCTGACAATGGTATTTCCAACAGTTGAGCAATTCTCAAAAGAATCTTATGCTTTGGATTTCCTTGGCGATCTTCTTGCCAACAGTAAAAAAGCCCCCCTATATACGATTCTTGTTAAAGATAAAAAACTTACCTCACGTGTATCTGCACGTAACAGATCGCAGGAAATTGCCGGGACATTTAGAATTTCTGTTACTGCAAATCCAGGGGTTAATCTTTCAGAAGTTGAAAAAACAATTTTCGAAGGTTTCGATAAGTTTGAAAAAGATGGCTTTTCAGAAGAGGATCTTACCAGAATCAAGGCAGGAAATGATACAAGTTTCTACAGAAATTTTTCCAGTGTACAGCGAAAAGCATTCACATTGGCTGAATATGTCATGTTCACCGGTGATCCCGAATTCTATAAGAAAGATCTCGCTAACAGTCAGGCAGTTACAATGGCTGATATAAAGGCAGTATTCGAAAAATATATCAAAGGAAAAAATTATATTGAAACAAGCTTCGTTCCTAAAGGTGCAGTAAATCTGATTGTTGAAGGTTCTGTAAATGCAGGTATTGTTGAGGAAGATGTGACAAAAGCTGCAGAGGTCAAAGCTGACGCAATAGCTGAAGAGGCAATTGTTAAAACACCTACCAAATTTGACCGTAGTGTTATGCCACCTGTCGGGCCGGATCCTGAAGTAACTATTCCTGCACCATGGTCAGGTTCGCTAACCAATGGTATAAAGATATGGGGTATAATACAGAACGAACTTCCTATGGTTAAGTATTCTATAGTTATTGATGGTGGCCATATGCTTGATAAAGTTGAAAAAGCCGGCGTTGCTAGCTTTGTTGCAACAATGCTGAATGAAGGAACAAAGAATAAAACACCGGAACAGCTGGAAGATGCAATTGGCTTGCTCGGTGCTTCAATAAGGGTATCTTCAGGGAATGAGGATATTTCTGTTGACGTTAACACGCTTTCTAAGAACTTCGAAAAAACACTTGCACTTGTTGAGGAGATCCTTCTGGAACCAAGATGGGATGAAGAGCAGTTTGCCCTTGCCAAGAGCCGCATAATTAATGGCATAAAACGTAATGCTGCACGTCCGGATTATCTGGCATCCAGTACACTCAATAAACTAATGTATGGAGACAACATTCTTGCAATTGACGCTTCAGGAACAGAAGCTTCTGTTGCAGCAATTACAATGGATGACCTTAAAGATTATTACAATAAATATTTCTCGCCATCAATTGCTAAATTCCTTGTTGTAGGCGATGTTGATCCGTTAAAAGTTGAGGCTGCTCTTGCAGGTCTGAATCAGAAATGGCAGGCAAAAGAGGTTGTAATTCCTGAGATTAAAGTTCCTGGTCCTCCTGCAAAATCACAGATCTATTTTGTTGACGTTCCCGGAGCAAAACAATCTATTATCTCTATTGGCACACCTTCAATTCCCAGATCAGATCCCGATTTCTACGCGGCAACTGTCGCGAATTACAAACTTGGTGGATCATTTAATGGTGTATTCAATCTGATTCTGAGAGAAGAAAAAGGATTTACGTATGGAGCAAGATCAAACTTTTCAGGCGCAAAAAATTATGGTGCTTTCACTGCTTCATCAAGGGTTCGTACAAATTCAACACTTGAGTCTGTGACAATTTTCAAAACAGAGATGGAGAAATACCGTGCAAACGTTCCCCAGGAGTACGTTGATTTTACAAAATCTTCGTTTCTGAAAGGTAATGCTCTCCGTTTTGAGACGTTGAAGAGACTTCTTGAAATGTTATATACGATGACCTCATATAATCTGCCGGCTGATTATATTAAGCAGGAAGAGGCATTTGTTAAAGATCTTACAGTTGAAAAGCAGTTGGAACTTGTAAATAAATATATCGACCCTTCAAAGATGTATTATGTTGTTGTTGGCGATGCCAAAACACAACTTAAAGAACTTGAGAAAGTTGGTTTAGGAAAACCGATACTCGTAAAGTAATTCCGATTTAAAGTAAAAAGGCTGCCCCAATGGCAGCCATTTTACTTTAAGCTGTTT
>JAUYBT010000256.1 GCA_030692905.1 Bacteroidales bacterium
CGTTGGGTGGTTATAAAGAGACCTTAGAAAATTCATAATATTTTCCGTATTGACTTCAATCTCTCCACTATCCAATTTTTTACAAAAATCTATCGTCTCATCTGCATTATATCCAGCTTTATGGTATGAGGATACTAAGAATACCCAATGTGACTCTTTGTCTCGATGCATTGGTTCTACTCCACGTTTATTAACATTTATTGTTTTGCCACCAATAATTGCAAATCCATTTTCTCTTTCATTTTCACTTATAATTGTACCATTTTTTAATATCCCAACATAATAACTCTCCCCACCAATATCTGAGTCGATCTTGAATGGGTCTAGTTTTTCAGAATGAATAAGGATGAATTCATATTGAAGTTCAGAATTCATTGAAATCCACATATCAGAAACTTTAACCTCCCAATTGAATGCAGTAAGCAGCCAATTCCCAGAAGGCAATTTTTTAAGACGTTCAACATAGTAATCTCCTTCAGCTTTCTTGTACCAGAATTTTTTTAAGAATTTTGCCTTGCTTAGATCGGTAAGGATTCTGTTTTGTAGTAAAGTGTCTTTTATTTGGTATATTCCATCACTAAAAGTAGGAATTGCTTTTCTAATAATTCCATCAAGGGCATATAGGTTATTGTCAAAACAATCAGTACAATCGTCAACTTCCCCAATCCCATCTATGTCCTTTTTTATTGCTATTGAGGGATTTATGGTTTTTATTTCATCCAAAAAGTTTTCAATTTTGATATTTAGTTTTTCAAGATTAAAATTTGGATTTAGTTTCTCTTTACAATCTTGAATAAGTTTTAAAATTCCTGACCGTTCTGTTATTTTTAATCCCATTCGGTTTAAATCCAGAATACCCAGTTCATTAAAGTCAATGTTGGGGAGTAATAATGGGATAACACATTCTTTTTTTAGAGAGACCCAAGCTGCACCTATTTCATTCAGGCATATTTCGCTTGATTTATAGTCTTTTGAAATAAATAATAAAGCAATTGAAGAACGCTTCATTTCAGTCCGAAGTCTGTCAGGTATATATTGACCACTAACAATTCCCTGACCCTCAATACTTGAACAAAAGATCCTTTCAGAGGGGATGTCAAGTCCAAGTTGAAGTATGTGCTCTACAAATGGCTTAATATAGCCAATATCTTTTGATGAGTGACTTATAAAAACTTTATTCTTCGTCATAGTTGTATTTAGATTTATTTATGTTTTAATTGCAATTAGTCCGTGTCGAATCACGCATGTTGCCTAACTTAATAGTGTTTTATACACAGTCTTATAACAGCCTGCCCTTAAAGGTAGGAATAAAAATTTAAAGGACTAATCTGATTGCTGCTATATAAGATTGTGTATAAAACTGAGTTGGACTAAGCCGCGCGTTCCTATGGGCATTCTATTGAGCAGGTTTCTTCCATATTTGATTTTACCGGGTTTTTTATTACTCAATGTCTTGTTTTTAAAGGGCTTCAAATTATTAAAGTCTAAAACTTGTAACATTATGGCATACCTTTCCCATTAAAGATTGTATCTCTACTCCGGCTGATGTTATTTCAAAGAACATTTTAATAATATTTTTCAAGCAGCTCTTGGTTTAGCATCAATCCTGGAGTGCAAAAGCATCATACCTTTTTTGCATATTTTACAAAGAAAGGGGTCATATCCAATGATATCCTGAACCAGATCCTGCCAGTTTTTCCCTGCCATTGATGACAGATCCATCTCTTTGTCATTCAACGAGAGATACGTATCAAGCATGTCATTACAAAGAGTATTGGCAAAGATTCCATAGTATCGTATTTTATAAAAGCCACAGGGCAATACATGCATCATAAACCGGTTTATAAATTCTACTGCCTTGATCTTCATGATTTTTGTTCTACCATTTTGTCTGTAGTCTTTCCAGATGAAATGGACTTTATCATCTGCTATCTCCAAAATTCTGGCATTTGATATGGCTACCCTGTGAGTATAACGTCCGAGGTATTCTATTACTTTTTCAGCATTGCTTAAGGCAGGCTTGGAAAATACATTCCAACTGTTTTTATATATCAGATTTCTAAGGTAATCAATATCAATTGTTTCACTGTTGTTACCCGGGATAAGTTCGTTGACATGCTTGTAGATGTTTTCAGCAAATATTCCTCTGAAAAGCGATGAAAGGGCTTTTACCGGGGCAAAGAATTTTTTGCCGGATTGTATCCACTCAAACTGGTCGCTATCAAACCCCCCGGCAGGGACCAACAGGTGAACATGAGGATGATATGTTAGAGCCTGGCCCCATGTGTGTAAGATAGCTACACCGCCGGTTTTAGCTCCAAGGAAACATGGATTTTCCCCTGCTTTAAGTATTGCCTGCGAGGCAGATTTCATAAGCAAATCATAACATATCACCTGATTAGCATAAAACAACTTGTGCATTGAGGCCGGGATAGTGAAAACAATATGAAAATACTTTACCGGCAGTAGCCTGGCTTTAAGTTTGTCTACCCACACAACCTGTTTTAGATACTGACATTTAGGACAATGCCTGTTCCTGCATGAGTTGTAAGCATGCTCAACATGTCCGCAATTATTACACTTCAGGGTATGTCCTCCCAATTCCTGTGACCGGCAATTCATAATAGCATTAAATGCCTTCTGCTGTTCGTGGGTCATATAGGACTGCTGATGATAATCGGATTCAAAACGTCTGAAAATATCAGCAATTTCGACTTTTTGTCTTTTGTTTTCCATGACGTTAACTGGCTATTTCATCAAAAGGGCTCTTAATCGATGCCGGGTCAAAACGGGTTACATGCAGATATATTGAAGTCGTTCGTAAAGAAGCATGGCCCAGTAAAGTTTGAATGATCTTAAGATTTACTCCGCTTTCAAGAAGATGTGTTGCAAAAGAGTGTCTCAGGCTATGTACGGATGCCGGTTTATTTATCCCGGTCTTTTTACATGCGTTTTTGAATACCTGCTGGATAGTTGACTTACTGACAGGTTGCCCTTTCTTCTGTCCTTCAAAAAGGTATTGTACCGGCCTGTATGCACGCCAGTAGGTTCGTAACATGTCAAGCGTGTTTTCTGACAGCAGCGTGTACCTGTATTTATTCCCTTTACCTATTACCCTTATTTGCTTGCGGTCAGAATCAATGTCAGAGGGTCGCAGACTGATTAATTCAGAGATACGTAAACCGGCAGAATAAATCACGGCTATTATTACTCGATGCTTTAAATTTCTTGTTGTGGCAATCATTGATCTTACCTCTTCCTTAGATAAGACAACAGGTAGCTTTTTTACCCTTCTCGGGCGTTTGATTTTAATTGATTCCCATTGCTTTCCAAGAACATCTTGCTGAAGTATCTTGACAGCGCTAATCACTTGGTTAATATAGGAAACTGACACTTTCCTTGTTTCAATAGAGTATTGAAGGAAATCTTTAACCTGATCAATAGAAATTTCATCAACGGAGGTGTTATGATACTCTTCAAGAGAACGGAGCATATGAATATAAGTAGTGATGCTCCTCGAACTGTAATTACGGGTCTGCATCTCCCGCAGGACCAATTGTTCTAATGATTTTTTTTCATGATAGTATGATTATTAAGTGAATAATCACACAAGCTACGGATTTTCAGTTATATCTACCGCCATTGGCGGTTTAGTTCAACTCGTTTTTAAAGGTATAAAAAATAATTGTAAAAGCATGAGGAAGTTAGATGGCAGTATGTTTTTGATTTTTCTACTCTATATCCATATCCTCAATCGGACTTCTGATTGCAAACAAATTCCGACGACTTACGTGCGTGTAGATCTCTGTGGTTCGAGTACTCTTGTGTCCTAACAATTCCTGAATATACCTGATGTCTAATCCTCCTTCATGCAAATGGGTGGCATAACTGTGCCTCAGACTATGAACCCCGACACCGGTTTATATACATTGATATACACTCTTATCTTTTCCCAAACCTTCTGTG
>JAUYBT010000037.1 GCA_030692905.1 Bacteroidales bacterium
TTTGATTTCATTTCCCTTTCAATTGTTGTTTCATTTCCATGCCCCGGGTACACGACAGTTGACGGGGGAAGAATAAACAATTTATTCCTGATGCTTTTTATTAGTGTATCATGATCACCACCAGGCAGATCAGTTCTTCCAATACTTCCTGCAAAGAGGGCATCTCCGGTAAATACACATCCATTTTTTTCGCTGTAAAAAGCCAGGCTTCC
Source organism: Bacteroidales bacterium (assembly GCA_030692905.1). Classification (GTDB taxonomy): domain Bacteria; phylum Bacteroidota; class Bacteroidia; order Bacteroidales; family VadinHA17; genus LD21. The sequence continues at coordinate 213 of JAUYBT010000037.1, forward strand.
TGCAGAATGACCCGGAACATGAAGAGCCACAAGTTCTGTGGTTCCGAAAGTTATTACCTGATTGTCAGTTATGAAGCCTGCAGGTTCAGGTGGATCATCCATATTTAAACCAAAAAGCATCGCATGTTGCACAGAGTTTTTCCTGTTCATTTCATCATATTCACTGGAAAAAGTTTTCAGATTATACCTGTCCAGAACGAACTTGTTTCCAAAAATATGATCGAGATGGCAATGTGTATTTAACAGTAGTACCGGATTAAGATTTTTATTCTTAATAAATCCGGTAAGCTCTTCAGATTCGTGTTTATTATAACAACCGCAATCGATAATTGCGCAATCGCCCGATTGATCGATAAGTATATATGTGTTAACCTCAATTGGGGAAAAGACAAGCTTAAAAATCTCCATAGTAAATTATTTACCGTTTACAGTTCCTTTCAACATTGGCACAAAAACAAAATATCCATGCCCGGAATACTCGAAGCTATCTGATCCTGTCCGTTCCACAACAGTCATGACCTGTGAACCCGAATTGCCAAGAGGTATTACGAGCCTTCCTCCAATCTTAAGCTGTTGAAGTAGTGTCTGGGGAACCTCCTGAGCGGCTGCTGTGATAATAATACCATCGTATGGTCCATACTGTGGTTTGCCCTCATATCCGTCACCGTAAAAGAAATCTGCAGTATATCCCAGGGACGTTAGTGTTCTCTGGGCTTTTACAAAAAGCTCTCTGAAGCGTTCTATAGTATAAACTTTTGCTCCCATCTCAGCGAGTATCGCAGCCTGGTAACCTGAGCCGGTTCCTATTTCAAGAACTTTATCTCTCTTTTTCACCCTCAGTAGAGAGGTCTGGACTGCCACTGTATAAGGTTGTGATATTGTCTGACCCGATGTTATAGGAAAAGCTTTATCGACATAAGCATGAATAAGAAATGCAGGATCCATAAAAAGATGCCTGGGAACAGTATCGATGGCCTTCAATACATCTTCATCACTGATTCCTTTTTGTCTGAGCTCCGCAACAAGTTTTTTTCGTTTGCCTCTCGCTTCAAATGTATCTGTCATCTGATATCAGGGAGTATAATAATTATTCCAACAAAAATATAAAAATTGTAAGACAGCCATCGTAAGAAGTTGCACTCATTTCTTTTTGTATATCGAAAACAGGTCACTCTGGTTCGATCTGAAAGTTGCATTTTATACGATTGGTATTACTTTTAAAGGGGAAGGGATTTAACTGGCGACAGGCGGCAGGTGGCAAGTGGTAAGATATCAACTTTAGACTCACTACGAGCAATGAGCTACGAGCTATGAGCTGACAATTGTAAAAAGAAAATTTAACTCTAATACAACTTAAATTTACTAAGGGGTTTATACACTGGTCCTGATTGAAGCAGGATGCTTTCATATAGGATAACCTCATTAACAGGTACTTTTTGGATTTCGGTACCCCGATATTTCTCAATTAACTCTTTTAGTGCATTCCCTGTTTTCAAAAATTTAATTCGTCCGAGTGTCAGATGAGGTTTAAAGGGACGATCCTCAATTTTAGTTCCTGCATCTTCCAATCCATTCTTAATATAATCATTTAATTGCATCAGTTTTTCAGATGGTTCAATCCCGGTCCAGATAACACGCGGATCACTCATATTTTTAAAAACGCCTGATCCTCTGAGAATCAGTTCAAATGTTCCAAATCCTTCACATTTTGCCTTAAGCATTGCACTGATAATTTTTATCTTTTTCTCCTCAGTATCTCCCAGGAATGCCAGTGTTATATGGATATTGTCAGGATTTGTCCATTTGATGCTTTCACTGCCTAAACCAGACTTAAGTGATGAAATCATCTTCAAAAGGGTTTCGCCTACCTCAACTTTCACTGCTATAAAAATCCGTTTCATTCTGACGAGTCTGTTCTTAAGTTGGTTTTTATAATCTGCCGGCATCAATTTCTCTGATGATCGATTCTATCAGGGCATCTTCACCATAAGCGTTATATTCTTCTTTAAGGTTTGAACCGAAAATACGGGCAATACCCTGCCAGAAAGCAGCGGTAAACTTTCCCCGATATTCCCGGATCAAAGAATACGAGGTATTCTGTGTCTCCCTGTCAATCAGCTTTATAAGCAAGCGACCCTGTGTTATTGTCATATTCAGCATATCATCTTCATATTCAGCAAACACATCCTTTTCAACATCTTTAATATAATTCTTCCGTTCCTTCTCACTTGTAATGCTCTTCAGCTCCTCATTTACCTGGTTCAGTCTTATCCTCACAATTAATGCATAAGGATATACTTTTTTAATATTATAGATGAGTCTTTCGTATTTTCGATATTCATTTCTTCCTGCACTTCTTGTCCGGGCAACAACAGTTACCTCTTTGATTTCAACTTCTGGCATGGTTATTCCATCTCTTTTCACTTTCTGTAAAAGGTAAAATCTTTCCGGCAAAGTATCATTCTTTTGTTTTAATGTATCCTTCTGTCCTGCAACATCAGTGCCAAAAAGAAATATTACCAATATTGAAAATATGAGTCTCACAGTCGGAATATTTTTACAAATATATCAAATTATAGGCCACATATTATTATCACCGGGCAGTGCAGTTATCCCTCAGAAATAAAGAAAAATCCTTCTTTCTCTTTTGTATTGTATCTTTTAAAAGGTAAATTTGTCAAAAGTATTATCAGAGTCGGAAGTCGGGAGTCAGAAGTCGGAAGTTGAAATAAAATTCTTCGGGCTTCGGACTTCGGACTTCCAACTGATAAGTTACAAATTAAATAATAACCAGACATGAAAAAACTGATAATCATTGTTTTACTATTTGTTTCCCTCACCTCGTTAATTAATGCGCAAAGGAAAACTGTTCATTTACCTGCGTTACCAGGGTATGTCACTCTAAAGTGTGATTTTCATATGCATACGGTCTTTTCCGATGGAAATGTCTGGCCGACAGTGAGAATCGATGAGGCATTGCGTGATGGTCTTGATGCCATTGCTATTACTGATCATCTTGAATATACACCCAAAAAGGATTTTATTCCTGTTGACTTTAATGCGGCCTGGAAAATTACAGAGGGATACGCAAAAGAAAGAAATCTTATTCTTGTACATGGTACGGAGATCACAAGGAAAATGCCTCCCGGACATTTTAATGCACTGTTTATCAAGGATGCATCAATTATTGCAAAAGACTCTGTATGGGACTCTTTTGAAGCAGCGATAAAACAAGGCGCATTCCTGCAGTGGAACCACCCCGGATGGAAATCGCAAGAACCTGACGGTATTCCCAAAATGTACGATATTCATAAAAAACTTATTAAGAACGGATGGCTGCACGGAATTGAATTATTTAACAACAGCGAATATTATCCTCTTGTTTTTACATTATGCAAACAAAACAACCTTGCACTGATAGGCAATAGTGATGTCCATGGGACAATAAGTGAGATTTATTCAAAACCGGAAGATACAAACAGGCCGATGACCCTTGTTTTTGCAAAAAAAAGAAATCACGATTCCCTTAAAGAAGCAATGTTTGCCGGTCGTACCATGGTGTACTTCAGAGATATTCTGGCTGGAAAAGAGGAATATGCCAAACCGTTTTTTTATCAGTGTATCTCTGTTGGCAAGCCCTTTTACCAGAACGACAAAAGTCTGTTTTTTGAAGTGACCAATAATTCAGATATTCCATTCTATCTTACCAATGGTATTGCAAATGCTCCGGTTAATGTTACCCTTGCAGCCAATTCAGTAACAAGAGTGGTCCTCAGCAAAAAGGTTACCATTCCCTTAATTTATGATGTTAGAAATGTGCTTATCGGGGAAAAAGAAGTACTGAAGGTAGAACTGAAATATTAAAATCAAAACTTCTCCTTTGCCAGTTTCATTATATCATCTTCTTTCACAACAGGACGAATCCTGAAAGAATACTCATATTTCTTTTCAAGAAGGCGATACTGAGGATGTATCAATGCACCCCAGGAATTATCACCTCCAACACCCATCTGGCCCAGGTCAATATTCAGGTTTACCAGGTCACGCGGTTTAACATCAATAGTATGAGTATTTGCGCTTTTCGCATCTTTTCTGTACTGCGACAATTTCCCCGGTGATTCAAAGTCATCATGAATATTATTCAGCGCAGCAAAACAGATCAATGGATCTCCGCTAACAAGGATCCCTGTTCCATTATCGTCGGTTAAAGTAAGCCAGCGTGTGTCTGTTTTATAGCCGTTTTCCTGAGGCCTGATATAGGGCACATACTGGTCGGCAACAGTACTTTCATAAAGACCAACATCAGCCGAATTTTTTCTATCAACATAGTTTTCATGAGGTCCGCGTCCAAGCCATTTAAGATTCATAAACTCTTCCGGAAGTTGCATCTGCATTCCCATCCTTGGGATTTCGGGGATGTTATCTGAGATTTTTGAGAACTGGTTTTTAATGACCACGTCGGCTGATCCGAAAATGGTATATGAAGTAGCAAAACCGCCTATTTTTCCACCATCAGTACCCGGAATATCATAATTGAAAGTTACTACTACCTTACTTAATTCCGGTTGACTTATATTTGCTTTCGTAACAACTGTTCTTTCTCCCGCCTTTTTCCAGACACCCAACTTTTTATCCATGTCATAGCCATAGTCGTTATCTGTAGGAGGTCTCCAAAAATCCGGTTCGGGGCCTTTTTTGATCAGTTCTTTTCCTTTATAAGTGTATGATTCCAAGCGGCCATTAACCAGGTCGAAAATTATCTTCAGGTCAATTCCGCTTACTTCCAGCTTTTTGTCGACATTTTTGGTCTGAAGCATAGCAAGTTCATCACGTTTTGCAATAACAGGCTTACCTTCAGCAGGTAGCTTAAACTGTGCAGAGGCGTAAACATGATCTTCCGGAACAAAATTCCATTCATCACTTCTGGATACTCTGAGGTTGAGAAAATATTCTGTTCCGGGAGCAGGATCTATTTTATCGAATGGAATCATAAACCATGATTCGGCTTTTGGTTTAAAGTCGGGAAATGGAATTTTGCCAGATTGTATAACTTTACCGTCTGAAACAACTTCCCATTCAAAATTAAATTCCTGGAGAGATGTAAAGTCATATTTATTTTTAATTTTTATCAATCCATTAGCAAGATCAACAGGTGTAAAACCGACATATTGATATACTTTCCTGACTTCATTAAGACCAGGTTTTCCGGTTCTGTCAGGCCAGGTAAGACCGTTAAGACAGAAATTACCGTCACTTGGCATTCCTTCTTCACCATAATCGCCTCCATATGTCCAGTACTTTTCGCCGTTCTCATCTTTTTTAAGAATCCCCTGGTCAACCCAGTCCCAGACAAATGCCCCCTGCAGTTTAGGATAATTCTCAATTACATCCCAGTAGTCCTGCAAATTGCCAGTTGAATTACCCATTGCATGCGCATATTCACACATTATCAGCGGTCTGTCGTTCTTTTTGTCTTTTGCATAAGCTTCGATTTCTTCAATTCTGGCATACATCGGGCACCAGATATCGGTGTGCCGTTCGGTAGCATTGGTGCTTTTCTCTGCAAGTTCGTATTGAACGGGACGGGTTGCATCTCTTCCCTTTATCCATTTGTAGCCGTTCAAAAAATTATTACCGTCACCGGCTTCATTACCCATTGACCAGATGATCACTGAAGGATGGTTTTTGTCTCTTTCTACCATACGCTGCATCCTGTTAATATGAGCCGCTGCCCATTCAGGTTTGTCTGCAATGGTTACATCCTTATCATAACCGATACCATGTGACTCAATGTCGGCCTCATCAACAAGATACAAGCCATATTTATCACACATCTCATACCATAACTCCTGCTGTGGATAATGTGATGTCCTTACAGCATTGATATTGTTGCTCTTCATTACACGTATATCCTTCAATATCATTGCTTCATCAACAACATGCCCGTTGACATCATCATGCTCGTGCATATTTGTACCTTTGATAAGAATAGCCACTCCGTTAACAAGCAACTGTGAATTGATTATTTCCACTTTACGGAAACCAATTTTTGAGCTGACACTTTCAAGAATATTCCCATCCTTGTCTTTCAGGCTTAATACCAATGAATACAGACTCGGCTTTTCAGCAGACCATTTTTTTATACCGGGGAAAATTTTGGTAAAATTAACAGCTCCTCTACCCTCCGATAATCTGACATCTTTTGATTCGGTGAAAAGCTTCCCGGTGCCATCGAAAAAGGATGCATCAACAACAAAGCCGTTCTCATTTATAGCTGAACTTTTTAAAGAAACATCAAGCTTAAGCAGGCCGTCATTGTAATTGTTCTCAAGATCACCAACTGCAAAAAAGTCATTGATAAAAGTTTTTGGCCGTGCATGAAGAAAGACTGTTCTCTGAATCCCGCTCAGTCTCCAAAAATCCTGATCTTCAAGATAACTGCCATCGCTCCACCTGTATACTTCTACTGATACTGAGTTATTTCCTCCCTTAAGATATTTGGTAATGTTAAATTCCGCAGGTACTTTACTATCCTCACTATAACCAACCAGCTTCTCATTCACCCATACATAAAATGCCGAACTTACTGCTCCAAAATGGAGGAAAACCTCTTTATTCTTCCAGTCGGAAGGAACTTTGAAACTCCTCTTATAAGAGCCTACAGGGTTCCATTCGTGGTGAATATATGGCGGATTCTTTTTAAAAGGATATCCTATGTTAACGTACAGTGGAATATCATAACCTTTCATCTGCCAGTTTGAAGGCACCTCTATATCCTTCCAGTCGCGGGTATCATAATCATCCTTAAAGAACCAGAATGGTCGCTGATCGGGCGATTTGACCCAATTGAATCTCCATGTTCCGTCAAGAGAAAGATAATCAGGTGAATTTGCTTTTATTGCCTCAAGCGCGCTCTGTTCATCAGGAAAACTGATGAGAGTTGCATGCGGATCCTCCCTGTTCTGATTAAACATTTCAGGGTTTTCCCAGTCGCGGGGCTCCTTTTCCGTGAAGGGAACTCCTTCATATTTGCTAAGTTTCTTACAAGCTGTAAGCGACAGGGCGATCATAAGGATATAAAATGATATTCTCTTCATAAGATTTTGATTTTTAACTGAGATAAAGTTAATAAAAAATGGATTAGTACAATCCTACTCGTTCACCCCAACAATGAAGGTTGGCTGAAAGAAGTAATAGCGATTAACCAATTCCCAGAATTTTTTCGGCGATCGGGATATCAGCCGGTGAATTTATATTTATGAAGGCATTATTAATTTCTTCAGAACCTTTCAATTGCATGTATCTGACGTTCTGCCGTTTATAAAACTTCCTTACAGCATAATCGTGGTCCCCGGTCAGATAATCTTCAAGTGTTTCAATAATGGAAATATTATAGATTGCATGGAGAGGTTCGATATATGTATTAATCCGGGGAATTAAAATATCACATTTATGACTTTTATAAAATTCTATCTGTCTGATAATAACTTTCTTATCAAGAAGTGGCATGTCTCCGGCAAATACGAAAAGTGCTTCTTTTGAAGATGTTTTTATGGCAGCATGAATCCCGCCAAGTGGTCCTGCTTTTAAGATCTGATCGTTGACGATTTGGTAATTAATATATTCTTTAAATTCTTCCGGAGTGTTGGTTACAATGATTATTTCATCGAATATATCCTTTATTGTATCTATGATCCTGGACATAATCGTCTTCCCATTGATAACAATGTTTGCTTTCGTCATGCCGTCAAATCTCTTATTGGCACCACCGGCAAGGATTACTCCGGATATATTGTGAATCATCAGAACAAACCGGTTATCACACCATTCTTATCAATATCGATTTTAGTTGCACACCTTCCGTTTTTTTTGTATATTGATGTTTTATATTTTTTGGTCATTAACAAATGTAGAAAATTTATTCCTGCTTCATATATTAATGGTAATTTATACATAAAAACCTGTCAATTATGGATAAAAAAATCACAACTCTGTATGATGATTACAGCCAAAGGCGGACAAATCGTCGCGATTTTTTCAGAAAACTTGTCATGTTATCTGGCAGCACTGCTGCTGCATTAGCTCTGCTTCCAATCCTGGAAGAGAACAAATTAAAAGCTTCAGCAAATCTTCAGGATGATCCGGATCTGCTGACTGAATTCATTAAATACCCCGGAGAGACAGGAGATGTAAGAGGATTTCTTGCCTGGCCAAAAGCCGGGAAAAAATTTCCTGCAGTAATCGTAATACACGAAAACAGGGGACTGGTACCACACATTCGGGATGTTACAAGGAGAATGGCAAAGGAGGGATTCCTTACACTTGCTCCTGATGCTCTCTCCCCTCTGGGAGGAACACCTGAGGATATCAGCAATGTTGGAGCTATGTTCAAACAGCTTAACGGTGAACAGACAACCAAAAACTTTGTAGCAGCTGTAAAATACCTGAAAACACATCCTCTTTCAACGGGTAAAGTTGGATGCACGGGCTTTTGCTGGGGAGGTGCAATGACCAATCAGGTTGCAGTAAATTCGCCTGATCTTAACGCAGCTGTTCCCTACTATGGACGGCAACCCTCTGCAGAACAGGTGGCAATGATAAAAGCCCCGATTATGGCTCACTACGGGGGAGACGATGCAGGGATCAACCAGGGAATTCCGGCATTTGAAGAGGCATTAAAGAAAAATAAAAAAGAATACCAGATATTTATATACGAAGGGGCCCAGCATGCTTTTAACAACGATTCCAATCCAGAACGTTACAACGAACAAGCCGCAAAACTTGCTTGGGGACGGACAATAGCATTCTTTAAAGAAAAACTAAAATAATACAATAGAAAAGACTTGGGAATTATATAAACCACCCCGTCACACCGATAACCTACCTGAACTCACCCCCAGCCCCCTCTCTGCTTTGCAAAGAGGGGGTGTAATACACTTATTATTAGAAGCTTCCCCCTCTTTACAAAGTAGAGAGGGGGAACAAAAGGGGGTGAGTTCATGTGGATAAGAAAGTTTTGCTATTTTCCCAGGCGGCACTTATTGCCTCAACAAACGGACGGCAATGGTTGAAAAAATATTTGTATCCGCTGCAGAGGTAGTTTAGTCCCGGTTCTCCATCAGGAGTTGTAATAAACCGGTTTTTAGGGCACTCTCCGTTGCACATCGGTCTGACATCACAATCAAGACAATATTGAGGAAGAGAGGTTGATTTAAACTGGCCGAAGGCCTTCTGCCTTTCGCTATCCAGAAAGTAAGACAGGGAATGATCCCTGACATTACCCAGCAAGTGTTCACTATCAACATAGTGATCGCATGAATAAAAATCGCCGGTGTGTTCAACAACAGGGACTCCCCCACACTCAACTTTGAAGATACAAAGCGTATGTTCCTGACTAAAAGCAGTTCTGGCAGCTTCCTCAAAGATCTGCACTTTTATTTTACCGATATCTTTTTCAACCCATTCGTCAAAAATTGCACTTAAAAAATATCCGAATTCTTCGGAAGGAACTGAATTCCTGCTTGCACCGGTTGGTGAGTCAGGTTGTGTTTCAACAAGCGGCAAAAAAGTAATATATCTGGCTCCAAGCTGTTTAAAAAAGTTGTAGATAACAAGCGGATATTTAACATTATCAGCGTTTACGACACAAAGGATCTCCGGAAGAACCCCATGTTTCTGCAAGAATTCATAACCCCTGATTACATGTTGTAAAGTAGTACCGTCATCCCTTGTTCGGCGGTAGTCATTATGCAGGTCACCCGGGCCATCAATACTGATTCCAACAATAAAACCTTCAGCAGCAAGAAAATTACTCCAGTCATTGTCAATTAGGGTACCGTTAGTCTGGATTCCATTGACGATCTTTGAGTCTGCAGGTCTATGTTTGCGTTGAAGCTTTATAACCTTCCTGAAGAAATCAATCCCTGCAAGTAAGGGCTCACCTCCGTGCCATGAAAAATTGATTGTAGTATCCGTTGACGCTTTAATATGTTGAATAACATATTTTTCAAGAATATCATCAGACATTAGGAAATGATCTGCATCTGGGTACAGGCTCTTCTTACCAAGATAATAACAATACCTGCAACTAAGATTACAGACCGGTCCGACAGGTTTGGCAAATATCTGAAAATCACGTGATATTGTTGCCATCGCTATTCCATTTTATAATATTCTCATTGACTGGTTCCGGCTTATTCATTCTGATCCGCCATTCAACAGGAAAATAGTTGTTCACACGGGTGCCGATATTATTGGCGAATCCAAGATTAATACCTTTGTAAGTTACAATATTCCAGCCTTTTGATGCATCATGAAGTGTGAAATTATCGCGTCTCAGATATGCGATAGCACTGGCAAGACTAATTTCCTCCCGGGGGAAAGCATCATTTCTTAATTGTTGCGACAAGGCAAGTTCGTGAGAAGGCAGATAATCGCTTTTCTTTACGACACATACTTTTGTTCCGGCCTTCA
>JAUYBT010000086.1 GCA_030692905.1 Bacteroidales bacterium
TCGGAAGGTATACTGATGACTATATAATTCTTATCTCAAGTTCTAAAATATTTAGTTATGCTGGTCAAAGAATTGGCATGATGGCAATATCCGATCATCTTTTTGAAAGACAATATCCCGATCTTTTAAGGTATTATTCGAGTGATAAATTTGGTCATTCCGCTATCTTTGGTGCTATTTATGCTTTATCAGCCGGGGTTGCACATTCAGTTCAGTACGGCCTTGCCGCTTTACTGAAAGCAGTAAATGATGGAAATTACAGGTTTATCAGTATAGTTAAGGAATACGGTGAAAAGGCCAGGATAATAAAAGCGCTGTTTGTTGCTAACGGATTTAAAATTCCTTACGATATGGACCTTGATGAGCCACTTGCAGATGGTTTCTATTTCACCATTTCCTATCCCGGAATGAAGAGCAGTGAATTGCTGGAGGAACTTCTTTGTTATGGAATCAGCGCAATTTCGCTCGACATAACCGGAAGTAACAGGAATGATGGTTTAAGGGCATGTGTCTCACAAGTTGTTCGGGAACAATTTGATGATCTCGAGAATCGTCTGAAACGTTTTAATGAAGATCACGCTTTAAAAATGGATTAATTTTTATAGATATGGCAAAGATAAGGGGCAGTATTGTAGTAAATATTGAGAAATGTAAAGGATGCGAAGTATGTATGGTTTCGTGTCCTACAGGCACTATAGCTATGGCAAAGGAGGTTAATGGGAAAGGTTATAATTATGCCTATCCTTTAAATCCTGAGCTGTGTATTGGCTGTGCCAACTGTGCAATGGTTTGTCCCGATGGGGTAATAACAGTTTATAAAACAAAAATATAGGCAGGTGATGAAAAAGGAATTAAGATTAATGAAGGGCAATGAGGCTGTTGCAGAAGCTGCAATACGTGCCGGTGCCGATGGTTATTTCGGGTATCCTATTACACCTCAGAGCGAGATTTTGGAGTACCTGATGGAGGCAAATCCGGCTGAAACTACAGGTATGGTAGTTCTTCAGGCAGAGAGTGAAGTTGCTGCAATTAATATGGTATACGGGGGAGCAGCCTGCGGGAAAAAAGTAATGACATCTTCTTCGTCACCGGGCATCAGCCTTAAACAGGAGGGTATCTCCTATATCGCCGGAGCAGAGCTGCCATGCCTGATAGTCAATGTAGTCAGGGGAGGCCCTGGTCTTGGTACCATCCAGCCTGCGCAATCAGATTATTTTCAGTCGGTTAAGGGAGGAGGGCATGGCGATTATCATCTGATTGTACTGGCGCCGGCATCAGTTCAGGAAATGGCTGATTTTGTCGATCTGGGTTTTGATCTTGCTTTTAAATATCGCAATCCTGTTCTGATACTCTCTGACGGTGCAATAGGGCAGATGATGGAAAAGGTTTATCTGAGTCAGCAGAAAGAGAGATCAAAAGTATTCCCCGACTGGGCCACAACCGGAAAGCCGGCAACAAGGGAAAGGAATATTATTACCTCACTTGATCTTGATCCTAACGGAATGGAGATGCATAACCATAAACTTCAGGCAAAGTATAATGAGATAAGGGAAAAAGAGGTGCGTTATGAGGAGTTCCAATGCGAAGATGCTGAATATCTTTTAGTGGCTTACGGAACAAGTGCCAGGGTTTGCCAGAAAGCAGTTCAGCTTCTACGGGAAAAAGGCCTCAAAGTAGGCTTATTAAGACCTGTTACACTATTTCCTTTTCCGACAAAACGGATAAATGATCTCTCGGGACAGGTAAAAGGGATCCTTTCGGTGGAGATGAGCGCCGGCCAGATGGTGGAAGACGTGCTTCTGGCAGTCAACGGGAAAGTACCTGTAAAGCACTTTGGAAGGATGGGAGGTATTGTTCCAACACCTGAAGAGGTGGTCGAAAATCTGAAATCAAAAATTATAGGAGGTTAGGATATGATTGAAGTTACCGGAATTAAAGAAATCATAAAACCAGAGAATCTGGTTTATAAGAAAACAAAGATAATGACAGACAATACTTTGTCGTACTGCCCGGGTTGCGGACATGGAACTGCCCATCGTATCCTTGCTGAAGTTATTGATGAAGAGGGTCTCCAGTCCCAGACAATAGGCGTATCACCTGTTGGGTGTTCTGTTTTGCTGTATAATTATCTTGATGTTGATATTCAGCAGGCCGCACACGGACGTGCTCCCGCTGTTGCCACTGCTATTAAGCGTCTCTTGCCCGATAAGTTTGTTTTTACATACCAGGGTGATGGGGACCTTGCAGCTATCGGTACCGCTGAGACTATCCACGCCTGTAACAGAGGCGAAAATATCCTGATCATTTTTATAAATAACGGGATTTACGGAATGACCGGAGGACAGATGGCACCAACCACACTTCCCGGAATGAAATCATCAACATCACCATACGGCAGAGATGTCAAAACAATGGGTAATCCACTTAAGATGACCGATATTGTTGCAACACTTCCCGGCACATACTACGTTACGCGGCAGAGCGTTCATACTCCGGCCAACGTTCGAAAGACAAAGAAAGCTATCAGAAAAGCTGTTCAATATCAAAAACTTGATAAGGGTGCCTGCTTTATTGAAATAGTCTCAAATTGTCCTTCTGGTTGGAAGATGACTCCTGTCCAGTCAAATAAGTGGATGGAGGAAACCATGTTCCCGTATTACCCCCTCGGAGATCTGAAGACTCCGGAAGAATAGTCTATGCATATTAATTATGAAATTCGTAAGAAAATGACTGAAGAAATTATTATAACCGGATTTGGAGGACAGGGTGTTCTGTCGATGGGTAAAATAATGGCCTATTCGGGGGTTATGCAGGATATGGAAGTAAGCTGGATGCCATCATACGGACCGGAAATGCGTGGAGGTACTGCAAACGTTACCGTGATAATAAGCAGTGAAAGAATCAGTTCTCCGATTGTCAGGCATTTCGATACTGCTATTATTCTTAACCAGCAATCGCTAGATAAATTTGAGAGCTCGATTAAACCCGGAGGAGTTCTTATTTACGACAGCAACGGTATTACCAGGCATCCGGAAAGAAAAGACATTGTAGTCTATCGTGTTGATGCAACTGAAGAGGCTGCAAGAATGAACAGTTCAAAAACTTTCAATATGATTGTTCTTGGTGGCTTTCTTAAGGTTAAGCCTTTAATAAAACTTGAGAATGTTATAAAAGGTCTCAAGAAGTCACTGCCAGAACGGTATCATAATCTGATTCCAATGAACGAGAAAGCTCTAAAGCGGGGTATTGAGATTATTCAAAAAGTCTGATAATCAATCACTTTAGGGGAGATGGCTGCGTCAGCAGACAGAGGGGTGCTAGTCTCAAAGACAAAAGATTTTTAAGAACAACATGTCGCCTTATTTTTCATAAAAATGCATTTCGGTTATATACTTCCAGACTGCCGGCGGAAGGAAATACGACATATCCTTTCCGTTTTTAATTCCGTCCCGGATAAAGGTGCCGGAGATATCCATAAGCGGGGCTTCTACAGAATGTATGTCTGCTGTTGAAAGGATCTGATCGAGCAGGGGAGAAGATGGTTTTCCTGAATCAGGTCGCGGATAAATATAAATCGGGTATTTCCTTATCAACTCATCTGCATTTTTCCATTTATGAAGGGTATAAAGATTGTCTTCTCCCATTACAAGACAAAATTCATTTTTCGGGTATTTCTCTTTTAAATATGTCAGGGTATCAATAGTGTAAGAGGGAACAGGCAGTTTGAATTCTATATCTGTAGCTTTCAATCTGATATTATCGCCAATAGCAAGCTGTGCCATGTAAAGTCGCTGATGATCAGCCAGCAGAGTCACCTTCTTTTTTAACGGATTTTGAGGGCTGACCACAAACCAAACCTGATCGAGACCGGCAAATTCAGTCATGTATCCGGCAATAGCGATATGGCCGATATGAACCGGGTTAAATGATCCGAAATATAAGCCAATTTTAGCCATCGGAATAAACTGATTTATCTTCCAAGAAAGGATGAAACTATTTTCTGAGCTTCTTCCTTAGCTTTATCCAACTGGTTGTTAACTATGACAGTGTCGAACTGATTGGCAAGCTTAAGTTCGTCCCTTGCTTTATCAACTCTCATTCTGATTTTTTCCGGACTGTCCGTCCCTCTCTTAACCAGTCGGTTCTCAAGATCTTCAATTGATGGGGGCATAATGAATAATGCAATCGAATTTGTGCCAAATTTCTTCTTCAGGTTTATTCCTCCTTTTGCATCGACATCAAATAAAACAAAATTTCCTTTTGCCCATATTCTCTCTAACTCGCTTTTAAGGGTCCCGTACAGGAGATCCTTATAAACCTCTTCCCATTCAACGAATTCATTGTTTTCAATCTTTTTTTTGAATTCGGGGACTGTAAGAAAAAAATAGTCTTTTCCATCAGTCTCATTGCCTCTTAACGGCCTGGTTGTGGCCGATACTGAAAAAGCAAGCTTTAATCCGCTGTCGAGCAGATGCTTAACGATTGTCGTTTTCCCGGCACCCGAAGGTGCTGAAATGATTACCAGTTTTCCTTCCATTATTATAATACATTCAGTGTCTGTTCTTTGATTTTTTCCAGTTCATCTTTCATCATCACTACCAGTTTTTGAATTGAAGCATCGTTTGCCTTTGAACCGATGGTATTGATCTCACGGCCAATCTCCTGTGCGATGAAGTTTAGTATCTTTCCGTTTGGCGATGGAGTGTTGGCTGTCTCCAGAAAATAATCACAATGAGTTTTTAATCTTACTTTTTCTTCATTGATGTCATATTTTTCCAGATAGAAGATAAGTTCCTGCTCAAATCTGTTCTTATCAAGGTTTTCCTGTCCCAGGTTCTCTTCAAGGAGAGCCTTGAGTTTTTCCCTGATTTTTGTAATTCTTCCTGCCTCAAACGTCTCAACTGTTTCGAGTAACGACAATATCTTCCCGATACATTTTTTCAGATCGGCCATAATTGAATTACCTTCTTCAATCCTGTACAGGTCAAGCATGGTAATCGACGCAATGATTTGATTTTTAACCATTTCCCATTCCGTTTCCGATATCTCGGGTTTTTCGGTTTTGAGTGTGTCGGGGAGTTTCATTATAGCTGTAAAAATCTGATCATCAAGGTCTATTTTGAGCTCAGCCGCTATCTCTTTAAACTGGTTGTAATAATTTCTTACTGCTGATTTGTTAATGACCGTAACAACTTCATCATCAAGCATGTCGCAGTAGATGGTGAATTCAATTTTCCCCCTATCGAGTCTCTGACTTATAAGATTCCTGATTTCAGGCTCCTTTTCCTTATATAGCCAAGGCAGCTTGGTATTCAGATCAAACTGTTTGGAATTGAGTGATTTTATTTCGATGGTTATTTTTTTCTGCGGAGCTTCAGCTATGGCTTTTCCGTAGCCTGTCATGGATTTTATCATCTCCCTTTTTTTTGGTTTAGAGTGAACTTAATATAGGGTTGTAAGTTACAAATTCTCCTGGTATTTAACAACTGTTTTCTTCTTCCAACGTCCTGATTTATAGTAAAAGTAAGATAATACCATACCGATCGCCCATCCTGCGGGAATCGCCCACCAGA
Organism: Bacteroidales bacterium; assembly: GCA_030692905.1. Classification (GTDB taxonomy): domain Bacteria; phylum Bacteroidota; class Bacteroidia; order Bacteroidales; family VadinHA17; genus LD21. The sequence goes on from JAUYBT010000086.1 coordinate 5,574, forward strand.
TACCTGTAGCACCTATCTTTCCGGATAAAAACCAGGCCATTGGGATCCTGATGATCCAGAGTGAGAAGAGAGAAAAAAACATCGGTATAAGGGTATCTCCGGCACCGCGTGTTACACCATTAAAGATAAACATGAGAGTGAACATAATATAGAATGAACTGACTATTGTAAGGTATTGGTTCCCAATCCTGACAACCTCACTGTCATTAGTAAATAGGCTCATCAGGATATGGCCTCCAAAGACAATAAAGATAGTTGTAACAATTGTTACAATTCCGGACATCTTCAACGTGGCAATAAGGCCTACCCTAATCCTTTCAGGTTTATTTGCACCAATATTCTGACCAACAAATGTTGAGAGGGCCTGAGAAAATGACATAGCCGGAATCATTGCCAGAGCATCGAGCCGGCTGGCAACGGAAAACCCTGCTATTACATTGGTTCCAAATTTGTTAACTATACCCATTAAAGCCAGCGCCCCCATTGCCACTAGAGTCTGCTGTATACCTGTTGGCAGTCCGATATTTATACTTTGCCGGAATATCTCCCTGTCGAAATGGAGTCCTTTTATCGCTATCTTTATTATTTTATGGGTCTTATTAAGCCAATAAATTGCAAGACCAAAAGCCAGTCCGTTTGAAATGAGGGTTGCATAGGCGGCTCCGGCAACTCCCCATTTAAAAACCGCTACGAACAGAAGGACGAGGATGATATTTACGACCGTAGCAACTATCAGAAAGTACAAAGGGGTTTTGGAGTCGCCCAGTCCTCTGAGGACAGCACTTGTACCATTAAAACCAAAAAATATTATTATTCCTGATAGATAGATACGGAGATATTGAACCGCCTGCGGCATGATATCCTCTGGAAGACCTAAGAGTCGAAGAAGTGGTTCGCTGATAATTAACCCGATTACAGTTGCTATGATACCGGCAATTGCACTGTAGATGTACATTGTATCGATAGCCCGTTTAACTTTTACAAAGTCTTTGGCTCCAAAGTATTGCGAGATAACCACCGTTGTGCCCATAACGAGACCGATGATCATCGATACAATGATAAATATCACAGGGAAAGATGCTCCGACAGCTGCCAGTGCCTCTTTCCCAATAAACTTTCCGACAACTATGCTGTCGACAACACTGAATAGTTGCTGGAAAACGTTTCCCAGAAGCATTGGTGCTGCAAATTGAAAAATGAGTTTTCCTTCTTTTCCGTTTGTGAGATCCTGCATCCGTAAAATTTAGACCCGCAAAGGAAATCAATAAAAGGATACTATCAAAGCCGGTTCAGATCCTTTCCAATTCGATAGTGAAATGCCGCATTATGGGCGCTTCTCTTTTTATTCTAACCCCTCGCTTTATCTTATCTCTTCTTTCAAAAATATTTTTTACAGCTGCTGCGACATAATCCATGTGGTTATTTGTAAAGACCCTTCGAGGTATTGCAAGTCTTACCATTTTAAGATCAGGAAACCGGTTTTCATGGGTGACCGGGTCTCTGTCGGCCATCAGTGCACCTATCTCGACTCCTCTCACTCCACCATCAATATATAGCTCAAGGGCTAGAGTCTGGGCAGGGAACTCTTCTTTTGGAATATCCGGCAGGATTTTTTTTGCATCAATAAATATGGCATGTCCGCCAAACGGCTCAAGAACCGGAATCCCATATTGCTTCATCTTTGTTCCAAAATATGCCACCTGGTTAATACGCGATTCGAGATATGAAAACTCAGTACCTTCATAAAGCCCCTGGGCAAGGGCATTCATATCCCTGCCTGACATACCTCCATAGGTTATAAATCCTTCATATATAATATTATATGTTGAGGCTTGACGAAATAGTTCTTCATCCCTGAAACCTATAAACCCACCCATGTTAACTATAGCATCTTTCTTTGAACTCATCGTCATGCCATCTGCATATGAGAACATTTCCCTGACGATGTCATTAATCTCTTTGTCTGCATAGCCCTCTTCTCTACACTTAATGAAATATGCATTCTCAGCGAAACGGGCAGAATCAATAATGAACTTAACTCCATATTTACGCGACAGTTTCCCAACCTCTCTCAGATTGGCCATGCTGACAGGCTATCTGCCTGCCGTATTATTGGTGATAGTTATGATAATGCAGGAAACCTTCTCAGCCGGATTGCTTTTGAGAACATTTTCAAGTTTTTCATTATCCACATTCCCTTTAAACGGATGCCAGGCAGTTGTGTCTGAAGCAATTTCAATTGTACAATCAACCGCCTTAGCTTTTCTGAATTCTATATGACCCTTTGTTGTATCAAAATGAGAATTCCCCGGGACAAGATTGCCTTCCTCCACAAGTACAGAAAAGAGAACATTTTCTGCAGCTCTTCCCTGATGTGTCGGAAGAAAATAATTGAAACCCGTGATATCTTTAATTGCTTCTTTTAGTTTATAATAGGATGAGGCACCTGCATAACTCTCATCTCCAAGCATCATAGCAGACCACTGTTTGTCGCTCATTGCCCCTGTTCCGGAATCGGTAAGAAGATCGATGAAAACCTGTTCCGACTTAAGATTAAAAAGGTTAAATGATGCATCTTTTATCCAGTTCTCTCTTTGTTCTTTTGTGCTTCTGTATATGTTTTCAACCATCTTGATTTTAAATGGTTCTGTGAATGGTAGGTCCATAATTTCAAAATATTAATAACTGAAAATTAAAACTTGTACGACTGTAAATAGACTTTGAGGTGTGGTTGAATGAATTTTTTCCATCCGGTAAAACGTTGGGGATAAAACGTGCTTATGGATGGCAGATTCTACCGGATCGCGGAAAAGAAATCTCTGTTTTTGATATTTTTATATATATCAACCATCTGGTTTTCCATTATTGAAAAAAGAGACATCAATTTTGAAAATTGTTTTTGTAAAATTAAAAGTATTTTGTGATATATTCAACCGGGAAAGTGATCTAAAAAAATGAGAAGTCATGAGAGAAAGAATTCTTCGATTATTTCTTATTATTATATATGTAAGTATCTCTATATCAGCCTTATCGCAGGAAAAATCTAAAAAGGCAGGTACAAGCGGTATAATAATCGATTCTCTTAAAAACAGCGGGGTTATTTTCAATGATAACCTGAAGCGACCTGAAATTGTACTTTCAACCAACCAGGCTGTCAGGTTTCTACAGCAAAGATTTCAACCTCAATACTGGAATGATACACGCGATCCATTGCGGCTGGCTTTAGGCCAACTGATCTATGAAGCATCACATCCTCCTTATGATACCTCTGAATATTTTCTGAAGAGATATCCCTATGATTCACTCAGTATTCCATGGGATAAATTTTATATATGGGAACCTCTGAGGTTAAAGATTCCGGTTATTTCACCGCCTCAAATTATGATTCCGGTCGATTCTACTTTACAGATTGACACAAATGAAGTTGCAGGTATCAATGATTCTCTGATCCTGAAGCCTTTGACTCTTCAGAAACCTTCTTTTGCGTTTAAACCTCTTTCAGGACTGAAAGACACAACCATTATGGTCGTTATTGATACCCTTGATGAAGTAACATCATCTTATTCCGGGTTTCCATTCAGATATTTTAATTTTCCTTACCAGGGCGATTCTATCCAGATTGCTGTCAGGTCTTTACTAAAGTATCTTGAAGAGCGCGATTCTACGGTTATCAACTTTATCGGTGCTGGAAATGTTATTACTCCGGTGTGGATGAACTCAAAGTCGGACAAGATGATGCGGTACTGGCTGAAAAATGAGTTTTCCGATTCTGTTACTATTTGGATCGGAAATCCATCAAGAAATACCATGAGTCTTTATCTCGAACAGGGAGTCAGCTTCAGAAGACCCGTTAAACAAGGGAACTATTCTGATGCAAAAATCAATATTAAGTCACTTGATAATTCTAAGTTGCTTGATGTTCAGAAGATTGTAGTTAAACCACAATATTGGAAATACCGGTCCGAAGCCTCATTTATTCTTAGTCAGGCATCCCTGACTAACTGGGTGAAAGGAGGGGAGAACAGTATTTCTACTGCTACGGATATTACAGGTTATACTGATTATAATAATAAGCCATTAAAGCTATCATCGAATAATTTTGTCAGGTTTAAACTCGGATTTCTAAAATCGGGTGATAATGATTTAAGGAAAAACCTCGATCTCCTTGAGACGAACTCAAAATTAAATCATAAAGCATTCGGGAAGTTTGACTTTAGTGCTATTCTATTATTTAAAACCCAGGTAGCCCCGGGATTTACCTATACTAAAGATATCAACAATAAGGAGATATCAACTCTGGTATCGAAATTCATGAACCCTGCAATACTTACAGCCGGATTGGGTCTTGATTACAAACCGGATAAAACAACCTCTATTAACTTCTCACTTTTTTCATACAAAGGGACGTTTGTACCGGATACAACAAGGATTGACCAGACCAAATATGGTATTGCAAACGATAGAAGATCGAAAAATGAGCCCGGAGCGAGTTTTATGATTACTAATGAATATAAACCTGTCAAGAATGTGACTGTTACTAACCGATTGCAGTTGTTTACAAATTATATCAATAATCCTCTTAATATTGATGTTGACTGGGAAATGATAGTGGTAGCAAATCTGAACTGGTTCACCGATGTAAGGTTCAATACACATCTCATTTTTGATGATGATACCAAAACTCAGGTACTTGATAAGGATAAAAACCCGGTTTTAAGGCCCGATGGAACCAAGAAGAAAACAGCCAGAATCCAATTCAAAGAGATGCTCGGATTCTCCTTTATTTTCAGATTTTAAAGTTCTTTCTGATAAATCCTGAATTTCTTAACTACCTGGCAACCTATTCTTTCCCATTCGGCTCTCATCTTGGTGTTATTTTCAAGTATCAGGTGGCTGTCGATCATGTTCATCTTATGCTTAATTCCCGACTGGAAAATCTTAACACCCATAAGTACCTCGATACCTTTTCCCCTGTAAGCCTTCTTAACACCGCCAAGCATCATCAGCAATTTTTTTGATCTCTTCGATTCCCTGAGGATCTTAAAAATCCCGAAAGGCAATAATTTACCATTTGCCTCTCTGATTCCTTTACTGAAATCCGGCATGCCGATGGCAAATCCTACCAATTTCCCCCCTGTTTCTATGACTTTAATGAATTTAGGATCGAGTATCGGCAAGTAACGGGCAGCAAAATCTGTCTTCTCCTTATCATTAAGCGGAACAAAGCCATAAATCTCCGCAAAAGTCTCATTCATAAGCTCCAGAACGGATATAATATATGGTTTCACCTCCTTTTTCGAATTAAATTCAATGATCTTATATTCTTTGTTATTGTCAACCCGCGATAGTACTTTTTCATAAATAAGCGGGAATTTTTCAGGCAATTTTCCAAGGTAGTTTACAAGATCGACCTTCTTTTCATATCCTTCGGCTTCGATAAGATCAGGCATATATGGTGAATTGTTAGGACTTGTCATGAATTGAGGGTATTCAAAACCCTCTATCTGAAAGCCCTGAGGATCCTTATCGGAAAATCCAAGCGGGCCTACAATCCTGGTCATCCCGTTTTGCCTGACCCACTCTTCAACTTTGGTTATAAGAGCATGAAACACTTCCCGGTCGTTAAAGCACTCCATGAAACAGAAACGTCCATGTTGTTCATTATTTATAGCGTTATACCTATTGTTAATGATACCCATTATTCTGCCAACAGGTTTCTTATCTCTGTAAGCCAGTAAAAGTATTGCATCAGCATATTGGTAAGATTTGTTTTTCTTCTTGTTATATAACTCCCATTCATCCACGTATATAGGAGGAAGCCAGTCAGATTCGTCTTTGTGAACTTTTTTAGGTAGATAAATAAAATCGCGTCGATCTTTTCTGGTGAGTACCTCTTTAATAACTAATTCTCCCATAGACTAATTTTTTAAAGTGACAAGAAATGAAAAAACTTTAAGATGACCAATTATTGGAGAAATATAGTACAAATTATTGGTTCCTGATAAGCAGGTCAATAATAACGAAGATAGCAAAAAGAATACTCGCAATACCATTCGTTGTACCAAACGCCAGTGTCACTTTGCTGAGATCATCATGTTTAACAATCCTGTGCTGATATATTAATAATAAAGTAAATATTGCTGCACCTGCCCAGAAAAGAAATCCTCCGTTTCCTATGAAACCTGCTGCGAGAACAAGGAGGAATGTAATTATATGCACTATTATGGAAATGGAAAGAGCTTTTTTTCTTCCTGTGGCTGATGGTAATGAGAGGAGCTGGTTTGACTTGTCAAACTCAACATCCTGCAGAGCATAAATAATGTCAAATCCACTTACCCAGGTCAGTACAATAAAAGAGTATATAAGAGGAGTAATATTGAAAATACCTGTTACAGAGATATATGCCCCAATAGGAGCGAGACTGAGTCCCAAACCGAGCATGAAATGGCAGAGCGAAGTAAACCTTTTGGTAAGACTATATCCCAGGATAACCAGGAGGGCAACAGGTGAAAGAAAAAGAGTCAACCGGTTAATGAAAACTGTTGTTACGATGAAAAGAATAGCATTAATGATGATAAATGCTGCTGCAGCCCTGGTGCCAACTACTCCTGATGGAATCTCCCTGTTTTTTGTTCTTGGGTTAAGAGCATCAAAACTTCTGTCGGCCAGCCTGTTAAATCCCATTGCGGCGTTCCGTGCAAAGATCATGCATAGTATTATCAGCAGAAGCAGCCTGAAGCTGAAATCATATTCATCTCTTGATACTGCAAGCGAAAAACCTATCAGAGCAAAAGGCATTGCAAAGACAGTATGGCTGAACTTTACAAGTGAGAAATAGTTTTTGACTGATCTGAAGAGAGTAATCATTGATCCGGAAGCTTCTTCATTACCTTATCTGTGCATTAAGTTCTTTCTCAAATGCCTTAATGAGATTATTCATAACTTTGTCGATATTCTTATCGGTCAATGTTTTAAGATCATCGCGCAGAATAAAACTGACAGCATACGATTTTTTATTTTTACCAAGATTATCACTTTCGTAAACATCGAACAGGATGACGTCATGAAGTATGTTTTTTTCTGTCCGGAATGCTATCTCCCTGACCTGCCCGAACTTTATTCCCCTGTCGAGCAGCAAAGCCAGATCACGCCGCACCGAAGGATATTTTGGAAGCTCACGGAAGGAGATGGTATGTGTCTTAATCAGTTTAAGAAGAAAATCCCATTCAATATGGCCATAATAAACATCCTGCCCGATATCAAATTTCATGAGATAATTCTTCGAAATACGTCCTGCTTCTGCAACGACTTTATTATTGAATAGATATGTCAAAGACTCTGCAAAATATTTCTTATCGCTTACGCCTGTTGTTAAACTTTCCGGTTTAACTCCCAGTCTTGAAAGGATCATCTCAACTGAAGATTTTATGTTGAAAAAGTCAGTAGGATTGGTTTTGCAGTTCCAGCTCTGACGGCCGGTATTCCCGGTTAGAAAAAGATCAAGAGAGGCTTTTTCAAAAAAATTATTTGCTTTCAGGTATGATTGTCCCGGCTTATGGTAAAAATAGCAATGCCCGAATTCGTAAAATTTCAGATCGGAATTTTGCCTGTTGATGTTCCAGCTTATTGAACTGAGGCCTCCGAAAAGAAGAGACTGCCTCATTGCGTTCAGGTCGGAACTCAAAGGATTAGCGAGCATCACAAGTTGTTCTTTGTCGAAATCGGAGTTCTGCTCGTACCATGCTGCAGGATTAAGAGAGTTGCACATTATTTCTGCGAAGCCATTGGCCGAAAGTAGGTCAGATATTATGTTGACAATCTTTTCCTTGTCAGGCTTTTCCGGATAGGAAAGAGTCGAATTCAAATGGTCACTCACCCCGACATTATTGTACCCGTAGATCCTGAGTATCTCCTCAATAACATCGGCTTCCTT
>JAUYBT010000081.1 GCA_030692905.1 Bacteroidales bacterium
TTTTACGTTGGCTGCTATATCCAGTAAGCCTGTAATATCCTTGTACAACACATCGTTTCTTGCAATACGAGTGATGCTTAATGGCGTGGCAGCAGTTACAACAGCACTGTTTTTTGTTTTTAACTTATTGTACAGAGTTGAAAGGGCTGTTACTTTTAAATCAGCATCGTTTGGTGTGTAAAATATGCTATTCACATTTAATCTCACGCCAATGCGGGACAGACTCTCCGGGATTTAAAATTGGTTTTTGGTGGATCAGCCCCGGCAGTGGCAAAATATATAATACAGGGCAATGCCCTGTTAAATCCAACCACATAAGTCCATTAAGCCCCGTAGCGGAAGGGTTTCCCTCCCTTTATGAAAAGCATCTTAGGGAGATCCCACGGGGGTGCAGTTCTTTGACATTCACCCCCCTTATATTCCCCCCAAGGGGGGAAAAACTCTGCTATTTTAGTGTAATTCAACTAAATAGAACAGAATTTTCTCCCCCTTGGGGGAGATGCCGCGTAGCGGCAGAGGGGCTTCCCTCCCTGAAACAGAAGCCCCTTGTGGGAGATGCCGCGAAGGGGTGAAATTGATCAGGATAACAATCGTGATCCTAAGAATGAATTAATCTATGAGGATAAGTATCTCTGATTATCTCCTATCTCGCCCCTACGGAGCTTATAGAGGAAGAGATTTATATCAGCGGGTTTCACCCGCTTTTAGTATATGTAAGGCCTAAGGCCTTTCATAATAAATTCATACCTTCGGGATTGGTTTAGTTAGGTGTGAAATTGAAAAATTATCCGGCAAATCGTACCGGTTGGAGAATTTTTTAACGTGGGAGTAAAACGCTACCACCCACCGGCGAAAAACGATACCACCGTGAGGAATCTATGAAGAGAGATTTATCATTTGCTTTATTTCTCATTCAGTCGGGCCAAATTTAAGAAGGTTTATAAAAGGGGTAAACTGCCCCATCAATGGTCTTAACCGCCAAGATAACGCCTGGTCAGAACCCGTCAAGGGCAAGTAAATGCCTTTGCCTACACACAATTACATCGCGCAGGCACCCTTGACAGAACCTGAGCCAGTCCTTAAAAAAGCGTTTAAGGACCATTGATGGATCGCTCTGTTGATGAGTTCTGGCTGCCTCTTCACTTCTTTTTTCAAGGTCCTGACGATGTTCCGCTACTTTTCTCCATTTCGTTTGGGGAAGTAGAAAAAGCTGCTTATATTTGACAAGTACTGACAAAACAGCAACAATTAGTCTTAAATAATTTTTGCAAAGGAAACAACTGAGTTGCCGCGCGGCAACAAGGTAATTATCAGTTTATCAAGTAATTATATTTTAGTACTTTGACGAGCTATCGTAATGCTATTTTTTGGCTTACTTAACCTCATAGCGAAGTCGGTTGGACAACAGGATGCTAATGTGCTAATTATTTGATAGATAAGAATCATATTGCGATTGATTCCCTTAGAAATGCGAAACTAAAAAATTGGTGCTTGTTTTAAATCGAAAATCGAACATGAAAATTTCCACCGGAATCCTCAAAATATCAACCCTCTGGAACCAGCAGTAGATCAACAACACAAAAGGGTGGTAGTGTTTTGTTCCGTTTGGTGGTAGTGTTTTAAAACCTCGTTATAAGAATTGAAAAGACCTTTGAAAATAACGTTCTTTAATATTTTACTTCTTTACAAATCGGAAATTAACGATGCAGAAACACTTGCATCATTATTTACCGAAAATCTGCATTTGTAATTACCGCTTACATCAGTGATATCGGCTGTCTTTTATTCCCTTTTAAGGTCGCTTTTAACGTAAACTACTCCGTTAAATTGTGGATTAACCTTACCTTGTTCGATCAATTTTGTAATGCATCTGTATGCTAAGCCATTGCTAATTGTGAGTTTTTCTGCAATAATTCTGTGAATTGCGGTTGGCCAAGGTTGAGGAGGTAACTTATTTGCTACTAAATCAAGTAGCTCATCATCTATTTCTTGTTTTATAAATATTTCTTCTTGAGTATTTTGATTTGCCAATTTACTTAATGAAATTCCAAAATCATTATTACGCAGAAGTTTTATTTCATTAAGGCATGTATCACATCGAATAACTTCTTTTGTGAAAGGGATATTACTTAATTTAACCTCTATAGTTTCAGAACACCATGGGCATTGTACGGCTTCTTCAATAATTTTCTCATCGATTAAAGAAGGTCCCTTTTCTTCATTAAATTTTGAAATATATCGTTTACCACACTTTGAACAAGTTACTGTTTTACAGCTATTAGCTTTTGATCTTTGAAAGTAGCTAATTTTTTGATGACAATTTGGACAGTCAGTTTCAACCTTTTCTTTTCTTGGTTTATTTGTCGATGTTCTTATTGGCGAAATTGGACTATTTATAGATTTACTTAATTTATCAAGTTGCTCCATTATTTTTGAAAGATCTGTTTTTGAATATTTCTCCTTGGATGAAGTTTGACTATTAATGAGATCTTCAATTCTTTCTGTCAATAGTAGAAGCCTTGTTTCTCGTTCTTCTTTTTCTTCCTCCCTTTCCTCTAATTCATCTCCAATAACTCCTTTCCAATCTGATAAAGAAGTGTCGTTTACTGATTTCAGTGTATCAATAATATGAATGCAACTTTCAATCCTCACAGTTTTGGATAATAATTCTCTTTCATCAGATTCTTCATCACTTTCTAGTTCCGCCCGCAAATAACCTGATAATCTAGAAAGCTCATTTGAAAGATTATCGACTTTTTCTGCAGCATTAAGTGCATATGTCCTAAGGTTATCATGATATTCTCTTCTGACTTCTTCAATTGCCTGTTTATGAGATTGTTTTGAGAAATAGCTTGAAAGAATCCATGAGGCAATTACTGATAAAATAGTTAATAACACACTTAGTAAAGTTGCTTCATTAGAAGTCATGTCTTTAGTTGAAATACTGGCTATGATCAAAACTATAGCCACTAGAAATGCGAAGATTATTAAATTAGTTATCCAGTTTTTCATTTTATTTGGAAATTAAGTTCTGACTTGAGTCAAATTTAGGTCAAATTAATTAACTAATAATCTGAAGATTAGATTTTGTTAAAAAAAAATTAAGATTCTCGTCTCTCGTTAATCTGAAAACTGAACTGAGTAGCGAGGGTTGCCGATAACGTTTTGCAGCTACCCGAAGGGCGGGACTTTTACCACAATACTGATTTGAACAACTAAAGTTTGATTACCCACAAAACTGTCTTAGGAAAACTAAACTCCTGCTATTGCAAATGGGCTGTTAGTGAATGGACTTCATTTCATTCGTCAATTCTCTTTAGCATCTCTGGTTTAAATATTCCAGAGTCTAATTTGTTGTCTATAAACCACTCACAAAAACCGCTACCGTTATCATAACCTTCCATTTTTAATCCAGTCTCCTCCATTTTTTGATAAGAAATGTTTGTCATCTCCAACTGTCCCTTTAACAGTCATTTTCGGTCCACTTGATTTAAGTTGGACAATTTCTCCATTACTGAGAGTCATAATCCTATTTACTTTATTATTTATTTATGTTCCGTATTATTCAGGCATTTCTGATTCAAAACTTTTTGTTAATGATTCCATTTCAATCCAATGAACTGTCAAGTCAATTAACTTTTTCAAGTCCTCCAAGTTTTTGCCTTCCCATTTTCTTATATAATGGGTTTCATCGTTGCCAAGCCAAACCGCTCTTTTAGCTACAGTCTTTATTCTTTCATCCTCAACATATTCTGAAATACAAGCTCCTAAAAGCTTCTTTTCTACTTTTTCCTTGTCAGAAGGTTTGTTGCTAATTATGTAGTCTTTGATTAGAAATTCCAAAGCTTTTCTAAAGCCAACACCACAAATTTCTGTCAACCCTTGTTGCTCTGCTGAAAATGCTTGATTATAAATTGTTATGAAGTTTTTCGAAATTGACTTTATAGTTTCACTAAATTCTTTGCCAACTAAATTTCCTATAGTTGTCTGTCCATTGAATTGAAAATAATTATTTTGTATACTGTCGTAATACCCAATAAAACTTTTATTACATGATTGATCCGGACAAACCAAAACAACTTCCATTATATTACTGTTTCTATGCCCATTAAGAAAATTTGGTGTAATAGTCTTGTGACAGAAAGGACATTTATTAGGATGCCCTTCTACCCTAACTTGCCCAGCGTCTGATTGAATGTTTGTCATATTATTTTGCAATTTATTTTAGTTCAAATTTACTTTTTTCGTCAATGGCTTGCCGTTAACATCTCTATAATCTTAACCAGTCTAATTTATTTACGCCTTAGGCGAAACCCGCACAAGATGTAAACGTCCTGATAAGCAGGCGACATTTTCCCTGGTTAAATTCTTAAAGTTACAGAATCGTTGTCATATTATAGTCCCGGGTTGTCAAAAAAGCATCCCGAAGTGCCCGGACAAGTTGTGTTTGGCAGCCTTTCCTTTGCTAAAAAATAATTTTTTCTATATTATTTAATAGCTGTAACTTTGATCAGTTCTTTCTAACTGATTAAAAATTATTGCCATGAAAAACTTATTTTTACTATTGGCTCTTCAAACTGTTGCTATCCTCTCTTTGCAGGCTCAGCCCGTCTCAAACTACAGTTATAAGCTTGATAACGGCATTAATGTAAAGACTGAAAATTGCTGGAACCAG
>JAUYBT010000002.1 GCA_030692905.1 Bacteroidales bacterium
AATGGTTGTGGAGGGACTCCAGTTAGCAGGTAAAATTGCTGCAAAATATGGTATTACACTTGCAATACAGAACCATCATGATATTGCTATCCACCACGATGCAATGAAATGGCTGCTCGATGAGGTAAACCAGCCAAATGTAAAAGCAGCTTTCGATTGCTGGTCCCCTACTCTTGAAGGACTATCTTCAGAAGATATAAAAAAGGCCATTTACATAATGAAACCATATTTAGTACACACTACCACTGCCGATTATAAAGAACTTCCAAGATTTAAATACGAGCATCTTCAGACAAATTATTTTCGTTTAGAGTCACAAATGAGGGCAGTTCCGATTGGGGAAGGTTTTCTCGATTATAAAACTTTCATAAATACCCTGAAAGAGATCGGGTATCAGGGTTATATAGCTTATGAAATGTGTGAAGTTTTGGAAGGAGGCGGTTCAATTGAAAACCTTGATAAAAGCGCAAAGACTTTTCTGGAGTACGTGAAGCAGTTCAGATAGGCTCAAGGCGCAGGGCAACTCTCTACTTCCCGGTATTTGAATGGCCGGCAGACAGGAAACTGGTTATATGTTTCTCTTCCTTCCAAAGCTCCTGATCCGATCGCCACGGTTGTAAAAGTTGAAGTCAGGGGAAAAGTCGATAATTAACCGGCTTCTTCGACGCTAAATAATCTATAAAACAATGATTTTTGATGTTAATTTAATTTTGACTAATTTTGTCAAAACATAATGTTCAAAAATGGAAAGTTTTGCCGATCAGATAAAAAGACTACGGAAAGAAAAAGGTGTTCCCCTAAGGGTTGTGGCTGCTTATCTTAACATAGATCAGGCTATTCTGAGCAAAATTGAAAACGTGAAACGAAATGCAACACGGGAAAATGTTGCAAAACTTGCCAGGTATTATAAAGTGAATGAAAATGACCTGATCGTTTCGTGGCTATCTGATAAATTATTGTATGAAGTTAAAAACGAAGAGCTTGCTCTTAGTGCTTTTAAAGCAGCTGAAGAAAAAATGATCTATAAAAAAACTCCTCAACTCAGTAAAGAGAAAATTATTGAGATTATCAGGGAATTCCTTTCCAAAGATGGGCGAGTTGCCAAGGCTTGGATTTTCGGATCTTTTGCAAGAGGCGATTATAACGCCAACAGTGACATTGACCTGATGGTAACCTATTCAGATAAAGCTTCCGGAACCCTTCTCGATTATGCCGACATTAAATTCTACCTTGAAAACTTAATTAATAAAAAAGTTGACCTGGTCGAAGAAGGATATGTCAAACCTTTTGCAATTAAAAACATAGAAAAAGATAAAATTTTAATTTATGGATAACCAGATACTAACAAGCTTCGACAGATTAAAACATATTTCCGAGGCAACAGGAAGAATTTTAAAGTTCTGTGAAAATGTTAACGAACGAGAATTTATTGAAAATGATATGCTTAACAGCAGTGTGCTTTATCAATTTATTATAATAGGTGAAGCCATACAATATGTTGATGTTGATATTCTAAAAAAATATCCTTACCAATGGCATCTTCCACGCTCGTTCAGAAACTATGCAGCACATGAATATTTCGGAATAAATCTGAACCAGGTTTATAAAACGATCAGGGAAATAATACCCGATTTTAAAGTCTTAATTGACACTATAATAGAAAATTATTAAAATACACACATGCTAAAGATTATGAATAAGGTACATACTCTAAAATATTCCATCTCCTTCTTAATACTAATTAACTTTATTAATAATCAATCAGTTGCACAGACCATAGCTGAATACAAGAACCATATCGCAAAGACAGACCTGTTTTATAATAAACCGGTAACCCGTAGTGAGGAAGGAATGCCTGTTGGTAACGGGAAAGTTGAACTGCTGGAAATTTTATCTCAAAGAGGTTCCGATTGTAAATTAATTAATCCATAACCGGGTAAAAGAGTCATACTTTACCTTAATGGGGAAAAAACAAAGACTAAATAGGGCAATATGTTAATCTTCAGCACTAAACCACACTACAAGATTAAGATTTTTCCTGATAATCTGTAATAAAAATGAAAATAAAAAGCACTTTTTATTTCATATATTAAAAAAATAAATACATTTGTCCGTCAATTTATAATAAAACAATGAGAATATCTTTAATCCATATTATTGGCCTCATCCTCATTCTTGCCAAGCGCACATGACCCGGGAATAATATGTATTACTATAAACATACTGAAGCTTTCCGGGAAACCGGGAAGCTTTTTCATTAATATGATTTTTATACTATGAAGAATCCTCTCAGGAGCTCAAAGACAACAACCGGCAGAATAATGGCAGGGGCCAGAAGTCTGTGGCGCGCCAACGGGATGAAGGAAGAACAATTTGGAAAACCGGTTATAGCTATTGTCAACTCATTTTCCCAGTTTGTTCCCGGGCATGTTCACCTGCATGAAATTGGTCAGGTAGTTAAAAAAGAGATTGAAAAGAGGGGCCCTTTTGCTGCAGAATTCAACACAATAGCAATTGATGACGGCATCGCTATGGGGCATGCAGGTATGCTCTATTCCCTTCCTTCAAGGGAACTTATAGCTGATAGTATCGAATATGTATGCAATGCTCATCTCGCCGATGCAATGATCTGTATAAGCAATTGCGATAAGATCACCCCGGGGATGCTTATGGCAGCTATGAGACTTAACATACCTGCTGTTTTTGTATCAGGAGGACCAATGGAAGCCGGCCTTCTTAAAAACAAATATCTTGACCTTGTTGATGCAATGGTGGCAGCTGCCGACAATAGTATAAGTGATAAAGATCTTAATGATATTGAGAAAACTGCTTGTCCTACCTGTGGGTCTTGTTCAGGTATGTTCACCGCAAACTCCATGAATTGCCTAAATGAAGCCCTGGGGCTTGCACTTCCCGGAAATGGAACAATTGTTGCCACTCACAGGAACCGTGTGAAGCTGTTTGAAAGAGCTGCAGGATTAATAGTTGATATGGCAAACAGATATTACAATGAAGGTGATGAGTCGGTTCTGCCACGCTCTATAGCAACCAGAGAGGCATTTATGAATGCAATGTCGCTCGATATAGCAATGGGTGGATCTACTAACACAGTGTTACATCTTCTTGCTATAGCTCATGAGGCGGAAGTTGATTTTACAATGAAAGATATCGATGAACTTTCCTGCAAAATTCCCAATATCTGCAAAGTGGCACCAAGTTCACAATATCATGTGCAGGATGTTAACCGTGCAGGAGGAATTTTATCAATAATGGGAGAACTGGAACGCAGTAACCTGATAAACAGCTCTGTAAAACGGGTAGACTATCCAACTCTTCGTGATGCTATTTCCGACTGGGATATACTGGGTGGAAAAACGCACCCTGTTGCTTTTGATTTTTTCAGTAGCGCCCCTTCAATGGAAAAAAACCTTGTTATGGGTTCTCATAATACCAGCTACAAAGACCTTGACACCGACAGGGAGAATGGATGCATCCGGTCTGTAGATCATCCCTACAGCAAAGATGGCGGTCTGGCTGTACTTTATGGGAATATTGCACGAAAGGGGTGTATAGTTAAAACCGCAGGTATTGATGCATCGATGTTTTCATTCACCGGTAACGCGGTGATATTCGAATCGCAGGAAGATGCGGTTGACGGAATTCTGAAAGGGGACGTTAAGGCCGGTGATGTAGTTGTTATAAGATATGAAGGCCCTAAAGGTGGCCCGGGTATGCAGGAGATGCTTTATCCTACTTCATATCTGAAATCAAAGGGGCTCGGTAAAAAATGTGCGCTTATTACTGATGGCCGGTTTTCCGGAGGTACTTCAGGCTTGTCGATCGGGCATGTCTCTCCTGAAGCTGCAGCAGGAGGAGAACTGGCATTAGTCAGAACAGGAGATCAAATTAAAATAGATATTCCCGGCAGAAAAATAAATGTTGTATTAACTGAGAATGAACTTAAAAAAAGAGAGAAAGAGGAGAAATTAAAAGGCGACCGGGCTTATAAACCAGTAACACGAAACCGGGAAATCCCTTCTTCGCTGAAAGCTTATGCAGCAAATGTAAGTTCAGCAGATCTCGGGGCCATAAGGCTGATTTAGGGATCGGTTCATAAGACAAAAGACAAAAGATAATATATGAAGACTGGAAAGGAAACAGAACACGCAACCGTACAAGTCAATGGACAAGAACACATTACAGGAGCTTATGCTCTTTTACAATGCCTGATAAAGGAGGGGGTTGATACTATTTTTGGTTATCCCGGCGGGGCTATAATGCCTGTCTATGACGCGCTTCTCGATTACGAAGGAAAGCTCCGGCACATTCTTACCCGTCATGAACAGGGAGCAGCTCATGCGGCTCAGGCTTATTCAATGGTTACCGGCAAACCGGGTATTTGCTTTGCTACGTCAGGGCCAGGTGCTACTAATCTTGTAACCGGAATTGCCAATGCCTTTCTTGATTCTGTCCCGGTTGTGTTTATCACAGCCCAGGTAGCATCTAATCTTATCGGTACAGATGCATTCCAGGAGACTGATATTATCGGAGTCTCGATGCCGGTAACTAAATGGAACTGCCAGGTAAAAAAATCACAGGATATACCTGATACAATTGCAAAAGCGTTTTATATAGCAAAATCAGGTCGCCCCGGACCGGTTCTGATTGATATAACAAAAGATGCCCAGCTTGAAAAATTTAATTTCAAGTACAAAAAATGTGACTATATCAGGAGTTATAATCCGAGTATTCCTTTGCATACCAAGGCAATCGAATCAGCTGCGATCATGATCAACCATGCCGAAAGGCCTCTGATTCTTGCCGGACATGGAGTGCTTCTTTCAAGAGCAGAAAACGAACTGAAGGCATTTGCAGAAAAAACAGGAATCCCTGTTGCATCAACTTTACTGGGTCTCTCAGCATTCCCTTCCGATCACCGTTTGTTCACAGGAATGCTTGGCATGCATGGCAACTATGGACCAAATCTTCTTACAAATGAAGCTGATCTCATTATAGCAATCGGAATGCGTTTCGATGATCGTGTTACCGGGAATCTAAAGAAATATGCAAAAAAAGCAACCATAATACATATTGAGATCGATGAGGCTGAGATAAATAAAAATGTCCTGGTCGATGTAGAAATAAACAATGATGCAAAGGAGGTCATTAAGTACCTCATCCCTCTGGTTAAAGAGAACTCTTTTGAAAAATGGATAAGAGAATTCAGAATTTGTGATAAGACTGAATATGAGAAAGTTATTAAGCCAGAAACGAAACCTGAAACAGGCGAGATAAGGATGGGTGAGGTAGTAAGACTGGTATCAGAACTGACAAAAGGAGAAGCAATAGTTGTTACAGACGTAGGACAGAACCAGATGTATGCTGCCCGCTATTATAAATTTACTCACCCAAACAGTCTGGTTACTTCAGGAGGTATGGGAACAATGGGATTCGGTCTTCCAGCAGCTGTAGGTGCAAAGATCGGGAGCCCCGACAAACCTGTTGTTACATTCCTTGGAGATGGAGGTTTTCAGATGACAATTCAGGAATTGGGAACGATATTTCAATATAATATACCTGTCAAAATTATAATTCTTAATAATGGTTACCTGGGGATGGTGCGTCAATGGCAGGATATGTTTTTCAAAAAAAGATATGCCTCAACAGAATTGATAAATCCCGATTTCGTAATGATAGCTAATGGCTATAGCATTCCGGCGAAAAGGGTTTCGGTGAGAGAAGATCTCAGAGATTCCCTGGTAGAAATGCTTGCTGCAAAAGGACCTTACCTGCTTGACATAAAAATCGAGAAAGAAGGAAATGTTTTTCCTATGGTAGAACCCGGATCATCAGTTTCCGAAGTAAGACTAACTTATTAATAATGATAATAATATACTATGAAACAGGAATTTACAATATCGCTTTTCACCGAGGACCATATAGGGATCCTTGGCCAGATTACAATAATATTAACACGAAGACAGATAAATATTGATAGTATTACCGCCTCAGAATCGGCAGTAAAAGGGGTACAACTACTCACTATCGTAGTAAAAACAACAAGTGAGATGGTCCAGAAAATGGCAAGACAAATGGAAAAACTGGTTGATGTCTTAAAAGTTTTTGTACATACCTCCGACCAGATTATTTACCAGGAGATTGCCCTGTTTAAGGTTACAACAAAAGGCTTGATGTCAGGGAACATTATAGATCATATTGTCCGCGCCCATCATACCCGTATACTTGAGGTTTCTCCGGAATATATTGTTTTGGAAAAAACAGGTCATAAAACAGAAATAACTGAATTACTTACTCAGCTTGAACCCTATGGTGTTCTACAGTTTGTAAGATCAGGAAGAGTAGCTATTACCAAACAGGTTAAAGAGCTGAATTCATATCTGAAGGAGATGGATGAAGCTAACCGGTATAAACCTGAAACGATGAAAGTACTTAATTAATACATATTTAATATTTAAGATCATGGCAAAAATTGATTTTGGCGGTGTCGTCGAAAATGTTATAACGAGAGAAGAGTTTCCACTTTCAAAAGCCCGCGAAGTTCTTAAAAATGAAGTCGTCGCTGTTATTGGTTATGGTGTTCAGGGACCTGCCCAAGCTTTGAACATGAAGGATAACGGCATCAATGTAATAATCGGACAGGCTCCAGAGTTTAAAGCCGATTGGAACAAAGCTGTTGCTGATGGTTTTGTACCGGGTAAAACATTGTTCCCTATTGAGGAAGCTGCAAAAAAAGGTACAATCATCCAATACCTGGTATCGGATGCAGCACAACGTATAATTTGGCCAAAACTTAAATTATGCCTTAAGAAAGGAAATGCACTCTATTTCTCGCATGGATTTTCAATCACCTATAAAGAACATACCGGTGTAATACCTCCTGCCGATATTGATGTAATCCTCTGTGCCCCCAAAGGTTCAGGTACAAGTGTAAGGCGGAATTTCCTTGCAGGTGCCGGAATCAATTCAAGCTATTCAGTTTTTCAGGATTTTACAGGAAGAGCTGAAGAACGAACAATTGCTCTGGGTATTGCTATCGGTTCAGGATATCTCTTCCCTACAACTTTTGAACAGGAAGTTTACAGTGATCTGACCGGTGAGCGTGGAGTATTAATGGGGGCACTTGCTGGTATCATGGATGCTCAGTATCAGGTACTTCGTGAAAATGGTCACAGTCCGTCTGAAGCTTTTAACGAAACGGTGGAGGAGTTGACCCAGAGTTTAATCCGCCTGGTTGACGAAAAGGGAATGGACTGGATGTATGCCAATTGCAGTGCAACGGCTCAACGTGGAGCACTCGACTGGCGTCCGAAATTCAAAGCAGCAACTCTTCCTGTTTTCACTGACCTGTATAAGAAAGTCAAATCAGGCGAAGAATGTGTAAGAGTTCTTCAATCAACAGGTGCAACCAATTATAAATCAGTACTCGATGCTGAACTGAAAGAACTTGGTGATTCTGAAATGTGGAGAGCAGGTGCTGCGGTGAGAAAACTCAGACCATTGAAAAAATAATCTTTTACAAACAACTTATAATATGGACGATAAGGTAATTATTTTCGATACCACCCTCAGGGATGGAGAACAGGTACCCGGTTGCCAGTTAAATACAATTGAAAAGATTGAGGTGGCCCAGGCACTTGAAGCTCTTGGTGTCGATGTTATTGAAGCCGGCTTTCCCATTTCAAGCCCCGGAGACTTTAAATCGGTGGTCGAAATATCGAAGGTTATTTCTAACCCTGTGATCTGCGCACTTACCCGGGCCTTCAAAAAAGATATTGAAGTGGCAGCTGAAGCTCTTCAATATGCAAAAAGGAAAAGGATACATACAGGAATCAGCACCTCCCCTTTTCATATAAAATATAAGATCAAAACAACTCCCGAAGAAATCCTGAAAAGGGCTGCGGATGCAGTTAAATACGCCAGAAAATTTGTAGATGATGTGGAATTCTATGCCGAGGATGCAGGACGAAGTGAGAACGAATACCTTGCAAAGGTTATCGAAGCTGTAATAAAGGCAGGTGCTACTGTTGTAAATATTCCTGATACAACTGGTTACTGTCTGCCTGAGGAATACGGTGCGAAGATCAAGTACCTTAAAGAGAATGTTCCTAATATCGACAAAGCCATCATCTCAACCCATTGTCATAACGATCTTGGAATGGCAACAGCCAATACTATGATGGGTATTATAAACGGAGCAAGACAGGTTGAGGTTACAATTAATGGTATCGGTGAGAGAGCCGGTAACACAGCTCTCGAAGAGATAGCTATGATCCTTAAAAGTCACCAAAACCTTAACTTAAGAACCGACATCAACACAAAACTGATTTTCAGTACAAGCAGGCTTGTTTCAACCCTCATGAGCATGCCTGTTCAGGCTAATAAAGCTATCGTAGGAAGAAACGCCTTTTCACACTCCTCTGGTATTCACCAGGATGGTGTTCTGAAAAACAGGGAAAACTATGAGATCATTGATCCTGTTGAAGTTGGGATAAGGGAGTCTTCAATAATCCTTACCGCCCGCAGTGGAAGAGCTGCTCTTAATCACCACCTTGAATTACTCGGATTCAAGTTTGGGAAAGAGGAAATTGACGATATTTACTATCGCTTTCTTACTCTGGCAGATAAAAAGAAAGAGATCAACGATGAAGATATAAGAATACTGGCCGGTGTGGTTTTCCAGGGAGAAAAATCTCTTAAGCTCGATCTCCTGCAGGTCTCTTGTGGGAAATCATTAATTCCTGTAGCAACTGTAGGTATGAAAATTAAT
>JAUYBT010000054.1 GCA_030692905.1 Bacteroidales bacterium
AACCTTTCAAAAAGAGAAAAGGAAATTCTGTTTAAAATATGTGAAGGCCTGTCAAATCAGGAGATAGCTGAAACCCTCTTTATCAGTAAAAGAACTGTTGATAAGCACAGAGCTAACCTTCTTGGAAAAACGAACTCCAAAAATACCGCAAGCCTTATACTTTTTGCAATCAGAAATAAACTGATCGAAATATAACATCCTATAGAATATTGTTAATCAATTTCCCATGGCTGAATCACATAATCTGGGCCAAAAAGGAGAAGATCTGGCAGCCGACCATCTGAAAAAAGCCGGATTTAAGATACTTTCCCGAAACTGGAAATGGGGGAAACATGAAATTGATATCATCGCTGAGAATATAGATCTGATCGTTTTCGTGGAAGTAAAAACCCGGACTGATGATTATCAGATGCATCCTGTCACAGCCGTAACCAAAGAAAAACAGAGATCAATAATTTGGGCTGCCGATGGCTACCTGCAAAAGTTCAAAATAAATAAAGAAAGCCGGTTTGATGTTATAACCATCATAAAAAATGGTGAGTCATACCAGATCGATCATATTGAAGGTGCCTTTTACCCCACCCTGAGATGATGAATTAATATGGATATTGAAACATTAAGAGAATATTGTATTTCAAAAAAAGGAGTCACTGAAAGCTTCCCTTTCGGTGACGATACCCTGGTTTTTAAAGCAGGCGGGAAAATCTTTGCCCTCATAAACCTCAATGGTGATCTGAGCATTAACCTGAAATGTGACCCTTTACTTGCAATTGAACTCAGGGAAAGATACTCTTCGGTAACACCCGGTTACCATATGAATAAGAAACACTGGAACACTGTTTTACTCGATGGATCTGTCCCCGACAAAGAGGTTTTTTCATGGATAGATCATTCATATGACCTTATTGTGGGGAAGCGATAGATTACGGATCACCAACCCATAACCATGGAGAACTTCAAAACTTCATCAACGCTGTCGCAGCAGTCCCTGTTCAGTCCATAAAAACGCAGTACCTCCGGCTATTAAAACAAAACTGGGATTATAAAGTACTTTCTACATTACAATTTTATTCGCCAAGGAGGTTGCAACCACGGATATCACTGTTATCGAACCTCCCAAGCACCTCAAATCCACCATCCTTATAAAGCCTTCCGAGATCACCGGTAGCAATAAATGAGCATGAGTTGATATTTGCCAGATCGATAATGTTAATCCCCCCTGTTTTGCCTGTTTCGGTATAAAGTGTTAGAGGATCCTGGGGATCCCTTATAATAACTTTCATCCATGGCGGACAATAAAATATCCCTTCTCCTTTTGAATATGCCTGACTCATCAGCTCAGTCATCCCATACTCTGAATGTATTGAAGTCACATTGAATTTCTCTTTCAGAATAGTATGAAGTTCCGAACGTGTCAATTCTTTTCTCCTTCCCTTCATTCCTCCGGTCTCCATCACAATAACTCCTGAAAGATCAGTAGACTGTTTTTCAGCAAGATCAAGAAGGGTAAAGCTGATTCCAAGCAACAAAATTTTCTGGTCACCGGTTTTTGCTTTCCTTATCGCTTTTAACAAATCTTCAACATTTTCTTTGTAAAATCCGCTGAGTGGATGCAGGCTTCTTTTAATAAGTTTATCAACCATGTAAACAAGAGAAGAACCTTCTCTTTCAGTATATGAGGGGAGCAAAGCGAAAATTAAATATTCGCCGGGGTCTCCATAAAAAAGGCTGAAAGTCTTTAAAAAACTCTCTTCATATAAGCTTAAATCATTAACGAAATGCTTCCCCGGAGCAACTCCGGTAGTGCCGCTGCTTTCAAATATCATTTCAATGGGCAAATCGCCGGTAACAATTTTATGATTTCTGTAAAATTCCACCGGAAGGAATGGAATACTGTCAGGAGTTTTAATTGCATCATGATTCTTCCCTAGACTGGTTATAAAATCCTTATATACAGCATTTTTCTCATGTTGATAATTAAACACTTCGGTGGCAATTTTCCAAAAGTCAGTCCGGTTTTTAATATTGAAGATTCTATTCCGCAAATTTGTTCTCATTTGCTAGAGAAAGTTAATGACCCATCAGACTGATAGAGCCACTCGAAGGTACATTCTCCGTAGGGGAGATTATTCCTTATCTCATTTTTGGTGCTGACAATCCTGATTTTTGCATATTGTTCGCTGCCTGTTCTGTAAACCCATACCTGGTTAGCATTTATCGGGTCGGCCATACCTTCCCATTGATAAGCTCCCACCGTTTTCAGGTTATTAAATGCTGAAACAGCCGATGCAGCGTCAGGGTAATCTCCAATCTTGTAGAAAGAGTTTTCTAAATTATTTGCCTGCAGGATCAACCTGTTGACTGGATTGTCATTATTGACATTTATTGTAATATCCGGACCCGGACTATCAAGAGTGGATACCTTAGTTGCCTTAGAAAATGAAAAACCAAATGTGTAATAAGTGGTTGTCTTATACGTAGTGTTATCAATAGTATCAGTGCCCGATCTACGTGGTGTATCGTCTTTCCGGCAACCGGAAAGAATTGTCAGAATTATTAATAGTATAAAAAATGACCTTTTCATAATCAGTACAAAGATAACACAAAATAGGCCGCACCTAAATGCAGCCTATTTATAATAATTAAAGGTATAAACAAGTGTTCCCCCTTCACCTTTTCTTCCTCTCTCCCCTTCTTCTTCTATTCTCCGCGAATAGCAGTTATCCCCGGCAGCTTCTTGCCTTCCATATATTCGAGCATTGCACCGCCGCCGGTAGAAACATAGCTGACTTTATCTGCAAGTCCGTTTTTGTTGATCGCCGCTACAGAGTCGCCTCCGCCGATAAGGCTATAGGCTCCTTTAGATGTAGCGGCAGCTATTGCTTTAGCTACGGCAGTTGTACCCTTTGAGAATTTCTCCATCTCAAATACACCCATCGGTCCGTTCCATAGAATAGTTTTGGAGTTTTCAATAACCGACGAAAATAGCTTTATGGATTTTTCTGATATATCCAGGCCCAGCCAACCATCCTCTACTGCATCAACAGCGGTAACAGATGTGTTGGCGTCATTATCGAACTTATCGGCATTAAGGCTGTCAATGGGAAGATATAGATTAACTTTCTTTTCTTTAGCCTTTTCAATAAGTTTCAGAGCAAGATCAAGTTTATCCTCTTCACAAAGTGACTTGCCGATTTTCCCGCCCATAGCTTTAATAAAGGTATAGGTCATACCGCCTCCGATAATCAGATTATCAACCCTGTTCAGCAGGTTTTCAATCAGCATAATCTTATCAGATACTTTTGCACCACCCATTATGGCGGTAAATGGCCGCTGGGGATCCTTCAGAACCTTCTCCATTGCTGCAAGCTCACTGTTAATCAGATACCCGAACATCATCTTGTCTTTCGGGAAATAATCAGCCATAACAGCAGTAGTAGCATGAGCACGGTGGGCAGTACCGAATGCATCATTGATATATATTTCAGCATACCCTGACAGTTTTTTCGCCATCTCTTTCTGTTTGATCTTCATCTCAACTTTTGCAGCTTTCTTCTCCTCATCT
>JAUYBT010000148.1 GCA_030692905.1 Bacteroidales bacterium
GTATCGGGATCAAAAGCTCTTTTCTTATTATTATAGCAAATACAGCTATTATGCCTCCGAGTGCCAGACTGCCGGTATCGCCCATAAAAACCTGCGCCGGAAATGAGTTGTACCAGAGGAAGCCGATTGTAGCCCCGATAAATGCACCGGCGAAAATCACCAGTTCCTCAGAGCCTGGTATGTACATTATATTCAGATAATCAGCATAAATAACGTTACTCGACAAATAGGCCAGAATCCCGAGAGCAGTTCCGATTATTGCAGATGTCCCGGTAGCCAGTCCATCGAGCCCGTCAGTCAGGTTTGCGCCGTTAGAGACTGATGTAACTATGAATATTACAATAATCACAAATGCAAGCCATGTCCACAACTGCCTGTGATCTTCATTAACAAAGCCCACAAGCCATGAATAGTCGAATTCATTATTCTTAATGAAAGGGATAGTGGTTTTTGTTGATTTTCTTTCCATGGCAATTTCTCCCTGTGCAGAATATGGGACTGCCGGATCGAGAAGTTCAATTTTCTCTCTCGAGGTAAGGTCTGCTATGCTGACCTTTTCTTCAATTATAACATCATCGCTGAAAAAAAGTGTCAGTCCAACAATAAGTCCGAGCCCAATCTGCCCCACTATCTTAAATCTTCCCGCCAGGCCGGCTTTATTCTTTTTAAATATTTTTATATAATCATCGAGGAAGCCTACTAACCCTAACCAGATGGTTGTCAATAGCATAAGAATGACATAGATATTATCGAGCTTTGCGAATAACAGGGTCGGAATAATAATAGATGCAAGAATAATTATGCCTCCCATCGAAGGAGTTCCCTTTTTCTGATATTGTCCTTCGAGCCCGAGATCCCTGACAACTTCACCAACCTGTTTCTTCTGAAGAAATAATATTATTCTTTTTCCTATAAGAAGCGAAATGATCAGTGACGTGATGACGGCCATCGCCGATCTGAAAGAGATATATGAAAAAACTCCTGCTCCCGGGAAATTCAGTGTATCAAGATATTTGAATAAATAGTATAGCATTTTTTCTCTTTTTATTTCAGTAATAATGCATTTTTCAGTTCCTCCCTGTCGTCGAAGTGATGTTTCACTCCCATTATTTCCTGATAAGTCTCATGCCCTTTCCCGGCAATGAGTACAATATCGCCCTTGTTAGCAAGCATGACCGCCGTTTTTATCGCTTCACGCCTGTCGGATATCCTGAGTGTTTTTCTTTTAAGATCAGATGTGATTCCGGTTTCCATATCATCGAGGATCTTTTCAGGATCTTCAGTTCTGGGGTTATCGGAAGTGAGTATGATTTTACTGCTTCCTTCAGCAGATATGGCAGCCATCTTCGGACGTTTTGTCTTATCCCTGTCACCACCTGCTCCGACAACAGTGATTAGCTGCACACCACCCCCTCTTATCTTATTTATCGTATCTATCACATTCAGAAGAGCATCGGGGGTATGGGCATAATCAACAATGCCGGAGATACCACCGGGAGATTTAACAACTTCCAGTCGGCCTGAAACCGGATGCAGATCGCTGAGAATGGTCAATATCTCTTTTTTTGTTGCACCAAGAAGTTCTGACGCTGCATATACTGCAAGCAGATTTGATGCATTAAAATCACCGATAAATCTTGTCCAGACCTCCTCACCCTGTATCTTTAATCCCATCCCTTCGAAACCCTGTTCTATAATTCCGCACCGGTAATCGGCCATTCCCCTTACAGAAAAAGTGTAATGCCGGGCTTTACAATTCTGTAGCATAACCCTGCCGTTCCCGTCATCTATGTTTACAAGTGCAAATGAACCAACCGGCAGGGAGTCAAAAAAACTCTTCTTTGCTGCCAGGTAATTATCAAAGGTTTTATGATAATCGAGGTGATCGTGAGTAAGGTTAGTGAAGATAGCGCCGTCAAATTTCAATCCGGCAATTCGCTGCTGATCAGCCGAGTGGGAACTTACTTCCATAAATACAAAGTCGCATCCCTCCCTGACCATCTCTGATAACAGACTGTTGAGCTGAACAGGATCAGGTGTTGTATGAGTTGCCGGAAGTTCCTTACCATTAATATAATTGCAGACAGTGGAGAATAGCCCGCATTTATAGCCTAATCGCAGGAACATCCTGTACAGGAGAGTTGCAATAGTTGTTTTACCGTTTGTGCCTGTGACACCCACCAGCTTAAGTGAAGATGAAGGGTTTCCGAAAAAGTTTGAAGCTGCGAATCCGAGTGCTCTTGCAGAATCTCCGGTTTTTATCCAGCAGATACTTTTATCCTGATTCTCAGGAAGGATTTCGCAGATAACAGCTGAAGCCCCGGATGCAACTGCTGCATTAATAAAATCATGACCATCAGATTTATATCCCTTTACAGCAACAAAAAGTGATCCACCGGTTACCTTACGGGAATCAAATTCAATATTTGAAATAATTGTTTTTCTTTCTCCGGTCAGAGAAATAATATCAATCCCCTTTAATATTTCTTCAATCTGCATCATATCACATATTCATTTCTAGCGAAACCACCGTTCCTTCATAGTACCGGGCACCATGTTCAGGAGACTGCCTCAGAACTCTTCCTTTACCGCTGTATCTTACCCTGAGTCCCGAGTTCTCAAGAAGATAAATTGCATCCCTGAGGCTCATCCCTCTGACATCCGGTACGAGTCCATCGAGCATCTTCACCCCGGTCAGTCTTATAGTATCACCACTTTCACGGGTAGCTACCCAGTCATCATCGGCAGTTCGTTTGTATCGTACATTCAGGTTTCTTAGTACTTCGCTAATATCTGCCCTGTAGCCATTACCGGCCTCCGGAGCAGTCAGCTTTATATCTTCTTTATTTTCAGGTTTGTAATCGCGGAAAAAACTTGTCGCATAAACTTTATCGGAAATCTCTTTGAACACCGATCCGGCAACCAGGTTTCCATAATAGACTCCGTTTGAAGGAGCATTAACTACTACAATACATGAGTACAGAGGGTTCTCTGCAGGAAAATATCCTACAAAAGAGGCCTGGTAAGATATCCTGGCACCTTGCCTGTAACCATATTTATCCTTGGCTATCTGTGCAGTACCTGTTTTCCCGGCGATTTTAAAATTGGCATTTTTAAGATTAGTGGCGGTTCCGTGTTCAACAACCCCCTCCATCATTTTCTTTGCTTTCCTTATTGTGGATCGGGATGCAATCGAATTAATGATGACTTCGGGTTCATAGCTTTTAATGACAGTTCCGTTGCGCAGGATGGCTGTCACAAACCGCGGACGCATCATCTTTCCATCGTTTGCTACGGCATTAAAGAAAGCGAGTATCTGCAATGGTGTCATCAGTACTTCGTAGCCATGCGACATCATCGGGAGTGAAAGACCTGACCATAGTTTATCACCGGGATATCTTATTAAAGGTGCTCCTTCGCCTTTTATCTGAAGATCGAGCTTTTCATTAAGCTTCATTGCATAAAGCCGGTTCACAAATTCTTTTGGCTTGTCCTTATAATGTTCATATATTAGCTTTGAGATGCCCACATTGGATGATTTTTCAAAGACCTCCTTGACGGTTATTTTGCCGTATCCCTCCTCTCTTGTATCCCTGATGATCTTATTATAATATTTCACACTTCCTGTACCGGTGTCAACAATATCACCGGTGTCAATAACTCCGTCTTCAATGGCGGCCATCAGAGAAGGAAGCTTAAAAGTCGATCCGGGTTCGGTGCTCTCTCCTACAGCATAATTATAAGTTTCGTGATAGTTGCCATCGCTTCCTATTTCCAGGTTGGCTATGGCTTTAATATCACCGGTTGACACCTCCATAAGGACAGCACAACCATGATGAGCATCATATTTCCGGAGTTGATTCAGAAGCGCGGTTGTTGCAACATCCTGCAGATCAATGTCCAATGTTGTAACAACATCATTTCCGTCTCTCGCTTCCACGCTGTTGGCATTATCAACAGTTATCCAGTCGCCTCCTGTAAGCCGTTGCTTCACTGCAACACCATTCTTACCTGCGAGATCTTTATCAAAAGCCCCTTCCACTCCAACCTCATTACCTTCGCTGCCAAGATTAAGGTAACCGATGGTACGGGCAGCCAGATCACTGTTTGGAAGAATTCTCCTGTTCTCAGCCTGGGCTACCATACCTCCTTTATACTGTCCCTCTCTGAAAATAGGTAACTCTTTTAGTATTTTAAGAGTCTCATAATCCACTTTCCGTTTGATAAGAAAATAGCGATCACCCTTCCTTCTTGCTTCAGTTATGACAGATTTCCATCCTGAAGTTGATCTCTCACCTAACAGGCGTGACAATCCTGCTGATAATCCGTTTATTCCATTTGACCATGTAGCTCCTGACATCCCGGAGCTCCTGGTATCCATATAGATTGTATAGTATGGTACCGAACTGGCGAGAAGTCGTCCGTCATTAGTCAGTATATCTCCCCTGCTTGCAGGCATTTCAGCGGTTTTATAGACAAATTTTTCACTCATATCCGACCATTTGCTGCGCTGTACATATTGCAGAATCAGGATACGGACAAGCAGGGCAGCAGCCAGCAGGGCAATTGCAAAATATACAATGCCGCTACGCCATATTATCTCATCCCTTACTGCCATAGTCTTCACTTTTTATCAACCAACAGTTTAAATGGCGGGGTTTTTAGTTCTTCGAGGTTAAGTCCTTTTTCCCTGACCAATCTGAACACTTCCGATTGCTTGCTGACATACATCAGATCGGTTGATGTTGAAAGTGACTCCGCTCTCAGATCTTTAACCTCCCTTAAAAGCTTCGTTGTTTCCCTTGTTATTTTCTCGGCATGAAACCTGTTCCCGATGTAAATTGCTGCCAGCAGGGTTACGAGCGAAACGTATCCAAGATTCTTAAGTATGATCTTTTCAGAAACCATGCTTCCGCTAAGGAGTTCCTTTATGAAACTTCCGGTCTTTGCATGTTTTTTGCTATTTTCCTTGCTGTCAGCCATTTATCCGATTTTTTCGACTATCCTGAGCCTTGCACTTCTTGCCCTGTTATTATTCGCAATCTCTTCATCCCCGGGAGTTGTTCCCTTCCTGTTTATTATCCTGAATGGAGTTTCAACATTCCCATAGAAATCTTTTTTCTCCTCCCCCTTAAAATTGCCTGTCTTCATAAAGTTTTTCACCACCCTGTCTTCAAGCGAATGATAGGTTATAATAACTAGTCTTCCGCCAGGATTGAGCACAGACAGAGCCTGTTCGAGCATCTCTTTCAGATAGTCTATTTCGTGATTAACAGCTATCCGTAAAGCCTGAAATACCTTTGCATAGAATTTATGTTCCTGTCTGTAAGGTGCCAGTTTACCGATTGCATCAATTATATCGTTGACAGATGTCAGTGGCTTTACTATTCTTGCGGCAACAATTTCTCTTGCAATTCTTCTTGAATTTGTAAGTTCTCCGAAATTGTAAAAAATATCTGCAAGGGATGTTTCATCGAGTGTTTTAAGGAGGTGGGCGGCTGTTACCGGACCACTTTTATTCATCCTCATATCAAGAGGGGCATCCTGTCTGAAAGTAAATCCTCTTTCAGGTTCATCAAACTGGTGGAATGAGACTCCCAGATCAGCTATGAGACCATCAATTGACCCAATGTTATTAAACTGGAGATTGTTTTTAAGAAACCGGAAATTTTGGTCAAGAAAAAGAAACTTTTTGTCAACCGGGACGTTCAATGCGGCATCCTCATCCTGATCAAAAGCGATAAGTCTTCCTGTTGTAAGCCGTTTCAGAATTTCCATTGAATGCCCTCCGCCTCCGAATGTAACGTCGACATAAATCCCGTCAGGCTGGATGTTCAGCCCATCAATACTCTCATTGAGCAGTGCGGGAATATGG
This sequence comes from Bacteroidales bacterium, assembly GCA_030692905.1. Classification (GTDB taxonomy): domain Bacteria; phylum Bacteroidota; class Bacteroidia; order Bacteroidales; family VadinHA17; genus LD21. The sequence goes on from JAUYBT010000148.1 coordinate 5,876, forward strand.
TAAACCATTATAATTCAGGCTCATTTAAACTTCCACCCATTAGTTTTTCAGCCAGGTTGGCAAAATCTTCAGCTGGCATATCAATTCTTTCATAAACATCTGCTGCCCAGATCTCAATCCGACCATCCTGACCTGCAAGAACAACATCCCTTTCGGCTTCGATAAGATCCATTAATCTTTTAGGAACCAATAAGCGGTTGTTATTATCAAGCGAGAGTTCAGCTGTTCCTTTAAAAAAATTCCGCAGGAACATATTATGCTCACGCTTATAGGGGTTGATTCTTTTTCTGATCTTGTCCAGCTGCCTGTTCCAGTCTTCAATGGAATAGAGCACAAGACAATTTTCGAAGATATCCTTCCGCACTACGAAATGATCCTGTGCATCAGCAGGCATCTGCTTTTTGAATGCCATGGGGAGTATTATCCTTCCCTTGACATCCACCTTGCACGTGTAATCACCAATAAATGTGGCCATCCTCGCTTTTTCAAATTAAAGGGCTAAATTAAATAATAATTATCCACTTTACTCCACTTTACTCCACTTTTTTTTTTTTGTTAATAACTTTCCTCAAATCACATGAACTCACCCTAAAGGATTTTTTCCCAACAAGTGACACCCCCTTTTTATTCCCTCTTAAGGATATGCAGCTCGGTGATAATCACCCCCTTTTTATTCCCCCCAAAGGGGGAAAAATCTGCTTTTTTAGTGTGTTTTTCTCCCCCCACGGGGTAGATGCCGCGAAGCGGCAGAGGGGTGTTACTCCCCAAAACAGAACTCCCTTTAAGGGAGATGCCGCGCAGCGGCAGAGAGGTTTTTATCCCCAAACAGGAAGTTTTTTAGAGGTGATCGTCACACTCTCGAGAGGGGGGAGGAAGGGGTTCATGCACAAGGGAAGGGGTTATAGGATGTGTTAATTTTTTAATAAATTTGAACCTGCATTTTTAATAAAATCTTTGGAGAGATGGCTAATGCACCGGATAAAAAAGAAATTCAGAAAATAGACGTCGAAAAAATCCTCTATTCGAAAAATCCGACACTCAAAAAGGCTGTACCCGGATTCGTTGTAAACTACCTGAAAAGAATTGTGCATCAGGATGATCTGAATGGTTTTTTGGAAAAATGGGGTCATCTGAGAGATGCTGAATTAATAGAGGCATGGTTGAGGCATTTTGAAATTAAATTCAATATCATTGGGAGTGAAAATATCCCCAAAACAGGTAGATATATATTCGTTTCAAATCACCCTCTTGGCGGACTTGACGGACTGGTATTTATTTATGAATTATCGAAATATTTCCCTGACATAAAATTTCCTGTAAACGATATACTTACCAATATCGAAAATCTGTCAGGCATTTTTCTTCCGATAAATAAGCATGGATCTCAAGGGAAAGATGCAGCCAGGAAGATTGAAGAGGCATACTCTTCCGGAAGCCAGATACTCTATTTTCCGGCAGGATTATGTTCAAGAAAGAAAAGAGGTGTTGTTAAGGACCTGCAGTGGCATAAAAGTTTCATATCAAAAGCAATACAACATAAAAGAGATATTGTTCCCGCATATTTTTCCGGCAGAAATTCCAATTTTTTCTATAATCTCTCCAATATCAGAAAATTCTTAGGCATCAAAGCTAATATAGAGATGCTCTATCTTGCTGATGAGATGTTCAAACAAAAGGATAAAGAGATCCGGCTGGTTTTTGGTAAAACAATACCATGGGAAACCTTTGATAAAACCAGATCTGCATTGGAATGGGCAGATTGGGTTAAATCTAAATCGTACGAACTCGAATCATTTATTTCCGTATAATTACAGAATTAAAAAAAAGATTAAATTGCATTGCATTTTTTGAAAATAATATTCGCATAAATCAATACCACTTATTAAGATTCAATGAAACCCGTTGTTGACCAATTACCAAAGGATCAGATAATTGCCGAATTAACGAGTGGTAAGCTTCTTCGCAGGACCAATAATAGCAACAATGAGGTTTATATCTTTGACAATAATGACTCTCCTGTCCTTATGCAAGAAGTAGGCCGGGTCAGGGAGTTGACCTTCCGGCATGCAGGAGGTGGTACTGGTAAAGAGATCGATATTGACGATTTTGACACGGCAAAGGTTGATCCTCAGAAGCAGTTAATAGTATGGGATCCTGAAAACAAGGAAATAATTGGCGGTTATCGTTTTTATTTCCCCGAAAAAGGCTGTACAAAATGCGATATAACCAAACTCGCATCATCAGTTTATTTTCATTTTTCTGAAAAATTTCTTTCAAAGTATTATCCTCATCTGATGGAGCTTGGCCGGTCATTTGTTCATCCCGACTATCAATCGCGTTCCATGGGCAGGAAAAGTCTGTTTGCCCTTGATAATCTCTGGGATGGCCTTGGTGCTATAATAATTGATAATCATCATCTTAAATACCTGTTCGGGAAAGTGACCATGTATCCTCATTTCAATCAGAAAGCCAGAGATATGATCCTCTATTTTCTGAAGAGGCACTTCAAAGATCCCGATCAACTTGTTACTCCCATTGAACCTGCTAATATTGATATTCATCAGGAAGCCATGAAAAAGATTTTCAGGGGATGGAGATATAAAGAAAATTATAAGATACTGTCAAGAGAGGTCAGAAACCTTAATGAGAATATTCCTCCGCTTATTAATGCCTATATGAATCTGTCGCCTACCATGCGCACCTTCGGCACTTTTATAAATCATAAATTCGGTGATGTTGAGGAGACCGGAATAATGATTACTCTAAAGGATATTTACGTTGAAAAAATTAACAGGCATCTCTCTTCCTATAAAAAGGACTTCGAAATAACCTGGTTTTCCCACGAAAATTAATAAGCCCGTATATTCCTGCCTTCCACATAGTTTATAAAAGACTGGTTTACAACCTTATTGCCTCCCGGGGTTGGATAATTACCGGTAAAATACCAATCACCCAGATGACCAGGACAAGCTTCGTGCAGACCTTCAATCGACTGAAATACAATTTCAACTTCTGATCTTATTTCATCTGATTTAAGCATTGAAGATATTTTCTTTGATATCTCGTCGGGAGAGAAAGGCTTATAGATTTCCCTGACCACATTTTTCATCTCCTCAACAGGTTTCTTAAGTTCAGAAACAGCTTCATCATAAACCTGTTTGATCAACGACTCTCTGCCGGTATCCTTTAAAAGCTCAATAGCCGCTTTGAATGCAATAAAATCGCCCAGTTTAGCCATGTCAATTCCATAGCAATCGGGGTATCTCAACTGCGGTGATGAAGAGACAACAATTATTTTCTTCGGATCCAGTTTATCAAGAATCCGGATTATACTTTTCTTTAATGTGGTGCCTCTGACAATCGAGTCATCAATAACAACAAGATTATCTATACCACGCCTGATGACCCCATAAGTAACATCATATATATGTCCTACAAGATCATCGCGACTGCTATCTTCTGTTATGAATGTTCGCAACTTTGCATCCTTAACTGCAATTTTTTCTACTCTTGGCCGTTGCTGAATAATTTTTTCAAGCTCTGCCCTGGTAAGGTCTTTCCCCTTGCGAAGAATGTCATCAATTTTTGTCTGATTAAGATAATCCTCGACCCCTTTTATTAAACCATAAAACGCACTTTCGGCAGTATTCGGGATATATGAAAAAACAGTATTGTCAAGATCATAGTTTACTGCTTTCAGAACAGGATGCGTCAACAGTTCCCCAAGTTTCTTTCTTTCTCTGTAAATAGTTTTGTCAGTTCCCCGTGAGAAATATATCCTTTCAAATGAGCATTTTTTTTGTTCGGTCTCCTCCCTGATCTTTTCAATAGTTGTTTCTCCCGATGCCTTAATTATGATAGCACTTGCAGGGGGAAGCTCATTGACATTATCAGTTCTGACATTAAATATTGTCTGAATCACAGGTCTCTCAGAAGCAACAACAACTACCTCATCGTCAATATAATAAAAAGCAGGCCTGATACCGGCCGGATCTCTCATGACAAATGCATCACCATGGCCAACCATACCAGCCATTGCATAACCTCCATCCCAATTACGACTTGCTTTTCTCAGGATAGAAGTAACATCCAGATTTTTCTCTATCAGCGGGGATATCTCTTTTTTTGAAAAGCCCTCGTCCTTGAATTTGCGGAACAGTCTCTCATTTTCCTCATCGAGGCGGTGTCCGACATTTTCAAGTATTGTCACAGTATCGGAAAAATCAACAGGGTTCTGACCCAACTCGACCAGGCTGCTGAAAACTTCTCCGACATTTGTAAGGTTGAAATTACCTGCCATGACAAGGTTCTTTGACCTCCAGTTATTCTCACGGCTTACGGGGTGCACATAGTCTATGTTATAATTCCCGTAAGTGCCGTACCTCAGGTGTCCCAGATAGATGTCGCAGGCAAACGGAACATTTTCCTTAATAAAAGCCGGATTTTTAAAATCCTCAAGGTGAGTACTGGTAAATGCATCAATATCTTCATAAATCAGGCTGAAAATCTCTTTTATAGGATTAGCTATGTTTGATCTTTGTCTGAAAATATATCTGTTACCTGGCGTAACACTTAACTTTATTCCAGCTATTCCAGCACCATCCTGGCCCCTGTTATGCTGCTTTTCCATCATAAGGTACATCTTCTGAAGGCCATAGTTCCATGTACCATATTTTTCAATATAATATTCCATCGGCTTACGCAATCTTAACATCGCTATGCCACATTCATGCTTGATCCTGTCGCTCATAATTATTTTGTATTCAGGTCCGGGAAATTTATAAAATCAGGGACGAGATATGCATCAGGAAACTCCTTGCTGATTATTAAAAACAACCTTGTTGCCTCGGTTTTTGTTCTGAAGTCGCCTACCCTGATTTTGTAATATACTGGCTGGGCAAATAATGTATATGATCTGATGTCCTTAAACTTGCTTAAAAATTCTACATTTGCTTTGATTGATTCTGATTTCGCATTTCTGTTGGAGCTGTTGTATATCTGTATTCTGAAACCTTCCATTCCAAAATAGCCAAAATTCTCATACAAATTTTTATTGACTAATATATATCTGCTGATAAGGGTGTCAATTGACGGATCCTGAATGATGTTAAGATGGCCCGCACGGGAGTTTTCATCTGATCTTGGAAAAAGATCTGATGTTTTTACAAAAGACTGTGCTGATACAAATCCGGTTAAAAAGCCCAGAATAATTAAAAACAAAAAAAACTTTCTGATCATGCGGCAAAAATAAAATTTCGTTGACAGATTAAAAAGGAATTTCTATCCTAACTCTGCTGCCAGTTCGTCAGTCATCTCAAGGTTATGATATACAAACTGGATATCATCATCATCTTCAAGTGTATCTATAAGTCTGAGAACTTTTCTTGCAGATTCAAGGTCAAGTTTCTTAGTGTCGCCGGGAATCCTT
>JAUYBT010000165.1 GCA_030692905.1 Bacteroidales bacterium
GCCGGACTGGTAATCTCTTTTTTATCGTAATAGATATGAATATAGTATAACCCTTCCTTTGAAAACCTGAGGGGTATTTTATATGAAGTTCCGCTTCTGTACCGGGCAAGATCCCATGCAACTATTTCTAAGTATTCTTCATTTGTATAATCCTCATAACTTCCTTTTTTTCTGATCTGGGCCGGCGTCAGAGCTGATGGAAATTTCTCGTGGTATATTATCAGATAGTATAAGAAATTTTCACCGTTGGTTTTCACAGTTATACTGCATGACTCATCAATTTTAACTTCTCCCGGAACATTCTCAAATTCGAAATACCTGTCAATAAACTCTTCATAGTACCTGAACTGTTTTCCTGAAAGATAGTATCCGATACCGACAAAATTATGTGATTTGTCAATAATGGTTTTTTTATGTCCGTTATTCGGGGCTTTTTCAGCCATGAATTTACCATGTCCCGATTTCATCATCGAGCTGATGTTTGAATAGGATGTAATATAATTATCGGATGACCATTCACCGAAAGCGTTCTCGGAAACATAGTCATATCCTCCTGCAAAGGCATACCTGTGATAAGGCTTCTCACCGGCCATATTCCAGTGCCCGATATAATTATTCTCAGCAGCCTCTCTGCACATCTTATTTGCAACCCTCGAAGCAAGAATATCCAGCTTAACCGGACCAGCTTTGAAATTCTTTCTGCTTTTGTTTATGATATCCAGTTGTATCAGCTTCATTTTCAGGGCTTCATCATCATCTTTAAACTCTATGAGCCCCGATTCGCTTTCATTCAGCTTAAGATAGTTTTCAAAATCATTTTTTTTGAAATCAGACGTCTGACGTGGAAGGATCGAATGAGGAAGACAAGTCAATACTATAATTATTATTAAAAATATTCTTAACTGTTTCAATGTTTTCCTGAACATAACCCTTTCACGATTGTTTAATTTTGTAAAAGTAAATTATTAAACATGAACCGAACATGTTTTACAAACAAAAACTCTTGAAGATATAAATGAGAAATATCAGGGCTTAAGACAGCGCGAAGCGCAAGACAGGCCGGAGGCTAAGACTTAAAGTCTGTCAGACAAGAAAAGGAATGAACATCTTTGTCTCTTTCATATACACCGTGTACTCATCTCCAAATTTTGCGATCATCTCTTTTTCTTCAATCCTGGCTGTAACCCATACGGCAATAATGTTAATGACACCCAAAGCAATCTGAACAGGTCCGGTATCTTTTAACATCACCCCGGTGCCGAGCAGAAATATAGAAAGATACAAAGGATGCCTGATATATCCATAAATGCCTGACTTTACAAGCATAGATGTGTTCTCAAAGTTGCTGTCAGGCTTACCTTTTCTTTTTAGCAAAAGATACCCCGTAATAACAACGTAAGCCGAAAGGATCAGAAGGATCCAGGAGATTATCTGCAGCAGCGAAAACGGATTGATGAACCAGACCTTAATATTCAATAAAACAAGAATGAAAACGCTCTCAAATGCAAAGAATCTTGCTATACCGTGATACCTTTTGTATTTTATAGATAAGAACCACGAAAAGAAGATAATAAATACTGTTCCTGTTATTATTGCTATGTAATTCATGTTTAAAATAAGTATTATTTCTCAGGAGCCTTGAAAACTCATGCTTATAAAATTTTCTGTCCGGGAAAGAAACTGGTAAATGTTCTGGGATTCAGGCTGCTGGTGATTTAAGTAAATATTATCTGCGAACCTTCACCCCCTGCATGAGCATAAAACTCACCAACAGTGAGAATACCGCTTACATGTTCTGAAAGGTCTTCCTTTTTAAATTTGAACATATCCATTGCGAGTTTGCATGCAAAGATTTTGCCTCCTCCGGCGGTAATAAGGTCAAGAAATTCACTTACAGGAGGAATATCAAGCTTGGCCATTTCACCCATCATCATCCATGATGTGAAGGATTCCATACCGGGAATAACTCCGAGAAGTGTTGGCATTCTTAATCCTCCGGGTAACCTTAATGCAGGATTACCAACTACTGCAGTATGGAGCTTGTCCATCCTGTTTTTTACAATGGCATCCAGTCCGAAGAAGGTGAAGAATAAATTAGTTTCTATACCCTCCATAACTGCACCGTTACCCATTACCAGAGTTGCATAAACATCTTCTATTGCGCCTTTGGCACAAATTATGTTAACTTTTTTGATCGGATAGTTCTGTTCTGTGCTCATATTATTAGTTTTAAGGTTATATGCAACTTACCGGTTTGGGAATACCTGCAATTTTAGTAGCTTTCTTAAGTGGTGCTCCAGGGAAAAGCTGATAAAAAGTCTTAACATCTATGACTCCGGAGTGATTAATACTCCTGATTGATAAAGCTTCACCGCTATTGAATCTGTTCCTGAGGAATTCCATGATGGCAAAATGCTGCTCGGTAAGGACAATCCCTTCTTCTTTTGCAATTTCAACAGCAATTTCTTTGGTCCATTGTGAAGGATTGGTAAAATAGTCTTCTTCATTTACATCCACTGTTTTTCCTGCATATGTTTTCTGTGCCATAGTATTGGAATTAAAAATTTTTATTTGTTAACTTTTTGGTTATTATTTATTTATAAATTAATCCTGTTTTTTACCTGCCATCGACATGTAACTGGTTACCGGCAGTTTTCTCCCTTTCAGCAAAATATTCCAGTAAATCCACTTAAAAAATAGTTTTCCAAGATGATTTAGCCGTGTCTCTTTTAATAATGAAAAGGGACCTACAACCGGTAATGGGTACAATCCGGGAAGAGGTTCAGTTGTATAATTAAAATCTATCATGATACCTTTCCCGAAACCGGTTTCAATATAACAATTAGAGTGTCCGTCGAATGATGCTGTAAGCGGTTTATTATGTATGAAATCCAGGATGTTCTTCTCAAGTACATCAGCCTGGAAATGAGCAACTGAACCAGCTTTTGAAGAGGGGAAATTTCCTGCATCTCCGATGACAAAAATATTTTTATTCATAACTGATTGAAGGGTGTTCTTATCAGCCTTTACAAATCCAAACTCATCACCCAACCTGCTTTTCGAAATAACCGGATCTCCTGTATGAAGAGGTATTGAAACAAGACAGTCGAAAGGAACCTCCCTTCCGCCGAAATCAAGTATTTTTTTATTGGTGTTATCAACTTCGCCAATGAAGAAATCACTGACTATGTTAATATTCTTTCTCTCAAGAAGTGAGCCAAGCATTTTTGATGCTTTTGGTTTTGTAAAAGCTCCTGACATCGGAGTAACATAAGTAATCTTCACCTTATCACGCATACCCTTCCTGATAAAGTAATCATCCGCATAGAAAGCAAATTCCAATGGAGCTACAGGGCATTTAATAGGATTATCAGCAATATTTATTACAAGGTTGCCTCCCTGCCAGGTCTTAAAAAATCCCGCAAGAGCTTCAGCTCCCTCAATTGTATAAAAATCAAATATATTCTTAAACCAGAGCTCTTCTTTTAAACCCCGGGTATCTTCAGGACTAATTCGTGTCCCTGTCGCAATAATAAGTATATCATAATCTATTGTGGTCCCATTTTTAAGGATTACATTATTTTGTGATGTATCAATCTTTTCAATTTCGCTATTAACAACCTTAACTCCTTTTGGGAAGAATTTCCGGGCAGGTTTTAAAATATCTGTTCTGGTATAATATCCGAATGGTATGAACAAAAACCCGGGTTGGTAAAAATGATTCATTTCCTTTTCAACAATCGTTATACTCCATTCTTGTCCGGACAGCTCTTTTCTCATTTTATTTGCCATTATTGTGCCCGCTGTACCAGCACCCAGTATTAAAAGTTTTTTCATCCGTTATTTCTTCTGTTAAATTATTAACAGTACAAATATATTTTTATATATCGAACTATCTATATATATATGATATTTATTATATTTTGTAAATTTTCTATGTTGAAAAACAATATTTTGAAAAAACAGATTAACTTCAACCCTTCGAATCATTCATTTATTCTTATTGTTAAAATTATCCTATTATGAACCGAGTCCCGACGTATCGGGGCGAGGCATTACATGCCACATGAAGTCCTGTTTATTAGGTACAGTTGAATTTTTAAAATTATTATAAGAGCGTTTGAATCTCGACTTTTAGATTAGGAATCTTGTTTTTTATTATCTGCCAAACCTCTTCAGCATCATTGTGGCATCAAAGTTTCTATAGTCATTATTAAAATCATCAGCCGAATCAAATCCAGAGGTATATTCAATAATCCTGTCAGTAGCTTCAATTATTGATTCAAGGCAATGATGATCTTTAGTCAGCATATACAGTTTCTTTTAAAATTGATTTTTTAATCCTGGGTTTGATATATTTCTCCCGACATATATCTATTTCGATTCCCAGTTTAATTCTGAAGAAGTCTTTAAGTAGTAATTTGAGGTCGTAAAGATCCTGGGTGTTTTCTTCAAATTCTACAAGCAAGTCAATGTCACTATTAATATTCTGATCACCCTGGGCATATGAACCAAAGAGGCCGATTCGGATAATATGATATTTATCCCGGAACAGTTTTTTGTTCTGAGCAAGAAAAGTCAAAATTTGGTCTCTGGTTTTCATTTGATCACAAAGTTACAAAAATCAGGCAAATTATTTTAAGAATCCAAATTATGTCTCAATTGTACTTAACGAGAAGATTGGCAAAGGGTATGGTCTTCAGACCTCATTATCTTTTGCCAATCGAATTATATTTAGTCTGTTTTTCATTATCACTTTCAAATGTAAACAATATCCAATGAAGAACAACGTAGTTTGATAAAAGGAATAATCAATTTTAACGTTCTTGTTTACACTATAATTGATAATTGAATTTCCACCTGTGGAGGTTTAGTTGTCAATTATTGGTCTTCGTCCGGCCGACGCTCAAACAGATTTGACAAATCAAACCACTCAGCCTCGAACAACAGAATAGTAATCACCAGAAATAAACCGTATCTTTGAGAAAGATTCAGCTTTGCGATTTTGAGGATTTATTCAAAGAGCTGATTAAACGATAACAGCAAGTCAGAAAAATATTAACGAATAATTATCAATTTATGGGCAGATCGCAGGAGACATTCAACAAAAAGGAAGTAAAAAATAAAAAAGAGAAAAAGAGAAAAGATAAAGCAAAAAAGAAGCTGATAAAGAAAGAAACCGGGAAAAAAAACAGCTTCGATGATATGATTGCCTATGTTGATGAATATGGAAAGATATCTTCCACTCCTCCCGACCCCAACAAAAAGATACTGGTTGAAGCAAATGGTATCGAGCTCAGTGCAACTAAAAACGAACCTGCGCAAAAATCCGACTATATACGAAAAGGAGTTGTCACCTTTTTTAACGAGTCGAAGGGTTTTGGCTTCATCCGTGATATGGATAACAACCAGAGTGTTTTTGTCCATGCAAACAATCTTCAGGAAATAATCAAAGAAAACAATATTGTCAGTTTTGAAATCGGTAAAGGGCCTAAAGGGCCAACTGCTTTGAAAGTAAAATTGTTTAAGGATTAACGGCGTAAAAGACTGTCTTAACGCCCTGCGGGCTGTCTTGAACAGTTACTGACTGAAGCCATCTTTCCTATTCCGGGAATAGATAGCATTTATAGCATTTACATCCATTACAATATTTAAAACTTTAAACTATGAACCTGACATTCAGAACAACTCCTGAAAAACGTGATATAACACGTGTCATGGAAATAGTTGATTCAACCAAATTTTTCTACGACCACGAAGTCGAAGTAGCGGTTGAACTGGTTACAGAACGGTTAAGCCATGGTGAATCAACCGGATACTATTTCGTTTTTGCAGAAGTGGATGGTGTTACAGCGGCTTATTCCTGCTTCGGCCCCATTACTATGTCCAAAACGAGTTTTGACCTTTACTGGATCGCTACTCACAACGATTTCCGCAGAAAAGGAATTGGTAGAAAGTTACTTGAGGAGACCTGTAATCAAGCCAGGAGTATGGGTTGTAGCATTCTTATCGCAGAAACTTCAGGACTTGAGCACTATTCCCCTACAAGGGCTTTTTACGATAGTAATAAGTTTGAACTTGAAGCCCGGTTAAAGGATTTTTATAATGAGGGAGACGATAAGCTCTTTTATACTAAAAGAATCGGTTAGGTAAAAAAAAGCAGGGACGGCGTATATATCGTCCCTGCTGATTATAAATTGTTCATTATTAATTACCAATATTAACTTTTACAGCTGCTCCCATCAATCCTTTTGATTCAGCTTTTACTGTAAATGAGCCTGAAGCACCTTTTTCTGCAGCTACAATTACAAGGGCCAGACCATTGTAAGCTTTCCTGTATGAAGCCTGGAAAGGATCATGGCTGGTTGCATCACCATTATCGACAGCAACTATCTTACCGGGTCTTTCAATACTGAAATTAACCAGGTTACTGCTCCTCGGTACCAGCAGTTTGTTTTTATCTTCAATTCTTACTGTTATATAAATAAGATCGGTGCCATCGGGACGAACAGCAGGTCTATCGGCTGTCATGGAAAGCGCTGATGCTTTTTCAGTTGTACGCATCACATCCTCTGCCCATTTAGCGCCGTTTTTGTATGCTATAACCTTCAGTTCACCGGGCTGATAGACAACATCATCCCATTTCAGACGGTATTCAAATTCCCCTTTCTTCTTCTTTCCAAGCGATTTTCCGTTCAGGAATAGTTCAGCTTCATCACCTGAAGTATAGACATGAACAGGGGTAACCTGACCTTTTCTTTCGGGCCAGTTCCAGTGAGGAAGAATATGAGCCATTGGCAGTTCAGCTCTCCATCGTAACTGATAGAGGTAGAAACGATCCTTCTTAAATCCGGCAAGATCGAGTATGCCGAAATAGCTGCTGCGCGATGGAACTTCAGTGACTCCGTTTGCCTCAAGCATCTTTTTGGTTTGTTCATAACGTCTTGAGGTAGGGATTGAACCGGTTAGATCGCCGGAGTAAGGAGTAGGTTCACCGATATAGTCAAAACCTGTCCATACAAACTCACCCATAACAGCAGGGAACTTATCAAGCAGAGTAAATTGCTGATCGGCGGTACTGGCCCAACCCGGGTAAGCAACATCGTAGGATGTTATCTGGAAGATCCCCTTGCCAGGCAGGTTATTGTTCAAGTCTCCCTGCACTACCGGGAAAAAGTATTCACCTCTTGAGCTGATGGTTGAAGCTGATTCACTTGAATGCATCCCCATATTAGCATTATCCTTAAGATCATAAAACCGCTGGTAGTCACCCAGATGGTAATTGATACCAAAAACGTCAAGTGTTTTCTGGAAGCCATTGGTTCCGGAGTTGGCATCGTTACAACCAGATGTTACCGGACGCGTATTATCTTCAGATTTGACTATCGCGTTAAGAGCTGAGGAGAGCGAAGGATTTCTCTGATCGGGTACTTCGTTGCCTATACTCCACATAAATAAAGAAGGATGGTTACGGTCGCGGCGTACCATTGCTTTCAGGTCTTCCACATGCCAGGCATTGAATATGATATTGTAATCTTTTCTTTTCTTGCCGATTCTCCATGTATCAAATGCTTCAACCTGTATGAGGAATCCCATTTTGTCGCACAGATCAAGAAGTTCCGGGGCAGGAGGGTTGTGACTTGTCCTGATGGCATTGCAACCCATCTCTTTTAGTATTTCAAGCTGCCGTTCTGCTGCACGGATATTAAAAGCAGCGCCCAGCGCTCCAAGGTCGTGGTGGTTGCAAACACCCCTGATTTCAACTCTCTTGCCATTGAGTAGAAACCCATCGCGTGGCGTGAAGTTCAATGTCCTGAAGCCGAAATTGGTTTCATATCTGTCAGTTACAGTTGTTCCCTGCATAACAGTAACCGCTACGAGGTAAAGTTCAGGATCATTAATATCCCACAGAACCGGTTCTTTAACAGGTATATCAAGTCTGAAGTCATGATCCTTCATTCCGGGAACAGTTGCAGTAACAACTACCGACTCGGCAACCGGTGCAGCAGATGGTTCAAATTTGTCATTCAGTTTATAAACCGATGCTTTTACTGTAACCGCCACTACTTCATTAATATGGTTTTCCAATTCAGCCTTCACACTCAGGATGCCTCTCTCTTTCTTAATCTCAGGAGTAGTGCAGAAGACACCATTATATGCAAGGTGCAGCTGTGAAGTTTTTACCAGCCATACGTTACGGTA
>JAUYBT010000253.1 GCA_030692905.1 Bacteroidales bacterium
ACTTTATAAATCAGGTCAGTGTTTAAAGTTTGAACCGCGATCAGTATATCCGGAGTCTGTCCGCTTGGAGGTTGTCCTGTTGTAACAGAACAGATTGCGCAAAGTAAAATGAAATAAAAAAGTAGATTCTTCATAGCTTGAGGAGGTTTATATTTTTCTGTAAATTGATGTTTTAGAATTCACACCGAATATAAGAAGATTGATTTGAAAAACCCATTCTATTCCCCAGGAGTTTCTGATCAGCGGTTTTCTTTTATTATTCATTTGGCTTCGCCGAACTCCGCTTCGCTCCGGTTCTTTTGTTCGTCCAAAAGAACCGAGGAACGCTTTAGCGTGACGAGCTCGACGAAGTCAAACGAACCAAAGAAAAGGGCGCCGGAAATGACAACTTCAATCAGGCCGTACGCCCGCTACACAAGCCTTATAGGCGCTACCGGCCTGTCTGAAGTTCGCACCATTTCCGGATTGCCCTCACACCCCTAAAGAAGTTACCTTGTTTAATAAAACAAAATACCTTTTTCCCAAAATTCTCCGAGGCCGTTTGAAATCCACTCTCATAAGAACCATTGATTCCATTATTATTTAAACTTCCTTTCTGTTACGCGATTGAATCACGAGGGTTATCAATTTAATCTTCTGGTCGCCGAGAACAATCTCGGAGGTACCGGGAACGATCTCGGAGGTACCGGGAACGATCTCGGGGGTGCCGGGAATGATCTCTGTGGTGCCGGGAATGATCTCGGTGGTGCCGGGAACAATCTCTGGTGTCCCGAATACATAAGGAGAAGTTTTTGAATGGCCCACTCTTAATCCGGTCCTGATTGCAGGCATTAGCGCAGCATTATCTTATCTTCTAAAAAGCCTTGCAACCAACTCACGCAACCAGTTGTTCAGGAAAGAGCCTGTATAGCTGGAATGTGTTTTATAACGAAACCTGCCGTGACAAAAAGCGGCAGGTTTTTTGCTTTTATGTAAGTCAAGTTAACTTAAGCTTGTATAAGAGCTATAAAATTCACATGGTTATTCAAAATCTCCTAAAGTTCAAATAAGATGGCTTACTTTTATTTTCTTATACTTCTTTCCCATTCCTAATGCAATTGCTGTGAGATTTTTTATTATCAATTCACCTTTCTGTAACCCTGTAATAACTTTTTTGATTTCCTGAAACTCATTACCTGATACACCAAATAGGTCTTTTGATGTCCTCCTTGCGGATGCCATAATGCAGAAATGTTGTATCTAAACCTTTTCGTGCCATGGTTCTTATTTTAATAGTTTTCTTCCCTTTTCTGTTAACCGATATTTCTGGTTTCGGCTTTTGGGCTTATCAGGTACCGTCAACTCTATTATTTCATATTCAAGCAACGGCTTTATATTTGCATTGAAATTTATAGTTTGATTACCTATTTCAAGAAATCCAAGTAATTCTTCTCTTGTTTTCTCAATGGTCAAAAAGTCTATCAAGTCAATTATCTTAGTTAGTGACTTAGTTAGTGACTTAGTTACTATTTGATCTCTGACATAGTCTCTGACATCACTGAAATCATTATCTAAAAGCCTGCTTAATAGCTGAAAATCAAATTTTTCCGACATAAATAAATCAATATCTTCACGAGTTAACTTAGACACTGACTTAGACACTGGCTTGGACAACAGCCAATCTGAATGGCAGGGTAAGGTAACAAGGAATAGGGTTTTTTCTTCATCAGTGAAAAACAGAGGCTCAGGGTTACCGTTTTTTGCCATCTCATCTTTCATCAGTGGAAACCCGGTGGCTTTACCTTCAGTAAGCTTCAGTTCTTTGAGAAAATCACCAATTCTACGGTTTCGATAATCGCGTGCAATTACACGACGTTGCTGCAAATCAGCATTGGTAGTAGGAGGTAGTGGGCCAGGATAGCTCAATATTTCAATCCTGTCGGGTAATACCTGAACTTCAATAGGTTTTCCTTCAGCATAACTCTTGTGATAAACGGCATTGCTAATTGCCTCTTCAATTGCATTATAAGGATAATTACTAATAGTTATACTTTCCGCCTGACCATTTATTTTTACAGTTTTTGAAAGTATAACCATATTCTTCAGGTATGAGAGGCAGTCGCGTACTTGTTTATGTAAAGGCCCTGTGAAAGTTTCAGCAATATAGTTTCTGCCGCTATCGTCTTTATGAATTGCCAATTCTATCCATGCCCGGTCAAAAAACAAATGAGGCGACTTATTAAAAAACAGCAACCCTGCATTAACAGGTCGCAGTGCCTCAATGGGGCCACGAGCAATGTGCATGGCTTTACATAGCACGGGGAAGGGCATTGGAGCACTTTCAGCGAACAAATCGCTTTTTACTTCCTGAAGAAACTCCCGGATAATTCCCAGATCGAGGTCGTTGAGTTGTGCCTGCTGATTAATTCTATCGTCGAATGGAACCTTGGCGGTTAATTCGATTAAACGGGTCAGATTGTTCCCATTGGCAACAATACTGCGGGAACCACTGCGAATGTAATATTGTCGCCGTGCATCTTTTCCCTGAGTTGATGGACCGGAATAAGGCCTCATATCGCCGGCAGGACACCAGATAACAAGAATATGTTTGTCGCTAATTTGAAAAGGCTGTGTAACGGGTAGGTAATTGGGTTGAATCTGATAACAAATATTAACCAATTCACCCTGAATATAATCGAACCTGCTTAAAGGAATACCTTTGGGAGGCAGCTTGGGAATGCCATCCTTTTCGGCTATGCCTACAATAATATAACCACCGCCCCAATTATTGATATCATTGGCAAAAGCGCAAACCGAATGCAAGATTTCTTCAGGGTTCCAGCCGGCTTTAAATTCAAGCCGTTCCCACTCAACTATTTTACCATGGATTAATTCGGATATATTTAAAGGAAGCGCCATTAATTAATTGATATTTATGTTAGCTGGGTTGAAAAATTCCCAACCGGTTTGATCTTTAGTGTTTTCAATCTTGTTGCGGCAAAATTGCCAAACTAAATTACTGCTTATTTCTTTACCAATAATTACTCCACCAATTGTAGGTTTGCCGGATTTTGCTCTTTCTGAAGCAAAATCAATTAATGCATTATGTTTCAGATGAGCATTAGCCGTGTCACTGCCAACTGTTTTTGTATCAAATAAACAGGTAATCCCGTTTCTTAAGAGAATCACAAAGTCAACATAAAATAAACTTTCTTTTCCATAATGATCAATATAAGGAACTGCAAAATGTTCTTTTGCGCTTTCACCATTCTTATACCACCATTCAAAATTTTCCTTATGATGTTCAAGAAATTCAATAAATTTATTTTCAGGGTTTGATGCTTTGACATATTGATAAAAGGGCTCAAGGACATGAGTTGGGTTATCCTTCTCTTCGTAAAGTTCGTTGTAAATTCTTTCTGCAGGAACTTCCCATTGATATTTCACTACATCTTTTTTTGCAATATTTGCTTTTTCTTCAAGTATAACTTTGTATCTATCAAGCGCTTTTGCAATAAGTTCAATGAATTGGGGCTGATTTTCCTGATACAAAATTATCTTTATTGCTTCAAATTCGTTAAACCCAAAATATTCCTCAAAAAGCAATTTCAAAGCCATTTCAAGAACCGGTGCAGAATCAACCACAGCAAAAGGAACAACATTGCTCCGGCAAAACTGTCTGAAAAGAATGTTTAGCTCATCCTGAGTTTTTGCAAAGCGGACCGTTTCAGTAACAAGCTTAACTTCAATTTCGCCAGTCAGATTAATGTTTTCAGGTATTACAATTTCAATCTTATTTACATCTATACTGATGAAATGTTCCCCAAGACGATTACGGTTACGGTCGTAGATACTGGTTTCTTCAAGAGCCTTTGTAAAGCCCCACATTTTTTCAACTGTCTCGTATATTGCTGAACGAAACTTAGAGCCAAGACGATTTCGAATAATGCGAGTATTAATATAGGTCGATTGGAGTAAAACAGGCTTATAGTTTTCTTTTCGAATGTCCCTGTTCATTGTAATGTAATTCATATCATCCTTTACAATCTCAATTCTATCTTTACTAAGGTTTGTGAATACATAGCCCTGATTCAGTAATGGATCGGGATAATGCCTTTGCTGAGGCATCCGTAAAATACGACCTACCGTTTGAATAGTAAAGGTGGTACTTTTCAATTCACGAAATATTAACAGAACCGCTGCGCGCGGACAATCCCAACCTAAAGCAATGGCTTGTTTGAAAAGTAATACATCAACCATATTATCAGGTTTTTCGATATCTGCGAGAGTATCTTTTCTGCCCGACAGCCATATTGCCATGCGATTGTTTTTTACAGAAACATTGTGATACACTTCAAGATATTGGGTAACTGAATCAATATACTTTTGATCATCCAGTGTGATATCTTCTGAAGTGTCATTTGGAAGTTGAATCAGGAGCAACGGATTAATTTTAACATTTAGTTTTTCATAAGCCTCAACAAGTTCTTTTCGCTTTTTAAGTGCAATATCCGTTAATGTCTGATCGAGTGATTTGCCGTCTTCCTGTGTATATGAGTCCAATGCCGGATTAAGAATAATCCCTTCCTTTATCATTTCTTCATGGATTACATCCCCTCTTTCAACAATCGTTTTATAATCGCTGTTTGTGGTAGGAGTGGCAGAAACCCTTATTTCGATTTTAGGATAAATTTTTTGCAAAACTTCATTGGCCCTTCTGGCAGTTCTTGGATTGGCAAACATGTGTTCCTCGTCAATTATTACAATGATTTCGGTGCCATTGAGGCGAGACTGGTTCACATAACTGTAAAGGGTTTTATTCTGTTCGTTTTCGCGAACCATTAAATTCTTTTCTTTATTAATGCTTTCCCAATTCACAAAAAGCACTTCATTCGGCTTTATGCCGCCATCGGTAATATCTTCGAAAAACACAGGCTTAATTGATCGCATTTCTGAAAAGTAGCCCTTTATGGCATTGTAGCTTTGAATATATAGTTTATTTGGAGCAATCCAAACAAAGCAGGCTTTACGTTTTTCTAGTTCTAACTTTTCCGGAAGTTCTTCGCAAAATTTATTAAGAAAAGCTGCCATTATGACTGTCTTTCCGGCACCCGTAGGAGCTTTAAAAACCAGTGGTTGCCTGGCACCCGGTCTTTTAACAAGGCGATAAGTGTTTTGAACTAAATTATCGACGGCCTCAACCTGATATTTTTTTAATGTTATCATAACACCTTAATTGGCATTGAAAGAAAGATCATTTCCGGTTCCTGTATTGGAAGCACTTTGTATTTTCTCAGTATCAGGATCTTCCAATTCCGGAACTGTCTGACGCTTCCTTTTTGGCAATACGTTCTGATATGCTTTATAGATAGCATCCGGCAAAGCACAAAGAGTTATATAGTCTGACACTTCTTCAAACTCTTCGGAATATGGATATTGGCCATTGCTGAATACATAAACCTTTATAGCAGTTGTGGGCTTTTTAAGTTCAATTAACTTTTGAATAGCTTTAACACCATTCTCTATTTCGGTATCGTCGTAAATTATAGAAAGAAACCGGTCAGTACCGTTAGAAAAAAGTTTAATCCAGTCTTGTTTTTCCTGAATAATTTCATTTGTGCAGTTTATGTAACAATCTTCCTTAATGCATAGCAGTTCGGTTGCCAGCTTCGTAAGCTCTTTTTTGTTTTTTAAAGATGGTTCCCGGCTTATAAACTCACTTCTAAAAAAGCGCAAATTATTATTTGGGTAATTTGGCATTTGTTTACCCTTTGAGTTGAAATAAGGTTCTATAATTCTCTTACATCTTGGTAAAGTCACATCGTCACAAATATTATTTTCATTATTTGTTGTTATAATACACCTTCTTTTGCCATTATCAATTTCATTTAAACTCACAACAGAATGAAGAGTCGATCCAGAACCTGCAAAAAAGTCTAAAACAGTAATATTGTTACTTTTGTCGGTTATTTTTATCAAATGCTGGATCAATTCAAAAGGTTTGGAATAACTAAAATCTATATCATATTGTTTAATTAAGTCAGCACCTTTTCGGTTAATAAATTGATCTAAATAATCTCTTGGTGATGCTCCTTTTTCAGAACGGTCGTTTAAATAGCTTTTGGTATAAATATTCCATTTAGCACGATTTCCATTTTCGTCTAGCAATGGTGATTTTTTAGTTTTTTTAAATACAAGTAATTGTTTTTTGCCTTCTTCAAAAAATGTCTCATTAGCCCATCTCCAAACTCCATCTCCATTTAATGGAATTGCTTTGGCTCCATCCTCAATCTTTTCAGGCATACTTATGCCTGGAGGAACAACTAATGAACCATCTGGACACTTAATAAAATACCTTTGATTTGGTCTAGTATCTAACGATGATTGATAAAAAGCTACATCATCACGATATTTTTCTCCTTTTTTGAGACCTTCAGTTTCAATTTTTTTGAATAGACTTTCATCAACATCATCTTTGAAATCTGATAAAATGGATTTATTTTTTGTGTATGCAATTACATAATCTTTACTTGGAGCAAAGTAACTTCCTTTATCTCCTGCAGTTTTTGCAACTCTTGCAATTACTCCTAATTTATTATTTTCAGTGAAAATTTCATTAAGTAATAGCGTTAACTGGGAAATTTCATCATCACCAATTGAACAAAATAAGACACCGTCAATAGTTAATAAACACTTAGCTATTTTTAGTCTCTTTTCCATGAAA
This sequence comes from Bacteroidales bacterium, assembly GCA_030692905.1. Classification (GTDB taxonomy): domain Bacteria; phylum Bacteroidota; class Bacteroidia; order Bacteroidales; family VadinHA17; genus LD21. The sequence continues at coordinate 6,704 of JAUYBT010000253.1, forward strand.
GACAACCATTTGCTATGCCTAAAATCATCCTCTTTGTCAACATAATGGTCGTTATATATAAAATCTTCTTTGCTACCAGTGTTATAGGGTGGGTCGATATAAATCACATCAATTTTGCCCTCGTGAGTAAAAGTAAGGGCGGTAAGGGCATGGAGGTTGTCGCCTTCAATTAAAATATAGTTGGGTGCCTGGTCGGGATTCAATGTTCCATTAGTAAATAAAGTATTTTCAGTTTTTACAGGCTGGGTTAAATCTTTTGCTAAAATTCTTTTTTCCACCACTTCGTGCAAAACAGGCAGGTTTTGGCGCAGTTGTTCTTCCACATCCTCGGGTTTGTCTTCCCAAACCAGGCCGTATTTCTTTTTGGTGTTTAGGAGGTTTATGAGGTAGGCGCGTTCGTCCTGTGAAATACCTTCGAGAGATTTTATTTTATTAATCAGGTCGGATTTGTTCATTTTTTTCTGAGATTATTTTGTTCATTGATTATTCATAAAACCAGAAGCGTGGATCGAGTTCGTCTCTTTCATAGCTTTTAGTTTTAGATGTTGTCAGGCTCTGGCTATCATTATCTTATTTCATTAAGCAGCATTTTTTATATTTCTTTCCACTACCACAAGGACAAGGATCGTTTCGTCCAATTATTGGCTCAGTATTTTCTACTGGTATATTGCCAATTTGTTTCATTTTTGGCTTCTTCCCACCAAACGATTTTGGATTTAGCATGTATTCCAATTCTGAAATGTTCTCCGGGTGGTCAGGTTCTATTCCGCAGATGAACTTCCAATTGTTTTTCTCACAAATTCCTACTATCTCCTCCATTCGATTTTCATTATTCACCAGTATTTTGATTGGATTGTCCGATGTTCCTAATTTTCCCATTAGTATTGCTCCTTTTTATTTTATACTAATTCCAACTTGATTGGTTTAACTTCCTGATTCTATTGTGTCTTTTCTTTTATGCTGCTTATTTTTAGCTTATGCCCACGAACTCAAAAATCGCAACCGGGTGCTGTTATTTGCCCCTTAGATGATACCTGTACAAGATATAAACATCCTGATAAGTAAGCGACATTTGTCCTGGTTAAAATCTTAAAGTTACAGAATCGTTGTCATATAGTAGTCCCGGGTTGGCAAAAAAGCATACCGAAGTGTCGGGACAAGTTGTGTTTGACATTTAACTATACCGACCGTAATGATAGTTATTGAGATATTAAAATTTTCTAAAACATGTCCTGTAATGAGTTATTCTTATAAATTTGAACAAAATAATCATTACAAACCGGCCATTAATAATTTAAATGAAACGATCTATAAAATTTGCTCTGCTCCTGTTTGTTTTTTCCTTATTCAACACAAATCCATTATTCTCCTCCATTTCAGCGCAGTCTGCCGGTTCTCAGCAAGATACTCTGCCAAAGCAAAGCGCAATCAAACAACCGGTCTATACAACTTCCCGTCTTTTGTCTGCTAAACCGGTAATAGACGGGAAGCTCGATGATGAATGCTGGAAGTCAGGTAAATGGACAGGCGATTACACACAGTTTATTCCAAAAGAAGAGGCTAAACCCACATATCCGACCGAGTTGAATATACAGTATGATGACAAGAACCTTTACATAGCCTTTCGTGCGTTCGACGGGGAACCTGACAAAATTCTGCGGTTGGCTGGGGTCCGTGATGAAATTGTTGGTGATATGGTTGGTATAACCCTTGACAGTTACCGCGATTACCGCACAGGATTTGAGTTTACAATGACCGCATGGGGTCAGAAAGTTGATCTGGTTTTATTCAACCCCATGAACTGGGATTTCAACTGGAATGCTGTATGGAAAGGGAAAGTCGGAACGGAAGATTCAGCCTGGGTAGCCGAACTTGAGGTTCCTTTGAGTCAGTTGCGCTACAGCAGCGAAGATGCACAGGTTTGGGGAATGCATACCTGGCGGTGGATATCGCGGCTTCAGGAAGAAAGTAACTGGGAGAAACAAAGTAAGACCGGCCCGGGGATGATCTATAATTTCGGAGAGTTACGGGGTATTAAAGGATTAAAAAAATCACGACGGCTCGAAATTATGCCTTTTGCCCTCGGAGATCTCAGAACAATGAAAAAAGAACCGGGGAATCCGTTTACCGATAAAGGAAGAGCCTGGGGAGGGAATATAGGACTTGACGCCAAGATCGGTATTTCAAGCAACTTCACTGTTGATCTGACTGTTAATCCTGATTTCGGACAGGTAGAATCCGATCCTTCTGTTATGAATTTATCGGCATTTGAAACCTTTTATAAGGAGAAACGGCCTTTCTTCCTTGAGGGGTTAACTATTTTCGATTATAAATTTGACAACCAGAACCTGTTTTATTCAAGACGGATCGGACATTCTCCATCCCTGACTGTAAATCCGAATGATAATCTGTTTGTAAATTCACCTGATAAAACTACTATTCTCAGCGCAATCAAATTCAGCGGAACAACTTCAAAAGGGTTGTCAGTCGGGCTGATACAAAGTGTGACAGCAAATCAATATGCAAGGCTCAGTGATCCTGTGGGCAACAGGAGCAGCAGGAAAGTTGAACCGCTTACCAACTATATGGTTGCACGTATCCAGAAAGGATACAATGCCGGTACAACAGTGGTCGGGGGAATCCTGACATCTGCAAATCGTTTCATTAAAGATAAAAACCTGGAGTTCCTCAGCAGCGATGCATACACAGGCGGTCTCGATCTTTTACATCACTGGAAAGATAAGGAGTTTTTTATTGATGCCAGGCTAATAGGCAGTTATGTGATTGGCAGTAAGGAGGCAATTACTGAGTTGCAACAATCATCTGCCCGTTATTACCAGAGACCAGGGGCAGACTATCTCGGATTTGATACCACAAATACGGATTTAAGCGGTTTTGGAGGTAAGTTCAGGATCGGAAAAGGTTCCAAAGGATTCTGGCGGTATTCAACAGGGGGCACATGGCTTTCTCCCGGTCTCGAACTAAATGACATGGGTTATATGAATACTGCTGATGAAATCAATCAGGAAAATGAAATATCATACTTTGTTAACCAGCCGGTCTCGATATTTCGTACATATAATATAAGTCTGGAACAGTTCAATACCTGGAACTTTAGTGGTGCCTACCTTGGATCAGGTGGCCATCTTTCATTTACTTCAGAATTCAAAAACCAATGGAGTTTCAGCACAAATCTCATATATCATTCGAAAGCTCGTGACATCAAGATATTGCGCGGTGGATATGACATGATAATGCCATACAACATTTTATCGTTTGGCAGTCTGAGAACTGATCAGTCAAAAAAAATCACAGCCGGAATCGAATACAGTTATGAATATACCGGTAATAATTCTGCAAAAAGTTTCCAGATTGAACCTGGCATTACCTATCGTCCAATTAATAACCTGAAAATCGGACTGACTGCAAACTATGTGGATAACTATGACAAGCTTCAATATGTAACCACAAGGTATTTTACACATGGTAACAGCTATATCCTTGGTACAATCGATCAGAAAACACTCGGGCTGACATTCAGGGTGGATCTGAACCTGACTCCCGAGTTTTCAGTTCAATATTATGGGAGTCCTTATGTCTCACATGGCAGTTATTCAGAGTTTAAGCATGTTACAAATCCTGAGGCAAAAGTTTATGAAGACCGGTTTGCTCTTTATAACAATGTGATCCTGTCAGACGGGAAGTATTTACTTGATGAAAATTATGATTTCGCTCCGGATTATTCAATTGGCAATCCCGATTTCAACTTTCATGAGTTCCGCTCTAACTTTGTTGCCAAATGGGAATACCGCCTGGGATCTTTCATCTATCTCGTCTGGTCAAGCGAACGGACCGGAAGAACCGGTTCCTCTGAAGCTTCCATCGGGGATTCTTACAAACAGCTCCGCAGTGTCTTCCCGAATAATATTTTTCTTATTAAATTGAATTATTGGTTCTCGTTGTAATTCAATAATTTTTTAATAAACGTGAACCAAAGAACGGCATCATGATTAATTCGAATATTACTTTCAGACATATTGAAAAAAAAGACAATAAGGAAATTGCAGATCTTATCCGTACAGTCTTCAGAGAGTTTAAAATAAACCGGCCGGGAACTGTATACTTCGACCCGACTACAGATGACCTTTATACATTGTTTCAGAAACATGGTTCCATCTACTGGATTGCAGTAGAGGACGGCAAAATAATCGGCGGGTGCGGTATTTATGCAACTCCCGGCTTGCCAGAGGGCTGCTCTGAACTTGTAAAGCTTTATCTGTCTTCTGCTCATAGAGGCAAAGGTATAGGCAGACATCTTCTCGAAAAAAGTATTGAGTCAGCAAAAAAATCGGGATATAGTCAACTGTATTTAGAGTCTCTGCCGGAACTTGACAAAGCCATAGGTCTGTATGAAAAAGCAGGATTTAAATTTATTTCCGGACCATTAGGTAATTCAGGTCATTTCGGTTGTAATATCTGGATGCTCTTAAACTTGCACAATATCAGATAGTACTGGTAAACCATGATATGGAGAAATCTCCCATTTCAGAAAAATCTGTTGATCCTTGAAATATTTTTAATACTTTAACGGTCTAATGGTTTAGGGATTGATCGATAAAAAAATAGAAAATGAAAAAAATATTAATTATTACTGGTATTGTTTTGGCAATCGGAGCTTTGATTGCCTTCAACAAAATAACCTCAAAGAATAAGGTTCCTAATACTTTTACAGAGGTTAAGAATGGAATTTTTGAAATAACTGTAACAAATACCGGTGAATTAATTGCCGAAAAATCACTTGATATCAAAGGTCCTGAAATCGGACAAACTGACAATCGCAATCAGGGCGGCGGCGGTGGTGGAAATCAGAACAGAGGAGGCGGTGGCGGTGGTGGTGGAAATCAGGGCAGAAGTGGCGGTGGTAGCGACATGCATGCAGCAGATCTTAAGATACAGGACATTGTGCCCGAAGGCACAATCGTTAAGGAAGGTGATTTTATTGCACAACTTGACAGATCAGCTTATGCCAACACACTTAAGGATGAGCGGGATAATCTAACAACATTGCAGACAAATCTGGAAATGAAAATACTTGACACTGCTGTGGTACTCACTAACCTAAGGGATGATATAAAAAATCAAAGATATGTTGTGGAAGAGGCTGTTATTACCCTGGCACAATCAAAATTCGAACCTCCTGCAACAATACGTCAGGCTGAGATAACTCTGGATAAAGCAAAGCGTGCTCTCGAACAGAAAAAAAAGGGTTATGAGCTGAGAGTAGCACAAACCCTTTCAGAAATTAGACGCGAGAAAATGCGCCTTTCCAGAGGAACCCGGTTGGTTACTGATCTGGAGGATTTTTTAGCAAAGTTTACTATAACAGCACCTTCATCTGGTATGGTTATCTATAAAAAAGAGAGAAATGGAAATAAAAGAAAAGCCGGGTCAACAGTTAATCCTTTTGATCGGATTATTGCTACCCTCCCTGATCTCTCATCAATGATTTCCAGGACCTATGTTAACGAAATCGATATAAGCAAGGTAAAGCTCGGTCAACAAGTTAACATAAATGTAGATGCTTTACCAAAAAAAGCTTTTACCGGTAGTGTGATCAGTATCGCAAATATCGGAGAAGTGTTGCCAAATTCCGATGCAAAAATGTTTGAAGTACAAATTAAAGTAAATGACACTGATCCTGAACTCAGACCATCAATGACAACCGGGAATAAGATTATTATTAAAACCTTTAATGATGCCGTTTATATCCTAACGGAATGTGTACAGGCCGGATCTGACAGTATTCCGTTTGTATATGAAAAAAACAGAACCAAACAGATTGTTTTGCTTGGTGAATCGAACGAAAAACATGTAATAGTTGAGCAGGGACTTGAACCCGGTACTACTATTTACCTTATACCACCGGTAGAAACTGAAAAATTCAAGTTGGTTGGAGAAAACCTTATTGCTAAAATAAAGGAGCATAAATAGGTATTCGGGTTGTTGTCTTTATTTGAATTTATAAACATTTGCTTCCTGAACTTCCTTTAAGAACAGGCTGCGGGGTGATTTATAAAAAATCATAAAATCATCGGGGAAAGGTTGATTCGGGTTTCCCATCCTTGGACCCCTTGGTCTGTATGTGTGCCTCCATGTTAATACATAACCTACCGGGTATTTGCTTACCACCGGTAAGAGTACCGTTGACCACCAGTCCTGCATACCCCTTCTTCCGCCGGTTTCACTTAAAGCGGTTAGTTTATTTCTGGTAGTGGCCTCTCTGGTAACAAAACTTAAAGCATTGTCGAGTTCTCCGCCAAACTGCGCGCCACGGTCATACATATCAATCGAAAGCATATCAATGATATCGTCGCCCGGATATCCTCTCATATATTGTTCAAGGCTGGTTACCCTGTCGGTATTGTATGCATATAGAATATTGTGGATATTCTTCTTATTGCGTAAAAAATCAACGGTATAGCACCATAGTGAAATATACTCCTCGTCTGTACAGATAGTAGTGCCCCACCAGAAAAATGAACCGGAATGTTCGTGGTACGGTCTGAAGATAACGGGAATTGGTTTACCATCGTCATTTTTTAATCCGATGAAAAAAGTAGCCAGACGTTCCAGCCATGTATTAAACAGGTCATGATTCTTACCCCCGGGAAGAATAGAAGCTACCACCTCTTTTGAGCTGACATCCCAGGCTGTTCCGTACTGACGGCGGGAAAGAGTATCGGGGATTTGCATGGTAAATGGGTTATTTGGATGCCAACTGATTGTAATAACACCCCCGCGTTTGTAATGTGCTTTAATCTGCTCTGTAATCTGTGCGAAGCTTACAGAATCGAGGCTGCGTTCATTTCCCAGTTCGAGATGTCCGAGTTCAAAACCCGCAACACCCGGGTAGTCCCCGGTAAAATCTTTTGTGTCTGAACGATCTTTTTCGTACCACCATGTGCTGCCATACATCAGGTCGTCCTGATGGCCATACATTACTCCCTTGTTCTTAAGTTCGTATAATGACTGGAAAAGTCTGACAGTTTCTTTTGTAGCT
>JAUYBT010000176.1 GCA_030692905.1 Bacteroidales bacterium
AGGCTTCCATCGACTGATGGGGACGGTTGTAGCTTAACAGCAGAACCTTGGCTTGAGTCAGGTCTATCTCCAACAGACGGCACTGAAGGGCCTCCATCATCAGGTCCTCTGCCGCATAAAACCGTTTAAAACCATCAATTAACTGATAACCCCCTTCATGTACCCGGGCAACAACCGGTTGCAACTGTCCATGCAGCCGCATCGACTTCTCAACCTGGAGGATCCGGGTCATGTTCATGATGCGCATCCCTGATAACGACAGGTCAAATTCAGCTATGGATATTTCTTCGATTCTGGAACTCACCGGTACAGTTTTTGGTTCCGGTAAAAGTAGAAAGCTGTTTTTTTTTAAACGAACGTGTACGTCTTTACAATCAAACTGCATTTGGTGGAGAAAATGCCTCCACAGCAGCCTGTACCTGCATTTGAGACAATAACGTGTACGTCTTTACAATCTTTCCGTTTTTTACCTCAAAACCTCTGTATAGCCCATCCTGTAAAGGCTGCAGAGATAACGCGTACGTCTTTACAATCATTGATGAAGGTTCTGGTTTACGCTTTTTATTTCGTCCTTTTTGCAGTTCACTATTGCGTTTTACATACTCAGGATGCTTTTTCCGGTATTCCTTCTGATACTCGTGGGCAGAATGAGTATCCCGCCAACGCTTATTCCTGGCTTTACGCAAGAATCGACTCTCAGATGGCCTGGAAGATCCTTTTTTACCGGATGAACGCCTACGTGAATTTTGACATAGTCGTGATGAGCAATACTTCTGTTTCTTTATTCGGGGATTACATGGTACCGGTTTGCAACAGTGGAGGCAGGTAATTGTTGTGATCATTGCGAAAATCTTTCAAAATCGAAAGATGCTGATTTTCAGCAATTAACCATCAACTTATTTTAATTGATTATCATTGCAGGATTTCAATCGAAAAGAGCTCAGTCTTTATTCTGCAAAATTTTGGTCGAAGATAGGATCAAAAAAAAACTGACATTCCTGCATATTGTATACAATGCAATGGTAAAAAATTTAACTCAAATAAAGGTGGTACCAGTTTTTGCCGGAAGGTGGTATCAGTTTAGACCGGCGTTAAAAATCAATAAGCCTATGGAGTTCTAGTTCATCTTTAAAGTCCTTCTGATTGACTTTGAAGGCTATATTTTTCTTTATATCAAATAATGGCATCAGTAATATTATTTAATGAAACATTATACTTAAATTGAACCTACTCCCGAGAAATCTACTACAATATTTATAAATTTATGAAAAATAATTCAATTGGTGTATATTTGATCTGATGTGAATGGTTAAAACTATAATATATTAAGATCCAAGGCGACACTTTCAAACCTTTCCTGCCCAACAGGATTGTATTGTTGACAAATGACTTTCACTTTCACAATGACTTCAAACAAGTGTCGCCTTTTTTTAAAGTTCTTTCTTGGTCAGGACAATTGACCTTTAGGTACGCATCCTGCCTTCTTAAGGATGCAATGCAGCGAGGACCCCCGGTCATAAGCACATCGGGGGTTTTTTATTAACAAAATACTGATTGTTAAAGTATGTTTGGTAATACTTTATTTATACATTAAACTATCCCCTAAGTCTAGGGCGAATTGAACCATTTTTGAAAAAGTAGCTGAGGGGAAATCAGCTTTTTTATTCCATTGCGCACGCTCCCAGTCATATGTTATATTAGTACTCAGTAAATAGCTTGTTGTATTTGCAGTCTTACTGCCAAGTTTCCATTCCCCAGTTATGGCAATACTATTGTTATCACATTTTATATTCATTCTAACAGACGTGTCATCATATTTTTTTGAAGCTAGAATATATCCCATTTCCTTATTATCACTTTCAATCCGAAAATCATGAGATACCAGAATCGTATAGCATTTAGTATAATTATCAAATAAAGTACTATCGTTTGTAACAATAATTTTATAAGCGTTAAGAGGAATTTCTTCAGATGTATTCCCTGGCATTGTTTTAGCCAAATCTGAATAAGGGACACATGCCTGCAAAATTACAAGCACAAGGATAAATAGGACTTTTTGTGTTTTCATAATTTTGAATTTAAAGACATAAGTTACAAATTATTAAAATTACAATAATTCCGAATTACACTTTTACTTCCATTAAAGTTGTATTGCATTGGTCTTAAGAACGCTGTGGATTTTTTATAACATTATAACCTCATACTGAAATTTACTAATTTGCAATAGGAGTACTCCAATTAGCACTGGAGAAATGCAGCGAGACAATATGTACCGCCTTTTTTATATCTATCTCCCCTCAACAATCCTTATATCATTATCTATTAGTCCATATAATTCATAAACTAGGTTATCAATCTGTTGGTCTAATCCATAACATCTGCGTTCGTAGTATGTTTTGTCTTTATCTATTTTTACTGTGTTTAACTTATTTTTAGCTTTCAGCATTTGCTCAACTAATTGCACTATTTTATCATGTAGGGTTTTATCGATTTTGTTTTGAAAATTTATTTGCTTAATAGGCAATCTTTCAAGATGACCTGATTTTATTATTGGAAAAATATCTCGATAATCTGTAAATAAATTTGAAAAATAAAACCTGAGAAGTTTTGAATTCAAGATTCCTAAAACATATTTTGCATTGTAGTCGTTATTTTCTTTTAATAAAATAACACAGCCTGTGTTAATAACATATAGTTTCCTGGTATCATAGGCGAATTCCAAACCCTTACCTATAAATTTACTTATAATCTTTTCTTCTGTTTCAAAAATATATTGAGGTCTAGACCTATCCAATTCTTTTGTTAAATAATTGACATAAAGTTCATTTTCTTCAATATAATATCTATTTATCTGTTTCCCTTGAATGATTTTTTTGTGATTATTGCTAAGTTTTTTTGTACTTAAGTACTTTTCATCATTTCCTGTTGTCAGTCCGCGCCATACTTCAGTAATTTCATTTAATTGAACAGAATTAATATCGCACTTGTCAGTTATTTCAATTATTTCTGGAGTTAGATGCAACAAGAATCTATATAAATAAGTTCTTAAGAATATATTTTGTTTTAGATGATTAATATTGTTTTGATAAACAGTTGTAGTAATGAATGATTTTGATTTTCTATTTAAAAGAATTATTACTAAAGCTTCAACTACAGCCCCCTTAAATACTTGTCCAACATTATTCAAAACCACTAAACTTGTATTATCAAGTAAATACTTTCTTATATCAACTGAATAATCATTCGTTAAAATTGTATTAGGTATAATTAAACCTACTAAACCATCTTGTTTACATACCTTATACGCTTTTTCAATAAAAGCAACATAAATATTTATTTGTTGTTGTAGGCATTTAAACTTTGACTTATAATAATCGATCACGTATTTACTTTCTTCAAACTCTGTATATCTACCTCCTTTTACAACAACATAAGGGGGATTACCAACTATTGAATCAAATCCACCGTTTCTCATCACTTCAGGGAATACACTTATAAAATCCATTGGGTTAAGTTTGCGTTCTTCTTCACCTGCAAATAGATTTTGAGTTAAGATATCTTGTTCAATCAGAGAATTTCCACAAATAATATTTTTGCTCATGTCAGGCAATATCTTTTCATGAAATAGAACCTGCATCTCATTAGCAGTCGCTGTAGTCTCATCTTCAAGCATTTTTAATGATAAAGATAATTGAGTCACCTCTACAGCTTGATTATCTATGTCAACACCATATATGTTATTTCTTAAAATGTTTTGCTTCTGCTTAATACTTAAAACCCAAATTCCATCTTTATAAAGACATTTATCTTTTTTTGCTTTTTCTGGATGTAGCTGATAATATTTATTATAATAATCAAGTAAATATTCAAATACCCCTATTAGAAATGACCCACTTCCACAAGCTATGTCTGCAAATCTTAATTTTGAAATACGTTCAGGATCTTTCCCTTCTATTTGTTTTCCAACAGTGTTTTGAACAATATAGTCGACAATATTTTTAGGAGTATAAAAAACACCACCAGCTTTTCGAACTGCTGGCTTTTCCTCTACTGTAACTCTTTTGTTTGTCGCATGCACAACTTTACCAAGGAACCGTTCATAAATGCTACCTAGAATATGAATAGGAATTTCGTTATATAGAAACCTTGAATTAAGATGACAAATATTTTGACATATATCGTGAAACTCGCTATCAACCGGCCCTTTAAAGCTACTGTCATCAATAAAACATTTCTTAAAAACAATACCATTATATTTCGCATCCAGTTTTATACAAAGAGCAATAAAATCATCCCATGCTTTCCCATTTTCACCAAACGTATTGACATAATGAACTTGCTCAATTAACTTATCTTCTAGGAAGCGAATGAATACTAACCGATCAATCGTACGCTGTGTTGCTTCAGTAAGTTCTTCACTGTCTAACTTATCATCATTTTTCTTAAATGCTTTGGCAAGAATTTCTCGAATACCATCAATTTCCTCTAAAAATGCATCATCAATTGTTAAATGTTTTTCATAAGCGAATAGCGCTTTTTGATATGCTTTGCCTTTTGGCTTAGGTAAATTCTCTGCAAATTTTTCTAAAGAGTTATTTATTACAGCTTCACGAGAAAATAACCAATAAATCTCAGCAAATTTGTCTGAATCTACATATTCAGAATAATGATACTGTTTAATTTTCCTATGCAGAATTGTACTAATGTCTGGGCTAAAACGGCAATCGAGAATATGAAACTCTTCAAAATCAGTTAGAACTGCAAGTGGGGTAGTTTTATGCCAACCATAACGAACTGTCTGAAAATAGTAATCACTATTATATAAATCCTTTGAGGGTTTTTTAGCTTCAGTAAAAAACTTAGGATCGCGATAATTTGGTGCTAACGAAAAAGAATAATCAGCCTTTTTTTGCGCACCACTAACATTTACGCCCCTTTCAACTTTTACTTCCTGTTCGTACGGATTTGTTTGAGTGTGATGTAAAACATCCCAACCAAGGGCAACAAAGAACTTATCAATAAAATCTTTCCTTACCTCCGCTTCTTGATATTCTTTTGAAATATAAAAATTCTCGTTAGCCTTAAAATTCTCAACTAGTATTTTTATTTCTGAGTGTGCTTTTTCAAATGACATTTATTATGAATTAGTTTAACTCTCACTATAATCCACGAAAGTTAAACATATTCTGGTAAAATGGGAGGCTATTACAATTCTTTATGAAATTTGAAATCAGATTATCCCCTCATCTGCCATACTATTATAATACAAACACTCCGGTATTATTATCAAATGATCCAATAGTTGTATCTCCATCAAAGTGCCGGAATCCTTTATCTTTCTAGTAATCTTCATATCAAATACCCCGGCGGAATATCATTCTACCGGGGTCATCACTAAGAGTAGTATTTTTTATTAAAGTCCGATATCAGTATCACTATGCAATTCTGAAATGTCATGGGTTTGGTATTCAATCAAATCCCAACAATCATCACAAGTATTTACAGAACTAGAAGAAA
>JAUYBT010000195.1 GCA_030692905.1 Bacteroidales bacterium
ATAATATTTTGTAGCATAGCCTGTAATTGGAGCAAAAGTGATCCATAAAAGTTGATTTACTGCAACCATTAACATATACACCGTCAGCATAATCCAGCGGACTCTGTACACTTTGAAATTTGATTGTGGCATGATGTAGAATTTATGATAAATATGGATTTATTAATCAGTTGAGCTGCCTGTTTTTCTAAGAAACTCAGAAAAAACAACTGAAGCAGCCACTCCCACATTCAGGGAATCGATTCCCTGCTTAGCATTACAGAATTTTGGAATCATTATTTTTTCATTAATAAACGGGATCAGCTCTTCTGAGATCCCTTTTGATTCATTACCGAGCAGGATGATGCCTTTTTTATTAAGATTATGATTGTAAATTGATTCACCTTCAAGCATTGTTCCGAATACAGGTATCTTCTTTTCATTTGCCAAAACAACAAGTTTTTTAAGGCCGTAATAATAGACATTAACGTGCAAAATTGCACCCATACTTGCCTGTATTACTTTTGGATTATAGACATCTACACAATCTTCTGAGCATACAATGTTTTTAATTCCAAACCAGGCAGCAGCTCTGATTATGGTACCAAGATTTCCCGGATCCTGAACAAAATCGAGTGCTACACATAATCCTTTAAGGACATCATTGGTATCAAGATTTCGGTCAGGAACAGGAATTACAGCAAGTGCATTATGTGGCGTTTTTAAAGTGCTGATATGTTTAAGTTCCTCATAGCTGACATCTTCAATCTCATTGACAAACCGGGTCAAATCATCCGGAAGTGAGCTTAGAAATTCGGGTCTCGCGATCAGCGTCTTTACAGGTATTTTGGCAGCAAGGAACTCTTTTACAAGTTTATCGCCTTCGATAATGAATAGCCGCTCTTCATCTCTTACCTTTTTTTTCTGAAGAGAGATTATTAATTTTGCTTTGTTTTTACTGATCATGGAAGACAGAATTAACTATTTTTTTGCCAATTATGCACGCTGGATCAAAGTTACGCTAATTATTATTGATATATTTGTGCAACACTCTTGCTTACAAATTTTGAAAAAAAATACGTTAAATAGAAAAATATATTCTTTGAGATATTTTCTCCCCCTGCTTTTTATTGTTTTAATTATATCATCTTGTAATCCAACAAAATATGTTCCTGAGGGAGAAACCCTTCTAAATGATAACCATATTATTATCAACAAAGAGGGAGTTAAGAAAAGCGACTTGCTTCCTTACATTAAGCAAAAGCCCAATAAAAGGATTTTTGGTACAAGGTTTCACTTGGGTTTGTATAACCTTTCGAACATAAATAAACAGAAGTGGCCGCATAAGTGGTTACGGGACATAGGGGAGGAGCCTGCTGTTTTTGATCCCAATGCCACTGTCAAGACGAAAGATCAGATAAAATCATATGTTGCATCAAAGGGTTATTTTGACGGACAGGTGATGGATACGGTAGAAACAGCCAACAGAAAATCGGAGGTTTTTTATAATGTTGATTTGCTGCCGGCTTACACTATTCGTAACCTTTACTATGAGATCTCTGATAGCAATATTCAGAAACTTTGTTATTTCGACTCTATGAGCTGTGTCATCGAAAGGGGAAAGCCTTACGATGTTGATGTACTGCAGGCTGAACGATTGAGGTTTGAGCGTTTTATCAAGGACTATGGTTTTTATGGATTTTCCACCGATCACATTTATTTCAGGGTTGACAGTACAGTCGGAAACAGACAGGTTGATATTTATTATGGTGTTAAGAATTTCACAAACCTTGATTCTTATAACAGAGTCAGCCTCGTTCCGCATTCGATCTACCGGGTTAAAAATATCTACATCTATCCCGATTTTGTTCCCAGGGATGCTCTGGAAGGGGGTGAAGCGTACCTTAATAGTCTCGATACCACTAACTACAATGGATACTATTTTATTACCCGAAAAGGAAAGCCTGAAATTAAGTATGATCTTATAATCCAGTCCCTTTACCTGAAGCCCGGATCAGTTTTCAATGTGACAAATACTGAGCAAACGCAGGCACATCTATTATCCCTGAAGGTGTATCGTCTGGTTAATATCATCTACAACGATTTAAATGAACCTGGTATAGCACAGGGTTCGGAAATGATGCTTGATTGCAATATTCAGCTTACTCTTCTGAGTCAACAGTCCTATAAGGTAGAACTTGAAGGAACCAATACGTCCGGTAACCTCGGTGGCGCACTGAATCTGATATACCAGCACAAAAATCTTTTTCATGGTGCAGAACTATTCAGCATAAAGCTGAAAGGAGCTTATGAAGCGAATAAACAGGACAGCAGCAAACTGCAAAGTACCCAGGAATATGGATTTGAGACAAGCCTGAGACTTCCAAAGTTTTTATTACCGTTTATTAAAACGGAGAGTTTCATCAAAAAGTATAATCCTACCACTACTTTACTGGCAGCCTATAGCTATCAGGCTATGCCAGCTTTTACCAGAACCATAGCTACTGCAACCTTTGGTTATAACTGGAAAGCAGGTAATTATCAGGAACATATAGTAAATCCACTTCAGTTAAACATAGTAAAACTTCCCCCAGGATCCATAGATTCAGCTTTTGCAGCCAAAATCGAATCATCCTCTCAGGCTAATAGTTATAAGGATGTTATGATTCTTGGTGGAAATTATTCATATATATATAATAACCAGAAAATTAAAAAATCAAGAGATTACTGGTTTCTCAGAATAAATGCTGAAGCATCAGGGAATATGCTCGAAATGGCTGGCAAACTTACAGGAGCAAAAAAACTGATGGCAGCTATAAAATACTGGGGCTACCTTTTGCCCAATATGTCAGGACCGACTTCGATCTCAGATACAATTATATTCTTAATGATGTTAGTTCAATTGTATATCGAGGTTTTTTTGGTATTGGAATTCCTTATGGCAATTCAAAGGCTATACCATTTGAAAAGCAGTATTTCGGAGGTGGCGCAAACGGTATCAGAGCCTGGCAGGTTAGATCACTTGGTCCCGGTTCATATGATCCCGGCAACCCTAAGTTCCTGAACCAAACAGCTGATATAAAATTAGAAGCAAATGCCGAGTACAGGTTTAAATTATTCTGGATCCTCGAAGGGGCACTTTTCCTTGATGCAGGAAATATATGGGCCTATAACAATGATCCATCACGGCCGGGATCGCAATTCATTTTTAACAAGTTCTATAAAGATATTGCAGTAGGTACCGGAGCCGGATTAAGATTCGACTTTAAATTCGTTATCGGGAGGGTTGACATTGGCATGAAACTGCGGGATCCTTTATTGCCAGATGGGTCAAAATGGATAATTATGAGCCGGTCATACGAAAGAAATGACTTTACAATGGTACTGGGGATTGGATATCCGTTCTGATTTCTGAGAAATAAATGTTTCTTTTTGTGCGTACTTCAAAATACTTTTCATTATTCAGTTGTACTTATGTTAAAAATCAGCAGGTTGTTGCTGTTTTATTGCATAGAATTATTTAAATTGCAAATGTCTCACTGCATATTTATAAAAATGAACCGAGCCCCTACGCGTCGGGGCGAGTTGCATCATACCATTAAAAACAATTATATTATGATGAAATTAAACAGGGAACCAATTAAGAACTGGTTTGGCTTTACGCGAAGGGAAAGAAGATCCGCTTTTATATTGCTTCTTATCATTATATTGATACTTGCCCTAAGATATTTTGTCCCCGAAAGAAATATAGTCATTAAGGATTTTTCTACTAGCTTTTCAGCCATGGGAAGTCCATCAGGATTTCTTAGTGGGGATATATCATCAACGGGACAACCTTTCTCATTTGATCCTAATACAGCATCTTATGATACCCTGATTAAACTTGGGTTTGCTGCAAAAGAAGCCAATACAATAATTAAATACAGGAACAAAGGAGGAAAATTCAGACAACCTGCGGACATTAAAAAAATTTATGGAATTGAAGAAAGAAAGGCTGAAAAGCTTATTCCTTTTTTTGAAGTTAAAACTGACACAACGCAAAAGGTCAGAGTCATTTACAGGAAGCAACAAAAAGTCCTGATTGATATTAACAATTGCGACTCTGCTTCACTTGTCAGACTTCCGGGAATTGGTCCGGTTTTATCAGCGAGGATCATAAAATACAGGAATTTACTTGGTGGCTTTGCAAGGATAGAGCAACTTAAAGAGGTTTATGGCTTACCGGAAGAGACCTATAATCTTATCAGAGGCAGTATTTTTGCTGACACATTAGCCATTACCAGGATCAATATTAATTCAGCTGATTATAAAGAACTTGCCCGACTTCTATATTTTGAAAAATATGAAGTGACAGCTATTCTTAAGTACAGGGAGTTGATGGGAAGGATAACAGGAATAGCTGATCTTATT
>JAUYBT010000007.1 GCA_030692905.1 Bacteroidales bacterium
GTGTCAGTTTCTGTTAAAGGGACTACTCTTGGTACGATTACGGGTGCTGATGGGAAATATGTAATTTCAGTACCAACAAATACCCAAACACTTGTATTCAGTTTTATTGGCTTCAGAACTCAGGAAGTAGTAATAGGAGGCAGAACAAAAATTGATATAGTACTTGAGCAGGATGTGTTCAAAGTTGATGAGGTTGTGGTAGTTGCGTATGGAACCCAGCAAAAGCGTGATATCGCAGGTTCTGTTTCGACTGTAAAAGGTGACGCAATAAAAACCGTTCCTGTTCAGAGTTTTGACCAGGCTTTGCAGGGAAAGGCTGCTGGTGTCTCCGTTACTCTTCCAAACGGCGTTTTGAATAACCCTCCGGTCATTCGCATCAGGGGATTTAACTCAATTACATCAAGTTCATCTCCCCTGATTGTTGTAGATGGTGTTCCAATGTTTACCGGGAACTTTTCAGGTAATAATGCCATTTCAAACTCGCTGGCTGATATTAACCCTGCTGATATTCAATCAATGGATATCCTGAAGGATGCTTCTGCCACTGCACTCTACGGTTCAAGGGCTGCCAACGGTGTAATCCTTATTACCACCAAGCGCGGATCAGGTCCAAAGACCAGGGTGACATACGATGGCTATGTAGGTTATACACAACCTTATCATCTGTTTGAAATGATGAACGCTGAACAATATATCGAACATAAGAACCGTGCATGGCAGAATCTGTCGGGCCCGACAGCTCCTCAATTATCTGTTATTAACGATGCAAACGGTGTCCCGATTGATACCAGATGGTCTGATTATGTTTATCGGACAGGATTACAGCAAAATCATGCAATTTCTTTCTCTGGTTCTACTGCAAGCACAAGCTATTTCCTTTCTGTAGGATATACTGATCAGGAGGGTATGATTAAAAAGAACACCTATAACAGGAAAAATGTAAGGTTAAACCTCGATCATAAACTGAACAGGTTTGTCACTTTTGGTGCAAATGTATCTTATACAAATGGTAAAAATGAAGCGCCCAATACAGGTGCATCTTTTGCAACTGCAGGTGCTGCACGTCTTGCATTCGTTCTTCCTCCGAACCTTTCACCTTATCTGAACGACGGAAGTAATAATTATAATATTGAAGGTTCAGCTATCGGAAGAATGGGTCAGCCATTCCCGACCCTTGGCTATTATAACCCCGTTGCCATTTTTGACTTAAATAAGTTTACCAATGAGACCGACAGGTTACTGGCATCTTTTAGCGGGAGTATTGAGCCAATTAAGGGTCTTGTACTTAAAACAGTCTATGGCATTGACAATCTTTCAGCCGAATCAATCACATTTCAGTCTCCTGTTACAGGAGATAGCTATGGACCAAATGGCTATGCCGGAAACAGTTTCAACCGGGTACTTAGATGGACCTGGACCAATACTATAAACTATAATCTCACCCTTCTTGAAAAATTAAATCTTAGTTTCTTAGCCGGAACTGAAGAACAACGTACTACTGGCAATAGCTGGTCGGGAAGTAAGACCAATGTTTCCGATCCATTTTTCGTCTCATATCAGGGTTCATGGGTTACAGCCGGTATGGGTGGTGGTGGTCAGGGTGAAAACTATTTTGTCTCTTATTTTGGACGAATGAACCTGAATTATAATAAGAAATACTATCTGGAGGCTAGTGCACGCCGCGATGGTTACTCAGGTCTTTCAATAGGGAATCAATTCGGAACATTTGGTGGTGCATCACTTATGTGGAATATTTCTAATGAGGGGTTTATTTCCAACAGCACATTAGGAACAATTGTTTCAGATATGCGACTTAAGGCTAGTTATGGTCGGGTAGGTAATATGGGAGGTATTGGGGATTTCAGTTCATTGTTCCTGTATGGTTCAGGGGTTTATGGTGCTGTGCCAACACTTACCTTCTCACAGGCCGGAAATGCCGACCTCCTGTGGGAAGCAAGTGATAAGTACGACGTAGGCTTAAGTTTCGGCATATTAAAAGATAAACTTCAGGTTGATCTTAACTATTTCTACAATGATGTTAATGATCTTATCCTTAATGTACCGCAATCCCCGTCGAAAGGTATCCCCGGTAACACAATACCTGCTAACGTGGGGTCAATGTATAATACCGGTGTCGAACTTACACTTACCAGCTACAATATTTCAACTGCTGATTTTAGCTGGACCACCACATTTAATTTCAGCACATTAAAGAATGAGGTGACTGAACTGGCTCCGGGTGTAACCGAAATTTTGGGTGTAACAGGTGGCCTTGAGACAACAAGTAAAACAGTGGTTGGACAACCTATCGGTAATATTTTTGCAGTGGAAACAAGAGGTGTTGATCCCACCACCGGCAGAAGGATTTATGTTAATGCCGCCGGAGCAGAGGTTCTTTATAGTCATGAGTCTCCTGCTGCGAGCAGGTGGACATACAGAAATGGTTCGGGAGTTGCTCCTACTATTTCCGTCACCACAGATGGTAAAGTTATGGGTTCCCCGCTTCCGAAATACTATGGTGGTTTAGACAATAACTTGACCTATAAGGATTTTGATTTTGGTCTAGGTTTAACTTATGCTTTTGATTTTGACATTTATAACGGATCAAAAGCGGGATTGAGAGACCAGAGATGGTGGAATAACTCGGTAGAGGTTTATGAAACTGCATGGAAACAGGATGGTGATATTACCAATATACCGAAACCTGTTATGAATGACAACGTTTCAAACGGTTCCGCTTTCCCGATTTCAGAAAATATAGAGAGAGGTGATTATGCTAAAGTCAGAAGTATTTCAGCAGGATATACCTTCAAGAAAATACCAGGCAATTTAAACATCGAAAGGATCCGGCTTTATGCTCAGGCTTTCAATGCATACGTGTTTACCAAGTACACCGGTTCTGATCCTGAAGTTTCGACTAACGGTGATACCAACCTTGCTCCCGGTATCGACAGGAACTCTGCTCCGCAGTCAAGGACCGTTACCTTTGGAGTGAATATTACTTTTTAATTAATAAACATATGGAAAATATTATGAAAAATATATTTAAAGGATCAATAGTATTGATATTAATATTGTTGACAGGCGGATGCTCAAAAGAGTATCTCGAACCGGTACCGAAAACATCCCTTTCCGATCTTTCAGTATTTGATACAAAAGACAGGGTGGTTGCCCAGGCAAATGGTATGTATGCATTGATGAAAAGTGGAGCTTTCTTAGGCGGCAGGTATTTTGTCTATAATGATGTGAGGGCTGAAAACTTCATTCCAAAAAGCTCTAACCTCGTAACCAACTTTGCTACATGGAACCATACAGTTCTCAGCTCAACAAATGAGATTCAGAACCTATGGGGTGCAATATATGCCGCAGTAAATGCTATCAACGTTTTTTATGATGGTTTGAATGCAGCATGGACCGGAGGTAAACTAACCGGGAAAATTACCCAGGCTGAATATGACCAGTTTAAAAGCGAAGCATTAACGCTGAGGGCACTGTGTTACTTTTACGCTCTTCAGCTTTATGCCAAACCTTATAACATGAATGCTGGTGCTAATCCAGGTTTGCCATTGCGTTTAATTGCAATGAAATCAGCAGAAGGTAATGACCTTGCCAGGAGCACTGTCGCTGAAGTATATACTCAGATACTCAAAGACCTGAACGAAGCAGAACCATTGGCAGTTGCCAGTTACAGCACCGATCTGCTCAATACAACTAGAATTCATAAAAATACAATAATTGCATTTAAAACAAGGGTTTATCTGCATATGCAAAACTGGGCAAGCGTTGTGACAGAATCAACTAAGATCGTATCTGCAGCAGCTCCTTTTACAGCTCCATCTGGTGTTGCCCATGTATTAAATGCATCTTATGCCAATGTTTTTGCAACGCCTTACACTTCAAAAGAGTCAATCTTCTCTATGCCATTTACCACTACAAACGGACCGGGTGGACAGAATGGTCTTCCCCATTATTATAGTCCCTCTTCATCTGAGTCGTATTATCTGATTACAGCTGCCGGATCTACTTATGCACAAATGAACGCAGCCGACGCAAGAAGAGTAATGATGGTTACAAGCGGAGGTAATACTTTCCTGAATAAATGGCCGGATCTTACCACTCTGACCAATTATGCCCCGGTAATGAGGTATGCTGAAGTGCTTCTTAACCGTGCTGAAGGAATTGTACGCCAAGGCAATGCAGTAACACAACCTGCTGTTGACCTGTTGAATGCAGTCCGTACCCGCTCTTTTCCAACAGGTGCCTTTACACTTGCTTCATTTGCTACAGTACAGAGCTTCTATGATGCAATCTTGCTTGAAAGAAACATGGAGTTCCTTGGCGAAGGGATCCGTAATATGGACCTGATGAGATTATCATTAACCATCCCGGCTAAAAATGGTGGTATAATGGGAGTTGTTTCGAGTGTTGCTCCAAACAGCCCTACTTATATTTGGCCTATACCAACAAGCGAACTTAACTTTAATAAACTTATGACACCGAACAATTAATATCGGATTCTCAAA
>JAUYBT010000033.1 GCA_030692905.1 Bacteroidales bacterium
CTGAACCTGTTCATGAAGTGAAGTAACCGGCTCATATTCCGGGTACAGTATAGACATGGATGAGTCAACCTTTACAAAATACTTCAGATCCCTGGAAGGATTAAGAACATAAACATTCGGCGCAACCTGTTGATATAGTGCAACAAGGCTTACAAGTGATGTAAGGTTTTCATCAATATATGTTTTTGTGTAGGAGTTTATCTCATTCAGATATGTCTGAGCCATGCTGTCGAGCGATTCGATCACAGCCGGTAATCCCGGATTATCAACATTCTGCATGTAAATGCTGTTCAGTCCCGTAAGCTTATTAATAGTCATTCTGAGAGTTCTGTTATATTCAGCCATCGATTCTGTTCCTTTCGAACCGGAAACAGATATTGGATAATTCAAAGAATCATTATGTGCGTTAATGAGGATTCTTTCACCCGGCTCAACAAGCATGGTCAGGAAATTATTTTCATTTATTTTGAGAAGATAAAAGGCAGGAAGTTTAGCCTCCATCTTAAAGTTAAAAGTTCCATCATCCGATACCTTCATTGAATCAACAGTCGTCAGTTCATTTGTCTTCAGTTCGTCCAGAAAAATATATTCTCCGCTGACAGGGTTTAAAAGCGTACCGGAAATCTGGACAGTATTACTTTTACAACCGGCAATTACCATTGCTGCCAATAAGTACAGAAAAAGCTTCTTATTCATTAATTAAAATGTTAATTGATAATTATTTTGAAATATTGAAATGCAAAGTTATTCTTTTTTTTATCCGGCACTACTTTTAAGAAATTTTATTAATTTTCTTTGCATCATACTGGTTGGTTTGCAAGGTTCAATAATATTTGTTATCTTTCATAGGCTTTTTTATTTCAGACAAACAGTAATTATATGAGTTATATTGAGTTCGAAAAGAGTCAGGTAGTAAACCTTGAGTATTCGCTGGGGAGGGAGATAATAAGGACAAACAGAGCTGGGTCTTACTCCTCAACCACTATTGTTGACTGTAACACACGTAAATACCATGGATTACTCATCTGCCCTGTAGACGAGCTTGGCGGCGAAAGATTTGTACTTCTCTCCTCACTCGATGTTACTGTTGTAAATAACGACAAGAGTTTTAATGTTGGTATCAGAAAATATAAAGGCGATCATTTCAGTCCAAAGGGGCATAAATATATAGAGGACTTTAACGCTGATAACATTCCGTCAAGAATTTACAGGGTTGGCGGAGTTATCCTGAAACAGGAAAGGCTGCTGGTTCACTATGAAGAACAATTTCTTCTCAGGTTTACCATTCTTGAAGCATCGGAACCGATGAAGCTCCAGGTACGCCCGTTTCTGGCTTTCAGAAATATTCACCAGCTGACACATGCCAACCATGCTGCAAATACAAAGGTGGACTTCATTGAAAACGGGGTCAAATCAAAGTTATATGAAGGATTTCCTTCATTGAATATGCAGTTTTCTACAAAAGTTGAGTTTATTCATGTTCCCGATTGGTACTTAGGTGTTGAATATCCGGAAGAACAAAAACGGGGATATGATTATTCCGAAGATCTTTTTACTCCGGGTTTTTTTGAGTTTGACGCAAAAGAGGGAGATATAATAGTATTTTCCGCTTCCACGAAGGAAGAAAAGACATCAGGACTTAAGCAGAAGTTTACAAAGGCAGTTTCCGGAAAAATTCCCAGGGATAGTTTTATTAATTGTTTAAGAAATGCCGCTCAGCAGTTTGTTGAAAAACGGGGAGGGAGAACTCTTATTATTGCCGGTTATCCATGGTTTGGTGCATGGGGGAGAGACACTTTTATTTCGCTTCCGGGACTGGCTTTAGCCCGGCACAAACTGGTTCTCTACAGGGCTGTTCTAGATACCCAGATTGAAAGGATGAAGGATGGCTTGTTCCCTAATATGGGTGATGCGGGCAACCCTGCTTTTAATTCAGTTGATGCCCCTCTTTGGTTTTTCCGGGCGGTTCAACAATATATTGAACATGGCGGAACAGATGGATGGGAGCGTTATGGTGAAGCCGCAAAATCGGTACTAAACGCTTATAAAAACGGCACTGCATTTAATATCCACATGAGAGATAATGGACTTATTTATGCTGATGCCCCGGGGAAAGCCCTTACATGGATGGATGCAGTGGTAAATGGGATCCCTGTTACACCACGGAGAGGTTACGCTGTTGAGATCAATGCCCTCTGGTATAATGCTGTCTGCTTCTCTCTTGAGATGGCCAGGACCGAAAATGATAAAAAGTTTATTAAGGAATATGAAAAATTGTCTGAGCTGATAAAAAAATCATTTCTTGAAATATTCTGGGATGACAAATTGGGCTATCTGGCTGATTATGTTAACGATGATGAAGGTAAAAATAATTTTGTCAGGCCAAATATGGTTATTGCCGTTTCGCTGCCTTATTCGATGCTTGATAAAGAACAGATGAAGAAAGTTCTGGATATTGCAGATAAAGAGCTTGTTACGAATAGAGGGTTGAGAACTCTTTCTCCGGGTAATAAATTTTACAAAGGAGCATATAAAGGAAATCAGGAGGAGAGGGATAAGGCATATCATCAGGGTACGGTATGGCCATGGCTGTTCGGCCCCTTCTGTGAAGGCTGGTTGAAAGTATATGGGGAACAGGGGGTACAGAAAGTCAAAAAGCTGATTTTTGGTCTTGAAGCAGTGATGAGTGAGCATGGAGTAAGTACCATTTCCGAAATCCATGATGGCGATCCTCCTCATTCACCACGGGGAGCTATTTCACAGGCATGGAGTGTAGGTGAGGTGCTGAGGATAATTGAGCTGCTTGAAACTAAGTATGCAAATCAATAACGGAGGCAGGATATGCGTGTGTTAATGTTTGGATGGGAATTTCCACCTCATATCTCAGGCGGATTAGGTACTGCCAGCTATGGTATAACAAAAGGCATGGCAACCCTTGATGACCTGGAGGTAATTTTTGTTGTGCCCAAGGTATGGGGTGATGAGGATCAGACTATGGTCAGACTGGTTGGTGCAAACCAGACGCCGGTAACATTCAAGAAGGTTTATTACAAAGGATTCAGACGCCCTCTTGAAAAAATTGAAGTATCATCAAAAATTGTTCCGTATACCGATCCCGAAGATTTCTGGAAAATGGTCAGATCAGAAGTCTCCGGTTATAATCTTTTCATCCAGACAAACAGTAGAGGGATGGTCGATTTTTCAGGAAGATATGACAATTACCTTATGGACGAAATAAACAAGTATGCCATCGTAGCCTCTGTGATAGCTGAAGAAAATGAGTTTGATATTATCCATGCGCATGATTGGCTTGCCTATCCTGCCGGGATCGCCGCCATGGAAGTGTCGGGGAAACCTCTTGTTATCCATGTCCATGCAACAGACTTTGACCGTAGCGGAGGTAATGTCAACCCCGATGTATACCGCATCGAGAAGAGTGGAATGGATGCTGCCTCTAAAATAATCACTGTCAGTAACCTGACCAGAGACATTGTTATAAACAAATACCATATCGATCCTGATAAAGTTGAAACTGTTTATAACGCCGTTGAACCGGTTACGATTTCTGAAAACCTTATCATTAAAAAAGGTTTTGATGAAAAGGTGGTAACATTTCTGGGCCGCATAACCCTTCAGAAAGGTCCTGAATATTTTATAGAAGCCGCTTATAAGGTTTTACAGGTAATGGACAATGTCAGATTTGTCATGGCAGGATCGGGAGATATGATGGAAAGGATGATGCGAAGAGCTGCCGCGCTGAAAATAACTGACCGGTTCCATTTTACAGGATTCCTTAAAGGGGCAGACGTTTTTTCCATGCTTGATATAAGCGATGTCTATATTATGCCATCTGTATCAGAACCATTTGGTATCTCTCCGCTCGAAGCAATGCAGTCGAACGTGCCTGTTATTATAAGTAAACAGTCGGGTGTTGCTGAGATACTTACACATGCAGTAAAAACTGACTTCTGGGATATAGATGAAATGGCCGACGCAATTTATGGTATCCTCAACTATCCGGCCCTGGCTAACATGTTTATTAAAAACGGTAAAGAAGAGGTTATCCGGCTTAAATGGGATAATTCAGCCAGGCATGTAAGGGATATATATTACAGAGTGATTGGGAATAATTAAGTATTAAGATATGAGTGCATCAGGTAAAAAAGCAATATGCTTCTATTTTCAGGTTCATCAGCCTTTCCGGCTTAAGCGATACAGGTTTTTTGACCTGGGGAACGATCATTATTATTATGATGATTTCTCGAACGAATCTATCATGAGAAAAGTGGCAGAGAAGTGCTACATCCCTGCCAATAACGTTATTATGGATCTTATCCAGAAGCACAAAGGGAAATTTAAAGTAACCTTTTCCCTCTCAGGTCTGGCAATCAACCAGTTCAGACTTTATGCTCCAGAGGTTCTTGACTCTTTCAGGAAGCTTGCAGAGACCGGAATGGTGGAATTCCTTGCTGAAACCAACTCACATTCACTGGCTTCACTGAAGAGCAGGAGTGAATTTGAAAGCCAGGTTACTAAACATAAAGAAATGTTAAAAGAGTTTCTGAGAGTTGAAGCAACATCATTCCGTAATACTGAATTAATATACTCTGACGTAATCGGGTCGTGGGTTGCTGATATGGGATTTAAGTCGATTTTAACTGAGGGCGCCAACCATATATTGGGGTGGAAAAGCCCCAACTATCTGTATTGTAATTCAATAAACCCGCGACTTAAAGTACTGTTGAGAAACTTTGTATTAAGCGATGATATTGCTTTCCGATTCTCGAACAGGAACTGGAACGAATGGCCATTAACAGCCGATAAATATGCTTCATGGATAAATAAACTTGCCCCCCAAAGTGAACTGTTAAACATTTTTCTCGACTATGAGACTTTCGGAGAACACAACTGGAAAGAGACAGGAATATTTGATTTTCTGTATCATATGCCAGGCACTGTTCTCAGGAAAACACCATTCAGATTTATGACCCCCGACGGAGATTGCCGATATACTGCAACCGGTGTCGGCAATCAGCGTTCCTTCTGCAATCTCATGGGCTGATGAAGAGCGCGATATTACTGCATGGCTCGGAAATGAACTGCAGGTTGCAGCTCTTGATAAATTATATAGCTTAGCAGGGGCGGTAAATAAATGTGAAGATGACCAGATGAAAAAGGACTGGGAATACCTCCAGTCGAGCGACCATTTTTATTATATGGCAACTAAATTTTTTTCCGACGGAGTGGTCCATGCCTACTTCAATCCCTATGAAACGCCGTATGATGCATTTATGAATTATATGAACGTGCTCAGCGATTTTGAGATCAGGCTGAAAAAATGGTTCCCTGATACTGCGGAGCAAGATCAGATATTTAAGCTCAATTCACTAATCAGGGAAAAAGACTTGATTATCGATAAACAGGTAGCCGAGATTGAGAAATTAACAAAGAAAGAACCCAAAAAGGAAGCAAAAATTCCGGTAAAAAAGCAAACCAAAGTTTCTGCGAAAGCACCGGTAATGAAAAGTGAAGAAAGACCACTAAAAGCAAAAACCAAAACAGTAAAAAAGACAACTCCTCTTAAACCTTTTAAGACAGCGAAAAGGAGTAAGAAAATTGAATAATAATCTGAAACAATTAAAGACTGACGATGAAGGTTGAATTTATTTTTGAAACAAGTTGGGAAGTATGCAATAAAGTGGGAGGCATACATACGGTAATCTCAACAAAAGCACTTAATATCGTAAATGTAGTTGGAGATAATTATATACTTATTGGACCTGATGTGTGGAGGGAGGATGTGATAAATCCGGAGTTCATCCCTGATGAATCGCTGTTTGTTGAATGGAAGGGCAGGGCTGCTTCAGAAGGATTAAGAGTAAAAACAGGGAGATGGAACATTGCAGGGAAGCCAATTGTGATTCTTATTGATTTTACTCCGTATTTCGGACAGCAGAATGAAATATTTGCCGGATTCTGGGAAACATATAAGCTCGACAGTATAGCAGGACAATGGGATTATGTTGAACCCGCACTTTTTGGATATGCCGCCGGTAAACTAATTGAGAGCTTTACTACTTTTTACTATGAGCATCATAATACCATTGCTCAGTTTCATGAGTGGATGACCGGGACAGGGATATTATACCTGAAAAAATTTGCACCATGGGTGGCCACATCATTCACAACCCATGCCACAGTACTTGGCCGGTGTATCGCGGGCAATAATCGTCCGCTTTATGGCAGGATGAAAGAATATAACCCGGCGCAGATTGCACGCGAGTTCAATGTTGTGGCAAAACAATCGCTCGAAAAAATTTCGGCTGTTGAGGCAGATGTTTTTACCACTGTAAGTGAAATAACTTCAAGAGAATGCAGCCACTTTCTGGGGAAGGATGTTGATATTGTCACTCCTAACGGTTTCGAAGATTCTTTTGTTCCGCCAATTGATAAATTTGAGGAAACCAGAAATAATGCCAGATCGAAACTGAAAAGCGTTGCTGAGGCAGTACTTGGTTATTCCCTTTCAAAAGATTGTGTCTTGGTTGTTAACAGCGGAAGATATGAATTCAGAAATAAGGGGGTTGATATTTTTATTGACTCTCTCGGAGAGTTGAATAAGAAGGATAATATTGAAAAAGAATGTGTTGCCTTTATCCTTATGCCTGCATACCATAAAGGACCACGTCAGGATATAATTGATATCCTGTATAATAACGGACCAGGAAACGGTGGTGACAGATACCTTACCCATAGTCTGCATTACCCATTGACTGATCCGGTTTTACAGAAGATTGCAGCTAATAACCTTAATAATGATCAAAAATCGAAGGTTAAGATCATTTTTGTCCCTTCCTATCTGAACGGGAACGATGGGATCTTTAATATGCCATACTTAGATCTGCTTATCGGATTTGACCTTTCAGTATTCCCATCATATTATGAACCATGGGGCTATACCCCTCTTGAAAGCCTGATGTTTTCCATTCCGACTGTAACTACATCACTCTCGGGATTTGGCCTTTGGGTCAAGAAATATTTTGAAAATCCCGGTAACGGCATATCAATAATTGAAAGAACTGATGATAACGAAAATAAAGTTATCGCTGATATCAGGAATTTCATGTCAATGTTTATCAGATTTAATGATACCGAAATAAAAGAAGCAAGGGAGAAAGCCCATGCTATATCAAGGATCGCAATGTGGGATAGCCTGGTGGAACATTATTTCACCGCATCCGAACTGGCCCTTAGCCATAGCAGCGAAAGAAGGGATGAACCCAGGGAATTTGTAAGGTTTGTTGAAGCCCCCGGATTAATTGTTCGCAAACCTCACCAGGTGCCGGTGTGGAAAGATATATATGTTCAGAGCGATGTTCCCGAAAAATTAGCCTCTCTGAAGGAACTTGCAAATAACCTCTGGTGGTCATGGAACTCGGAAGCTGAATCATTATTCAAAAGAATGGATCCGTCTCTCTGGGAGGAGGTCCATCATAATCCTAAATTGCTTCTTGAAAAGATTGATTATAAAAGACTTCTGGTACTGGAGGATGATGATAATTTTGTGACTGATCTGAAAAAGGTTTATGACCTGTTCAGAGCTTATAAAGATCGCCCGGATGACCCCGGGAAACCTTCAATTGCTTACTTCAGTATGGAGTTTGGCATACACCCCTGCCTGAAGATATATTCCGGCGGACTTGGAATCCTGGCAGGTGACTATCTTAAGGAAGCCAGCGATTCGAATATGAATATCACCGGCGTCGGGCTACTTTACAGGTACGGCTATTTCAAACAGAAACTTGGGCCCAGAGGAGAACAGCTTTCAATATATGAAGCTGAAGAGTTTTCGCGCCTTCCCATCATCCCTGTAAAAAATTCAGATGGAAACCATCTTTCCGTTAGTCTGGTATGGCCCGGACGAACAGTAAAAATACGCGTTTGGGAAGCCATGGTGGGGAAAGTACGGCTGGTACTTCTTGATACCGATTTTGATGATAATTCACCCGAGGACCGTACTGTTACTCATTATCTTTACGGAGGAGATAATGAAAACAGGCTGAGACAGGAACTTATCCTTGGAATAGGCGGAATAAGAGCCCTGGTAGCTTTAGGATTGAAACCTGATATCTATCACAGCAACGAAGGACATTCGGCATTTATTAGCCTGGAACGGCTCAGAACCCTTATTGATGAGAACCATCTTACATTTAGCCAGGCACTTGAGGCAGTGAGGTCATCTACACTCTTCACGACCCATACCCCTGTTCCTGCAGGTCATGATGCCTTTGATGAGGACCTGCTCCGCAAATATATTTCTCATTACCACAGCCGTCTTTCAATCACATGGGATGAGCTGATGGCTCTTGGCCGCTGCGAAGGAGATTCTGATAAGAAATTCAATATGAGTTATCTGGCTACACGCATGTCGCAGGAGGTGAATGGTGTCAGTAAACTGCATGGAGAGGTTTGCCAGGGGATGTTTAATAAATTGTGGCCTGGATATCTTAAAGAGGAGCTTTTCATAGGTTATGTCACAAACGGGGTTCATCATCCCACATGGACAGCTCCGGAATGGAGAGAGGTATATAAGGAATTGACAGGAAACCTCAATTTTGACCAGACCGACAGAAGCCTCTGGGAAAAACTCTATAGTGTTGAAGATAAAAAGATTTATGAGGTCAAAACCGGCCTTAAAAAGAGCCTGTTTTCCAATATCAGGAAACGGCTTCATTCCGACATGATGGAGAAGCATGTCAGCCCGCGCACCCTTCTGAATATCAGCACCCATCTCGATGAAAAAGCCCTTACTATAGGATTTGCCCGGCGGTTTGCAACATATAAAAGAGCCTCACTTCTTTTCAGAGATATTGACAGGCTGGCACGTATAGTTAATAACCCTGAGAAACCAGTCCAGTTTATTTATGCAGGGAAAGCTCATCCCAACGACGGAGGAGGCAAGGACCTGATCAAAAGAATTTTTGAGATATCACAGATGCCCCAGTTTACGGGGAAAGTAATATTCCTGGAGAATTATGATATTGAGATGGCAAAATACCTTGTAAGGGGTGTTGATATCTGGCTTAATACACCTACAAGGACTCTTGAAGCCTCCGGGACCAGCGGTGAAAAAGCTGTAATGAATGGAACAATCCATTTCAGCGTTCTTGATGGTTGGTGGATTGAAGGCTACCGGGCATTTGCAGGATGGGCTTTACCCAAGAAAAGGACCTTCGAAAACCAGGACCTGCAGGATGATGTTGATGCTGAAACTATTTATAATATGCTTGAATATGAAATAGTTCCGGCATATTATTCATTTAATAACCAGGGAGTGCCCGTCGAATGGATAAGCCTTGTAAAAAACACTATGGTAAAGATTGCTCCTGAATTTACCATGAAAAGAATGATAGACGACTATTATGAAAAATATTATTCTAAACTTTTTATCCGTAATAAATACTTGATCGGAAACAACTTTGAGAAGGCAAAAGAGCTGGCAGCCTGGAAAAAAACGATGAGAGAGGAGTGGGATAATATTGAAGTCATAAATTATAGTTTTGAGCGGGCAGGAGAAAATGTTTACCGTTCCGGCCACGATTACAGGGCAGAAATTGCACTTGATGTTAAAAAAATCCCGAAAGAAAACGTTGGCGTAGAATTTATTATCACCCGTATGAGTAAACAGGGTGAACATGAATATGTTGCCAGCGAAGAGTTTAGGTTGGTCAGCTGCAAAAGTGCCAAATGCCTTTACAAGGCTAACCTTGTACCGGAAAAGGCAGGTTCTTTCTTTTATGGAATACGCATCTACCCGAAACACAAAGATCTTCCTCACAAGCAGGATTTTTACCTGCTTCGCTGGATTGATTAAAGATCGGTTGCTTTTCGTACAGGTTCTTTTTTAAATACAAGAGCTGTTCTTGAGGGCAGATAGAGATAAAGATATAAAGGAGCATTAATAATGTTCCATTCTGCTTTTCTTATCGAGAGGTAAACTGTACTCCTGTCAATTCTGTTGAAACCACCGAAAAGCGGATCATCGGTATCAAGAACAATCCTGAACCTGCCTTTCACTGGTATTCCATAATCGGTGAATGAGACAGTTGGATGAAAGTTAAATACAAACAGTAACTCACCTCTCATGTAGGCGACTACCTTATCGCTATTATTCTCATATATTTTGTTAATTGAGAGATCATCGAGTATTTTGAAATCATGGTGAAGCTTCACCATCTTCCTGTCGAATTTTGCCAGGTTGTAATATTTAAGATCTTTATTTTTTGCAAGTAGCCATTGGCGGCGTGCATATTTGTAACTCCAGTTATTTCCCTCCCGTGGAAAATCAATCCATTCCGGATGACCGAATTCATTCCCCATAAAGTTCAGGTAACCTCCCCCGGAAGTGCTGAATGTGATGAGTCGGATCATTTTATGCAGAGCAATACCCCGGTCAATTGT
>JAUYBT010000087.1 GCA_030692905.1 Bacteroidales bacterium
CAGGAAAGACTCTCTTGAGTTTTATATAACTACCCGGCAAAAACGCAAAATACAGATTGCTCTTCCGGAAAACTGGGAAAACAACTGGCATCATGTTGTGGCGCATTATAACGGTCAGACTATCACATTATCTATCGATGGAAAGGAAAGCAATACTGTGCCTGTATCAGGAAATATCCGGAATACACCATTCCCGGTAAACATAGGGCGAAACGTCGAAATACATGGGCAGGAGACATCAGTATATATCTGTGATGCAATTATAGACCAGGTGGGAATTTTTCCGAAGGAGGTTTCTTCCGGTTCACTTCAAAACCCAACAAATGAATTAAAAAAGCAAGCTGCTTTGTGGCTCGATTTTGAAGAGATAACTGAAGGAGGTGAGTTTTACAGTTATGGGATAGGAGCCAGGACGTATGGTGCGATCTGGCCCGACCGTCGTCCCCAGCCTGAGATGTGGCAGATTAAGAAATCGGCACAACCTGTTACTGCAAAGCTTATCTCAGCCGATAAAGGAGAAGTTGAGATAACCAACAGGTATCTCTTCACAAATCTGAACGCATTGCAAACCGAATGGATATTGCAGGGTGATGGTGAAGTAATCAGTAAAGGAGTCCTTCCGGTTAATCTTGAACCTCAGAAAAAGATAATTGTGACTGTCCCGTTCAAAAAGCCTTTACTTAAAGAAGGGGTTGAGTACCGTTTACTGTTAAGTTTCCATCAAAATGAAAAAACGCTCTGGGCTGAACCCGGATTTGAAATAGCATGGGACCAACTCGATTTGCCATGGTTCAAAACGGTTCAGGAGGTTCCAAAAGCTCCTGCATCATCATTAACAGTAAAAGAAGAGAAGGATAAACTGGTTATTTCAGGAAAAGAGTTTGCATACGTTTTTGATAAGAGTACAGGTGCAATAATATCAATGCAGTTTCTTGGTAAAGAGCTTATTAAGAAGGGTGCAGAGTTGAATGTCTGGAGGGCTCCGCTTGCTAATGAGACAGATGACTGGGCGTACTGGTCTGCCAATAACAAACACAAAACTGATGGTTATGGACGTATGGCAGCTACCGAGTGGTACTCCGCAGGTCTTGATAAATTACAATTAATAAATGAAATGTTCAATGTGAAAGCAATTGATGATCAGAATATTATTATAGAGGTAAAGAATTTAACGTTACTGGGTACCAGGAGGGGAGCATTTATGAATCATTATAAGTATCATATTAACAGCAGTGGTGAAATGACAATAGACCATTCAGTAGTTCCAAATGGCGATATGCCATCATGGCTGCCAAGGGTGGGAGTGGATTGGATTCTCGATAATAGTCTGGACAATGTTCAATGGTATGGTCGCGGCCCGCAGGAGAATTATCCCGACAGGAAATCGGGGTATAAAACCGGTGTTTTCAAATCGACAGTATCTGATATGTATGAACCATATCTTATTCCTCAGGATTATGGCTTAAGAACCGATAATCGTTGGGTAAGGATGACTGACAAAGATGGAGTCGGTCTGGAGTTCAAAGGGAATAAGCTGTTTAATTTCAGTGCACATCCATATTCAGCAGAGAACCTTACAAAAGCATTATACACTTATCAGCTTCACCCGTTTGATGGAATTACTTTCAATCTCGATTATGCTACGAGCGGAGTCGGCTGCACGGCACTTTCTGTTTTTACGGAGTACCAGGTAATGCCGCAGAGGTACGATTTTAAAGTAACAATCAGGCCAATTACTCCATGAACTCACCCCCCGGCCCCCTCTCTGCTCCGCAAAGAGGGGGCGTAATAAGTTGAATATTAGTTAATTCCCCCTCTTTACAAAGTAGAGAGGGGGTTAGGGGGTGAGTTCGTGGGATATTTAGAGAGGAGGCTGGTTATTTTAACTCCACATTAGCATAAAGATTACTCGCCGATAACTCAACCGCCTTCTTCAGGTTCTCCGTTGCAGCATTGGTATCACCAAGTCCCTTATAACCAAGACCTTTCAACAAATATGCATTTGATAACTGCGCATTTTCGGCTTCGCGTTCCCCGAATTTTGCAAAAAAATCAATCTCAGAACCCTGATTAATCCGTTTGTTGCCCTCTTCAATCAGGGAATTAAAATATTCTGAGGCTTTTGGCTTATTACCAAGTTTAAGATAACTTAGTCCCTGATAATAACGGATATAATTAGTAGCTCTGATGGGCTGTTCAGTTGATAAGGTAAAATATGATTTTGCTTTGGTTTTATTTCCCAGAGCCTCATAAGCTATTCCAACCCAGTAATTTATCTGAGAACTTCTCATATCACCCGTTCTGCGTCCTGACTGTGTGTTATCTGTCGACTCAATCGTTGAGAGGAATTGTTGAAGGGCTAGTTCATATTTCTTCTCCAAAAGATATTTTTTACCAAGCAACAGGTGGGCATCAACTGTAATATCCCTTACTCTTGAGCTTCCTTCACGGAAATGAAAATTACTTTTGCTTAAATACTCCACAGCTTTTTCATATTCCCCTGCCAGATTGAGAACAATGATCTCACGTACAAATGAATCATCGCGTTGTTTAACAATCTCATTCTTCCCTTCAAATAGTTTTGCTCTTTTCTCTATAGGTGTGTTGTTCATTTCATAGAGAGGATCTAATTCAGCGTAATAAACCGGGTCATC
>JAUYBT010000246.1 GCA_030692905.1 Bacteroidales bacterium
TTCCCCGGTACCACCAGATAACTTTTCAATTTCAAGATGTTTGACTTCTCCGCCTTCAGGATCCTTTGTCCCGGAAGCTCCATTATCCCAGAAATCAAAACCGTCAACATTGCCATAGTTTAACCAAATACCGATTTGGTGTCTATGATCAGTCCTTTCGCCAGGCCTGGGTTTTAACGGAAATCCCCGTGTAATCTCAGTGCCGGCTGAAGTATATACAGGATAAAGTACCGGTTTAAATACATTATCATACCAACAATAAGAGGTAAAGAGTTTTCCGTCAATCATGACATCAATCTTTTTATCAGCCTCCTTGTTAACAAATGCTATATTTAAACCCTTGCCCTTTTGAACTTGTTTTGTGGATTGTGCAACACAGGAAAGGGAAAAAATAATAGTTATTAATACAATAAAAATTGATTTTAGTTTCATAATTAAAAAATTTGTAAATTATTGTTAATGTTTTGAATTAGTAATTAAGTATCACCTCATATTAAACTTTATCCGGAACAACATAAGGTTTACGGTACAGCCTTGTCAACATTGCGTCTGCTTCAGGATCGTTTACAAATTTTTCGGTAGCTCCATTAAACTTCAATCCACGTCCAAGGCGATGTGATATATTGGCCATATGAGGAAGTGCACATGAAAAATGTCCTTCAGTGATATTGCAATTCAGGTCTGAGTCTTTACCCGAACGTATTGCATCAATAAGGTTGGTAAAATGATTTCCACCACCGCTTCCGGTAAGGGTAGGTTGTTCTTGTTTAATTGAAGCGTCGTCTTTTGAACCTGCAAAAGGTTCTTTCTCTCGCTTACGAAATGCTTTCCATGGCATGGCTGGTTCGCCATAAAGTTCGAGGTATCCTTCAGTGCCATAAAATAGGTTTCCAATTAATACATTGACGCTTGATTCAGCGTTAGTATATCGGCCTCTGGTTTCAAACTCAAGGATTTTCCCATCGCTGTATTTAAATGTACAGGATAGCGTATTTGGAGTTTCCTGTGCACATTCTTTAGGGTCAATCCCATAGATGCCTCCGGCAGCATAAACTGAAACTGGATGTTCATTTTTATTGAGCCCCCAGCGGGCAACATCGAATTGATGTGGCCCCTGGTTTCCGGTATCCCCATTTCCTGTATCCCAAAACCAATGCCAGTTGTAATGACCTCGTTTTTCGTTATACTGACGCCAGGGAGCGGGCCCTAACCACATGTCGTAATGAAGTGTGGCAGGTGGGGTGCTGTCTTTCGCAATACCAAATGAATCACGCAGTTTATAACAAAGACCTTTGGCCATATAGACCTCACCGATACCTCCGTCATGCAGGAATTTCATTGCTTCCAGCATATTACTACCCGAACGGTTTTGAAATCCAACCTGCACCCTTACATTGTATTTACGGGATGCCTCAATCATTTTCCGTCCTTCAAAAATATTATGATCACATGGTTTTTCAACATACACATGTTTACCTGCCTGACAAGCCCAAATGGTTCCCAGGGCATGCCAGTGGTTTGGGGTTGCAAATGTCACTGCATGAATATCGGGATTGTCAAAAACTTTACGCATATCCCATTCGGTAGTAGGTTTGTCACCGGTTCTATCAATCACAGTTTTAGATCGTCCGGCAAAAAACTGTTCATCAGTATCGCAGAGGGTTATCAACCGTACATTATGGCTATCTTTCAGGGAACACAAGCTACTTATGTGACTACCACCTCTACCACCGATACCAATAACTGCGAAGTTGATACGTTCATTGGCACCGATGACTGAATTATAAGATCTAGCACTGAACCCCATGCCGCCAATGGCTATGCCGGCAGTTCCTAATACGCTTTTCTTAATAAAATCTCTTCTTTTTGTCATGATAATACTTAGTTTGAAATAAAAAGTTAGTGTTATTCTTAATTATATTTTCACAGAGCTTTTCTATCCGATCAAAAAGAATTTCCTAAGCTCTTGCCGAAACTGATCACATTTTTTTTACATTAGCCATCAATTGATTATATATAGCAACCTGTTCCTTCATGGCAGCGGCTTTGTCAGCCGGTGTGGTAGATGCTTCCAGAAGTAACCATCCGTTAAAATTAATCCCTGCGAAAAGGTTAAAAAGTTGCTGGTATGGATAGTCTCCTGCATTCAATGGTCTCAAATGAGCAGTATCGCCAATCCACCTTTTCACCGAATTGAAGTTAGCATCAAGTCCAGGAGGATCAAGATCTTTAGCATCAGAGTTCCAGCAAATTACAACATTAGGCTCAGTGATTTGCTCAAATATAGCTTTAATATTGACTATTTTCGATGTTTCGCGGCCGTGAACCTCCACTCTGACCTTCTGTCCATAATCCTGTGCAAACTTTCCCACCTCATTCAGAGAAGCAGCGATCTGAGCAATCGTCTTCTCTTTTGGCACCTCAGGAGGTAGACCATTAGGTTTTACTTTAATACCTGTTGCCCCGATATCTTTACAGAGTATGATATAAGATTTTATTCCTTCAATATTTTTGCGGAGTTGAACCTGATCGGGATTGTGAAATTCAAAATTGGATCCATAGCCAACGCAGGTAATAGAACTGTCGGCAAAACGATTTTTCACATCAGCACGTTGTGCAGCGTTGAGCGTGGGTTCAACGCCATGTGCATTCAGGGTGCGCAGTTCCACCGCCACAAATCCGGCTTTCTCGAGATTTGTGATAAGGGTGGGCAGATCCCATGCGTTTCCCCATTGGTAAGTCACCATGCCGAATTTCATTTTTGATTTGTCTGCTTGCATGGAGGCTGAAAAATCGCTCATTGAAGCTAATCCTATAACTTTTGATGAAACAGCCAGGCCGACTAGTCCGGCTGCCGTTTTACCAATAAAATCTCTTCGTGTAAAACTTTTTTTAGTCATAATATTTTCCTTTCATATATAATTACAGTCACCTCTAAAAACCATTTTCCCCGATGCCGCGGGTTAAAATCAGAGGTATCTATAATTTCTCTAACACATGCTCTAATTTTTTAAAACAAATGTTGATTATATATAATATACTGCCCAATCGGGCAGTATATTA
Source organism: Bacteroidales bacterium (assembly GCA_030692905.1). Lineage (GTDB taxonomy): Bacteria > Bacteroidota > Bacteroidia > Bacteroidales > VadinHA17 > LD21. The sequence goes on from JAUYBT010000246.1 coordinate 3,064, forward strand.
TACATTATCCAACCTAAACTAATAACCTGGATTTTGTTCCAGCTGAGGCGCCTTTTTTAACTCAGTTGTGCCAATCGGTATCCAGTATAACTTTTCACTGGGTGCATTGGCAGCGTGTGCCGAAATCCATTTCCATGTTGTAGTGTATGTGCCATCAAGGTTCTTAACCTCAAGGATATCAATTCCGCCAAGAGGAGGCGTCATGGCTTCAATAAGGATCTTCCATCTTCTTATATCATACCACCTGCTTTCCTCGCAATACAGCTCTATTTTTCTTTCATGACGCAAGGCCCGCTCAATATCGCCGGTGAAATCCGGAAGAGCTGACCGGGTCCTTATCTGGTTGATATACTTGGCAGCTTCGACAGTTTCTCCCAGCTCCATACACGCTTCAGCATAATTAAGCACCACTTCTGCATAGCGCATGAATATCCAGATATTCTGGTTATTCGTGACATCCCCGTTGCTTGTATTGTCCATGAATTTTTTCGTAAGATACCCGCCATAGCAACCATTACCGGGTGATAAGGGTCCTTTACGGGTATCAAGACCAAACTGGTCTGTATAGGTGGTTGCACCTGTCATTTTCCTGTGGGTACGTCTTTCGTAAATCCCGAGAGGATCCTGTGCTGCAAGGTTTGCAGGACGTGCCTGCCATACAGCGCTGTCGTACAAAACATTCGCATAAAATCTCGGTTCACGGTCATAGTAAGGACTTTCGTGACCATATTTTGCAGATTTATTTTTGTACAACTTACTGGCATTAATCTCGAAGTGGTCGAAGAATTTTGAACCATCTTCCATTTCGTATTCATCAACCATCTGCTGCAAAGGACCATTTCTTCCAAAGTTATTGATTCCGTTGGGGCCGTTTGTCTGGTTTATCCGGTGTGTTCCTCCCAAGTTAAGGGAAAACATTCTTCCCCAGATAACCTCATCGTTGGCCAGGGTATAAGCTTTGAACATTTCGAAATAATTTTTAGCTACGGCAGCCTTGTCAGGAGCCCCGAAATCGGCTAATTTAGCTGTCCCCAGATCCATAACAGCCTTAGCGGCATTCTTTGCATTGGTCCAGAGAGTGGTCCTGTTTGTTCCGCTTTTGTAACCTACAAGCTCACTTTTAGCAGTTCCGTCAGCTGTAAGGTCGCTGGCAGCAAACAGCAGGATCCTTGATTTAAGAGTTAGAGCGGCCTCTTTAGTGGCCCTTCCCATCGTCTGGTTGGCTTTTAACGGGAGCAAAGCTGCAGCATCGTCGCAATCTTTCATAATGAAATTGACAGTTGCTTCAAATGTAGACCTGGTTATGCCTCCAAAATCATCTCCCAGCTTATTTGCAGTATTCATAAGCGGTAGTCCTCCGTAAAGACGGCAAAAATTATGATAGACAAATGCCCTTAGGAACAGAGCTTCACCCTTCAGTACATCAGTTTTAGCCTTTACCGCTGCCTGTTCAGAAGCCGGGTATTTATCTTTGATCAGATCAATATTATCAAGGAATAAATTGAGTCTCTGGACATTTTGCCAATTACCTGAAGACCATGACAAATGAGTAAAGAACGGGTTGCCTTGTGCACCTCCCAGATTATCCGGAGAAATAGTGCCTGCATTATAAGGTTGATTACTGCTTCCCCTGCCAACAGGCATTTCATCACAAACAGAGCCCAGCATCACTGCCCGCAAGCCATAGTTAAGGTATTGATAGCAGTAACTTAAATAAGCGCTGGCAAGAGCAGGATCGGACCATACAGTTGCATCGGAATATGAATCCAAAGGTGTTTTATCCAGAAGTTCTGATTCACACGCAGGGAGTAAAAGCACCAGGATTAACGACAAAATTATATTCGTAAGTTTTTTCATATCATTTAATTTTAACAGTTAAGATCAGAAGGCAACTCTCGCCCCTACGGCATAAACCTTATGCAGCGGATAGCTGGTAACATTGGAAACTTCCGGATCGTGCTTATAGGCAAAAGCATTATAGAGCAATGCTAAATTCTGCCCTGATAAATATACCCGCAAATCCTTCAATTTGATTTTCCTCAGCACGCTCTGGGGGAAATTATATGAGATCTCCAGGTTTTTCCACCGGCAGAAAGCGTGGTTATAATAATCGAAGTCTGTCGTGTAGCTTTCTCCTCTCCAGAAATCTTCGACTCTTTCAAAAGCTCTGGGCTTCTCCGCGGTTGTATTTTCCGGGGTCCATCTGCCGTCAGCGTAGTACTGCCAATAATTACCCCACGTGCCCATAATCGGGAAATCGGCCCTGTACCAGGTATTTCCCACACCCTGGAATAAGGTGCTGAGAGAAAAATTCTTCCAGGTTAAACCTATTGTCACGCCATAAGTTATCTCAGGATTGGTAGTAAAATCATAGAGGATCTGGTCATCGGAAGTTATTTTGGTATCACCATTGTAGTCCTCGATAATGATACTTCCGGCACCATCATTATAGGAATCGGATATATGCGGGGTTGAAGCGTACTCTTCTGCATCGTCAAATATCCCGATACAATTATACTGAAGAATGGCGCCTATCGGATGACCTGTCCTCACCTGCCATTCCACTGTTCTTGCGGGTTCGTCATATTCGATGATCTTGTTCCGTGCAAACGCAAAGTTGCCGGTCACAGAGTAGCCAAAATCTCCAGCTTTGTCAGAATATCCAAGTACTGTTTCAAATCCTTTACTGTCAACAATACCGAAGTTTTCGTCAGGAAGGGAAATTCCGGTAAAATCCGGAACTGAAGCATCTCTTTTCCAGAGTATGTTTGTGCGTCTCTGGTAAAACCCGTCAAAATCCCATCTGATTTTGCTGTCAAGCCATAATGATTCAAAACCGACATTGAAGATATTTGCAACTTCCCAGGTAATATTCGGATTAGGCGTACTGGACTGTACCAGACTTGCAGAATAACCTTGGGATGAGCCGGTAACCATACCTGTACTGAATCCGTACAAAGTCAGGTATTGAAATGCATTTACTGCATCATTACCCATCTGACCCCAGGAAGCCTTGAGCTTCAGATAGTTTATGAATCCGATATTGTTCTTCCAGAAGTCTTCACTTGATATTCTCCAGCCCAGAAGCACACTCGGGAACGTACCCCAGCGGCCGGCATCTTCCGAGAATCTCAGCGAACCATCACGGCGTAAGGTGAATTCAAACAGGTATTTTTCAGAATAGTTATAAGTAACCCTTCCGAAATAGTTAAGCCTGGTATTAATGCTGATTGATGAGGCATTACTCATTTCATCGGTACCTCCTGCATTCAGATATGGCAGCTGGTCGGAGATGAAAAACCTGCGGTACCCCTGAATTCCCTTGTTTAAATAATCCATACTCTCAACAGCAGCAAATGCACTCACATTATGAACTCCAAATGATCTGTCATAAGTTATTTTCAGGCTGTTGGTAATTGTCCTGGAATCATAATAATAATCAGTCAGCCTTGGTTCAGCTATGGTTCCCCTGGCTATCCCGGTAAGGAAAGCCGATCCGTCTTCTTTCCCGGTATTACCTGCAGCTAAATATCCGGCCTTATCCATAAAGTATAATGTCACGGGTTTGACAAAATACTTTCTTACCTGGAAGTACATATCATAGGCATAATTACCGGTAACAGCAAGACCCTGAACCCATGGGATCCTGATGGTGGCTGTAACCATAGGATTTATACGGTAATGTTTGGTATCGTCGAAGCCTGCATCGAATGTGGATGTTGCAAGCGGCTGATCGCCGTATTCTATGTCAGGCCCATACAGTCCGTTGGGCCATACGGCAGGTGATGTCGGGAAATTCCTGATCAATCCTCCGAAAACGGAGCCGGTACTTTTAGTCGGGAACGTCATATCTTCCTCTGATGCATTTATGTCAAAGTTGATACTGATATACTGATTGAGCAGCACATCAAGATTGGTTTTGAAGTTGTACCTGTTATAGCTTGTTGCGCTCTTTTTATAAAGCCCGTTGTCAGATTGAGTGCCAAACGATACGAAATATCTGGCGGTTTTGGATCCCCCGGTAACTCTGAAAGTATGGTGTCCTGTGTTTGTCCACTCTTTGAAAGTTTCTTTAAACCAGTTGGCGTTGGGATGTGTCCACGGATATTCACCTGATTTGTATTTTTCTATGTCTTCCGCCGTATAGACTGGGCTCAAATCTCTATAAGCTTTCACCTCATTGATCATCTGAGCATAAGTTGCAGCGTCAGTCATCTCGGGCAGCACTGTTGGTTTTTCCCAGCCGTGGTAGAAATCGTATTCAAAACGTGCTGCACCTTCGGAGCCTTTTTTGGTAGTAATAAGAATTACCCCGTTTGCGGCCCGTGAACCATAAATCCCTGCTGATGCATCTTTCAGAACGCTTATGCTCTCTATGTCTCCCGGTTCTATGGAGTTCATGTCACGGCCGGGAATTCCGTCGACAACAATCAGTACGTCGCTATTTCCAAGAGTGGTAACACCTCTGATCAGCAAACTGGCATCATCACGTCCGGGTTCACCGGTAGTCTGCTGTACAACCAGCCCTGGCAAACGGCCGCTAAGCGCAGCCGATACTGTGTTCGTCGGAGCAGCTGTTATCTCTTCTGTCGAAATTGTGGTTACAGAACCGATAACGTTAACTTTCTTCTGCGTGCCGTAACCGACAACCACCACCTCCTGAAGTGCAAAAGCTTCAGAAGTAAGAGTTATATCAATCACATTCCGGCTGCCGACGCGCACCTCAGCCGAAACATAGCCGATAAAAGTGGCAACCAGGAAAGCATTCCGGTCCGGCACAGCCAGAGTGTATTTTCCGTTCAGGTCAGTTATGGTACCGATTGTTGTACCTTTGACAACCACGTTCACACCGGGAAGTGGATTGTCGTTCTCATCGACAATTGTCCCGGTGACCTGTATCTGCTGCAGATCGTCAGCA
>JAUYBT010000141.1 GCA_030692905.1 Bacteroidales bacterium
ATTCTATTATCCGGTCGAGGATGAGAAGAGTGGAGCTAAAGGGAGTTCTGATAAAGGAAGTTCCTCAACTATAATAATAATAGCAGGTGCTGTTGTTTTAGCAGCAGCTGCAGGATTCTTCCTTCTTAAAAAGAAAAAGTAGTTAATACCAATCCAATCAGCCGTTGATTGGCTGCTATAATGGATAAAATTAAAATATCGACTGCTCAGTTTGAGAACAGGAGTGGTGACAAAGACTACAATTTATCAAAAATTGAAAGTCTGGCTGAAAAGGCTGCCCTTGAGGGTTCCCATGCGATAGCTTTTCATGAATGTTCCGTTACCGGTTATACATTTGCCCGGCATCTTTCAAAAGATGAGATGCTTGATCTTGCTGAATTTATTCCCGACGGATCAAGTGTCAGGAGGTTAATTCAGATAGCAGCAAAAAACAACATTGCAATCTTAGCCGGACTTTTCGAGAAAGACAGTAAGAATAAGTTATATAAGACGTATGTTTGTGTTGATAAAACCGGGTTAGTTGCAAAATACCGGAAACTTCACCCTTTCATTAATCCATATTTAACACCCGGTGACGGATATTGTGTTTTCGATCTCTATGGCTGGAAATGCGGAATATTGATTTGCTACGATAACAATATTATTGAGAATGTGAGGGCGACAACTCTTTTGGGAGCCGACATCATTTTCATGCCTCATGTAACAATGTGTACACCTTCAACCCGGCCAGGAGCTGGTTTTGTCGATCCAAAATTATGGGATAGCAGAGAAGTTGACCCGACATCACTCAGGTTAGAATTTGATGGAATGAAAGGGCGGGACTGGTTAATGAAATGGCTCCCGTCACGAGCCTACGACAATGGAATTTATGTTGTGTTCTCCAATCCGATAGGCATGGATGATGACCAGCTGAAGAATGGTTGTTCAATGATAATAGATCCGTTTGGAGACATAATTGCCGAATGCCGTACTCTTGGTGATGACTATGTTTCAGCTATAATTACTCCCGAAAAACTCACACAATCAGGTGGCTTCAGGTATATTAAAGCCAGAAGGCCTGATCTTTATAAAGACATTATCGGAAAGGCTCATACCCCCGAACAAAAGGTTATCTGGCTATTGTAATAATTACTAAGTAAATTAACTAATATTTTATTATCTTTGTCCTATGGCACGAATAGGACAAAAAATTCAATTATCCATGGAAGAAAAGCAAGTACTTCTTACCATGAGCCGGTCGCATAAGCTTGAGAAGCGTTATGTTGACAGGGCGATGATTATATTACATTCAGATGAAGGCAAGTCACTTGACCAAATTATTGAATTAACAGGGAAAAGCCGTCCTGTAATAAGTAAATGGAGAAAGCGGTTTCATAAATATCGGATTGAAGGTCTTAAAGATGCAAAGCGCAGTGGTAAGCCAAAAACTATTACCCCCGAACAAAAAGCAATGGTTGTCGAAAAGGCATGCACCAAACCAGAAGGTGGGTATACCAATTGGTCTCAACAGCATATCGCGGACGAAGTTGGGATTAGTCAATCAAAAGTGTTTCAGATATTGAAACGTGCAGATTTAAACCCCCATAAGATTGAATACTGGTGTGGAAAAATCAGAGACCCTGAATTTGAGCAAAAGATGGTAAATATTGTAGGGCTTTATATGAGCCCGCCGGGAAATGCCATTGTAATTTGTGTAGATGAAAAAACTCAGATACAGGCGCTTGACAGGACACAACCGGAATTGCCTTTACGGACAGGAAATCCAAGGCGACAGACCGTAACATATAAAAGAAATGGGACAGTGTCCCTGATCGCGGCATTGGCAGTCCATACAGGTGAAGTTACTGCTAAAACTATTGAATCAAATAATGCAGAAAATTTTCTCAAATTTCTAGAGAGACTTAACAGGAAATACAGAAATAAAAAATTGCATATTATTGCCGATAACCTTTCAATCCATAAACAAAAAGATGTAAAAGAATGGTTGAAAGGCAAACGGAAAATCCAATTACACTTTACACCAACTTATTCTTCTTGGTTAAATCAAGTGGAGATTTGGTTCAATATCCTAACCAAAGATGTTGTAAAAGGTGGTATATGGAACTCTTCAAGCCAATTAGCAGACCAACTAATGGAATATGTTAAAACCTATAATAAAACCAGGGCAAAACCATTTCAATGGACTTATACCAGAGAACCACTTACTATTAGTTAACTAATTAAATAATTATTACACTAGGTTGTACATTACCACTAAGATGATTATGGCATATTATTATACCACTTGCATTAGCTTTAATTGCATACTACAATATAATCCTTACATCTGTTACTGTAATATGAACGCTAACTTAATAGTGTTTTATACACAGTCTTATGTTCGTTACACCGGTAATCTCGATCCACTGGAATCATTATCATGGTTAGAATTCAATACCTACAGTCACTTCCAGCATTCCAAAAGGAGTAATATCAGTACCGTCACGGCTTGTATGATCGTTGTTGCCATAGGAAGGATCGGTATAATCCCATTCATAACGGGTACTTGCAGCGCCGAAGTATGCGCCGGTATTGATAAAAAATCCCCCTTCAAACCTGAACCGGTATCCCCCATTAAAAATGAATATAATTGATTTGGAGGTTTGTTCCCATTCCCATTGTTCATCCTTAGCATACAGCATTTTAGCCTGGTCATATTCTAATAATATGCCCACGTATGGTTTGCTTCTTCTCGCTCCAATAAAATAAAGCGGGCCACCGCCAAACGCAATACCTGATAATTCATCTAGTCCATCCTCATGGTAATGGATTAGATAGGATACTAATCCAAGAGAAGAAAACCGGACATGGGTATTCAGTACCACATTTTCTGTCAAACCGAATTCGGCGTTGATCAAAGGGCCAAACTGACAAAATCCAAGAGGGTTTAAGGATAAGGCGAATTTAGACATGGTGTATTGATCATCTTCGTTTGCATAAAGAGTGGCGTTTGGAACAAATGATAGGTTATTTTGTCCGGTTAACAGGGCGGTTTCCTGGCTACCGGCAATCCTGGAGAATGCCAGTAAAATGATAAAACTTACAATTTTTTTCATAGCGTATGAAATTTGGATTGAAATTTATAGTATTTCTTCATTTCGTCCTGAAAATTAAATTTATGCTCATCGAATTATATGAGAATATCAATTCGATAATCACTAATTATTTGTAACGGCTATCTAACACCATGGGGCACTAGTTTATATTATTAATATTATTGCGATTATATACCTTGTTGGTTAATATAAATTCACATATATCAAAATGTCTGACAATTTGTTATCAGACATCCAACAAAATCAAATTTACAACTATATTAATAGAACGACAATTATATTTCAATCAACTATTTACCAAATACCCAATGCCTTGCCTAATAGACCATATATCATTTGTCCTACAAATGGCTTCCAAAATACCCTCAATCAAATTCAATCTGGCATTAATCAATAGTGAGGGTTGCGATTTGTGTTGCATACCTTAAGCCTATGTATTGCAAATGCCGGCCGTCTTGACCACATTTGGCCGGACTAAATTGACCACATCGAAGTTGCTGGTTTTTTAAAGAGCTTTCTCATTGTAAAAAGTGGTTATACAAATCTATCTATTTTAATTTAAAGTTTCAATTTCTTTTTGTTTGACTCTGGTTTTTCTCAGAGATTCTCCTTTAAGTTCTATTCTGTGAGCATCATGAACGATCCTGTCGAGTATAGCATCTGCAATGGTTTTTTCACCGATAACCTCATGCCAGCAGTTTACAGGGAGTTGTGATGTTATTATCATTGATGCCTTTTTATGACGATCTTCTATGATTTCCATTAGTGCAGAACGATTCTGATTATCAATAGGCAGTAGTCCAAAATCATCCAGTATAAGTAAGTCCTGCCGTTCTATACGCGATATCTCACGTATATAAGATCCATCTGCCTTTCCCATTTTTAACTTTAAAAACAGTTTAGCCATATTTGCATAATAGACCTTAAAACCAAGTGTACACGCCTGATACCCAAGGGCTGTGGCCACGTGGCTTTTACCTATCCCCGTGCTTCCTGTAATTAATATGTTTTCTTGTTTTCTTATATAGGTGCATTCAGCAAAACGCATCATCTGGTTTCTGTCAAGATTACGGTCAGCTCCAAAATCTATGTTTTCAATACTCGATTGATAACGGAACTTTGCATTACGCAGCCTCCTTTCAATATTGCGGTTTAAGCGGTCATCCCATTCTGCTTCCACCAACAAAGTGATTAGTTCATCAGCCGATAGCTGTTGCAGTTTGTCGTTTTCGAGGCTCGTTTGATAAGCCCTGGCCATCCCTAACAGTTTAAGTTTCTTTATCTTCTTCTGGACTTAGCATAAGCTGGTATTTCAACAAAAAGTCAGGGAAAAGGGACTGGTATTCGTACTTCCAAAGCGATAAGTTTATTAGGATTACAAGGTGATTTTACATTGTTTACAGGTAGTGCTTTATACTTTGGAAACAAGATATTAACTCTACCAGTTTATTGGTCTGGTACATTCAGTTGCCAAGGTATAAATTTACAGCGTTTTGTCTTGACTGAACATGGCTCTTTAAACCCTCAACAGCAGGATTAAAGGCAGAAGGAGAGGTCAGAAAAGTGAACCCGGGAAGTTCACTCATGGCATAATTTCTGATCAGTGATGCATGCGTGTCGAATGTCTGGGACATTTTCGAATAACCGAAAAAACTTGTTGTAAACTGGCGCATGTAATTATTATATTGTGTCATTAAAATAGGGTCGTTCAGCAGGAACCTAATCAGGGGCCATCCATTTGACACCTCGCTGAGTGAAAGGCTTAATGCTCCTCCCTGTTTGCCGGGATTCAGGGATTCGTTATTATCCCATGGTATCCAGGTCAGTTTCCCGGTTTCAGGGTTATTGTAAAGGTAATAGTTATGGCTCATTTTCCCATAGGTATCCCAGTTTTGAATCACAGTATTGATTGCCAACCATTTAAGAAAGTGAGAGATGTCGAATATTTTATTAAGTTCAACTTTCCAGGTTTCAGGATTAGAAGTCCTTAATCCGCTGTTAATGGTATTGTAAAGAGCCTGAACATCTGAATAATTTAACGTTTCCAGGTTGGTTTTTTTATCCATTTTTGAAGTGTTGAAAGTTCCTGCTGCAAAAGTGGCAGCCGGGCCTTCAGGTTTGTACAGGTTGCCCCCTTCTGTAAACTGGGTTTTAATAACAGTATCATCTACCTCTTCAATCAGGGTATAAAGACCAAAATATTTTAACCCTTGTCCAAAATCAATCCATACTTCACAAAAAGCAGTTCTGGCTGCCGGTATGCCCGACTCACGAAACAGGTCAGTTGTCACTTTCTCTCTTATCAGCGAAAGATCGGAAAATCCGTTTGCCATATTTAATTGTTTGAATCCATAGAATCGCTGGTTCTCTATTGCAGGGTACACGTCCTCAAATTCATCGAAGTCGAGTTTAAAAGAGTATTTCTTTATATTTTTGTTTACTGATTCTTTCAGACTTGAATTTCCCTTATAACGAATACCAACCTTGTACCACTCCTTCCCATTAAACCTGAAAGAACATGGAACCCACACAGGTTCCCACAAAGGATCAATAGGCGGTGGAGGATTACCTGTTTTAATATTGGCAGTAAGATCGGTCTGCATTTTGGTCCAATCGTCTGCTGTAATTATTATTTCAAACTTCAGCACCTTGGCTTCCATGAACACCACAGAGTAATCGGGAGGTGTGTCATTTCCATGTGTTGCCTCTGACCAGTCCGGAGTTTTAATTTTAATAGTGCCATCATCCGGCTCCTTCTCGCATGAAACCAGCAAAAGATGAATAATACAAACCAGTACTAAACCCTTTTTTGCCATAATTGATTCTGTAGTCTTATTTTATATGATACACCAAAAATATAGCAGTTTTTATTCTTCCCCGGGTAATCCTGGAATATGAAAAAATTATCGATCGAGTGGATCTTGTTGAATTTGTAAGAGATCCCGATAAGATATCTTAGTTTATCAATTTCCTTATCAGGAAGGTTGTGGAATAGCTCCAATGAGCAGTAGGGTGTAAGTTTTGATCCCTTGATATCGTATCCAGTCTCTAACCTGTATCTAAAGTACTTCTCGCTATTCCCAGTTTCTAACCCACCTTCCGAATAATTTGCATACCTGATTCTTAATCCCACTGAGAATCTGTCTATTTCAGCTTTTGGCTGAATATCGAAAGCAAAACGATGCTGGGTAATTGTTTCGTCAGATGAATACTCCCTGCTGAGCCTGTAGAAGAGGTCTAACCCGAGAAATTTAAAAGGATCAAATCCTAAACCGGTTTCCATGAGAAGTTCTTTCTTCTCAAAATTAAACATAGTTCTTAATTCCGGGTTAATAACCAGCTTTAAGTCAGAGATGATTTCCTTTGAGAGCTTTACACCGGTCCAAAGATAGTATTCGTTTTCCTGCCCCCTGGTTTCCGGGAAACAGGCAACCAGGAAGAGTACAGGTGTTATGAAATATTTATTTTTTTTTGCAAAAATCCTCATTTTTTAGCGGTTTTATCATTGGAATTGTTATCGAAGAAAACAGTAATAGTTGCAGTATCCTTCAGAAAATCAATCTTATTGATAATATATCTTTTAATATTAGGAATACCTGTCCTTGCCCTTAAATCCGTGAGAAGAGTTTCCTCTTTTCCGTTTTGTATGTTTTCAATCTTTTCATACTCAATAACCAGTGACTTTTCGCTTCTTCGCATCAGTATAATCTCAAGTATCCACAAAGCGACAATTATTATCAGGTTAGTAAATATAAGTTCCAGATAGCTTACAATTGTGCTTGTCAGGGCATTAATAACTGACAACCCAATTACCACAAATAA